>DKKK01000049.1 GCA_002455215.1 Anaerolineales bacterium UBA6668 | reverse complement strand
GATACCCCTACCGTCACGCCAACATCTGTTCCGGCAAATCAGGTGTACTTCCCCATCATTTTGCGCTAAATGCTCCGTTTTAAAACAAAAAGTCGCCCCGAAGGCGACTTTTTGTATTGACGGGTGAGCGTTTATGCTAGCCCGGCAAGTGCTTGGTCTAAATCGGCAATTAAGTCTTGTACATCTTCAATGCCAACTGCCATACGCACCAAATTTTCTCGCATGCCCTGCGCCGTACGTTCTTCCGGGCTCAGGTCGAAATAGCTCATCAGTACATGTTGTTCTATCAACGATTCTAGCCCGCCAAGACTTGCCGCAATGAAGGGTATTTTGACGCGGTCAATGAATTGGCTGGCGCTTTCCAAACCGCCTTTCACCGCAAAGCTGACCACACCGCCACCCCCGTGCAGGTAACGTTGGGCGAGTAGGTAGTCGGGGTGGTTTTCAAGAAGCGGATACCAAACCTGCTCAATTTTTGGGTGATTTGCCAAAAAGCGGGCAAGAGTCAGGGCGTTTTCGTTTTGGCGTTCTACCCGTAAGGACAGTGTTTTTAAGCCGCGCAGTAGCTCATATACGCCACGAGCGTCAGCTACTGCCCCGAATGACCACAATACTTGTCGGATACTTGCCAGTAAATCAGAATTGCCTAGTATTACGCCAGCCAACACGTCGTTGTGTCCCGCCAGATATTTGGTGGCAGAGTGAACAACCAAATCAATGCCGTATGCCAATGGGCGGATATTGACGGGTGTGGCAAAGGTTGAGTCAATAATGGTCTTGACGCCTTTTTGTTTGGCAAACTCGGCAAGGGCAGATAGGTCTGTCAGTCGCAAGTAGGGGTTGGTGGGAAACTCGGTAAAGTATACGCGGGTGTTGGGTTGGATGGCATTGGCAAGGGCATGTAAATCGCCGGTAGGAATCACACTGACCGTCACACCAAATTTTGGCAGGAAGTTTTGGCAAAACAAGCGGGTGCGGCGATAGGAATCATCGGTCATTATCAGATGTGTGTCTTGCCCCAGTAGCGCCATCAGGCTGATCATGGTTGCAGACATGCCGGACGCAGTCAAGATTGCATCTTGAGCGTTTTCAAGGGCGGCAAGGCGTTGCTCGCAGGCGGCAATGGTGGGCATACCATAGCGAGCATATTCCGCTCGCTTGCCTTGCATTCCCCATAGTTGAGCTTCTTTAAATTCAATTAGCTCTTGTGTGTTTTCAAAAACATAAGTTGCGGTTGTCACCAAAGGTTCGACTAGCGCCTTGTATGCTTTTTGGCGTTCTTCGCCCGCGTGTACAGATCGTGTGGAGTAACCCCAATCAGAAGGTGTGTTTGACATAATGACCGGTTAAATAGGGTGTGCTAGAGCTTTAACAGTTTTGCCGAGTAGATTTCTGGTTCGGCTTTGAGTAATTGTAACACTTTGCTGGGGCAGTAGCTATCCAAATTGATAAAACTAATTGCCCTACCACCCGGATAATCTCGCCCGTAGCGCCATTCTCCAATATTTANNCCTAGCAATGTGCCTACCTTGCCAATAACGCCCGGCACGTCCTGATTCTCCAAAATTAATATATAACCTGTGGGGCGCACATCCACCGCGATGTTGCTATACTGCACAATACGGGCTTCACCATCGCCAAACAACACGCCGGAAAGGGTTTGGCTTCCGCCAGTCCAATGGACGCGACAGCTAATCATATTTGGGTAATTTACGGAAGGTAATCCGACACTTTGTTTGGTTTGGATGCCTTGCTCACTGGCAATTAACGGCGCATTTGCATAATTGATGACGCGGTTTCCCAGTGGGCGCAACATGCCTTTTAGCAATGCGGTTGCAATTGGGCGAACCAAATTTTGCAAGCCTTCACCGTGTACTTCAACTTCCAGTTGGGTAATCCAATTTCGTTCTGCCAAATAACCTTGCACTTTCCCCATCTTTTCTGCTAGTTCCAAATAGGGGCGGAATTTGGCGTAAGCAACTTCTGCCGTGAAGGGTAAATTGACAAAATTGATGTAGTCTTTGGCTGTCAGGGCTTGCAAACATTGCTCGGCAACGGCAATGCTGGTGCGGGTTTGTGCTTCGATGGTGCTTTGGTTCAGATTGGGCGAAAGGATGACTTGTGGGAACTGGCGCAGTGGGTGGTTGTGGGCAGAATGGGGGCTTTGTACGCCGTCTAGCGCCGCACCAGCAATTTGTCCGTTTGTTAGTGCCTGTTCCAGAGCGGTTTCATCCACTAAGCGTGCATCTGCTGCATTAATTAGGTAGCTACCTGTTTTTACTTTGCTGAGTGTGTCTGCGTTGACAATGCAATCTTCGGCAGTGCGGTAGGTGGCGTGCAGGGAGAGAATGTCGCTACTGGCAAGTAATTCTGATAGGGAGACAAGCCGCACGCCTTCGGAGCGGGCAGAATCTGGGGGGATATAGGGGTCATAGGTGTGGACGTGCATGCCAAAGGCTAGGGCGCGGCGAGCCACTTGCCGGGCAATATTGCCAAATCCCACCAAGCCGAGTGTTTTGCCTGCCAATTCAAAACCAAGTACAGGCTGAAGTGGTTCGTCTTTTTGCCACTGTGCCAGATTTTGCGGCAGATGGCGGGCTAAACTGAGGAGTAAGGCAAAGGTGTGTTCGGCAATGCTGGTGACGAAGGTGTCGGGTACATGCCCGACCAAGATGCCCAAGCGCGTAGCTCCTTCTATATCAATATGATCTAACCTAGCGCCGGCACGGATTAATACTTTTAGCCGTTCAGCGCGGCGTAGTAATTCCCAATCCACTACCATCTGCGACTGCACAAGCAGGGCATCTGCCAGCGGTAGTTGTGCTAAGAAGTCACTTTGATGGGTGTAGGGTCCTAATCTTTCGATCAGACCGGAATGGTCTAAGATGTCTAAGCCGCTTGGGTGAACGGAGCCAGCGAATAAAACTTTATACATGGTGAAGGAATAGGCGGTTGCGGAAAAAACTAAAATCACACAGGCAATTTGTTGTGTGCGAATATTGTATAGGACAGTATGAAAGGTGGTATTTTACAGGAATTTTAGGGAAAACTTAATTGTGTGGAACGCCCAAACTTTCACGAAAAAATTGGTCTACTCGGGTGCAATATTCAATTTTGTGGGTGTAGAATGCGGCAGAGTGGGTTGCATCGGGGATTAGCCAGATTTGTGCGCCTGTGCCGTAGCGTTCTCCTAGCACCTGAGCAGAATCGAGTGCAATGAGTGGGTCGGCAGTGCCTTGAATAATCAAGATTGGACGAGGGGCAATCTTGCTCACCCAATCCTGGGGCGAAACTTCCCGCACCGCTACCCCCATTTGGTCACCAATGATGCCTACAGCAAACCAATCCAAGATGGGAAAGTTAACTTGGCGTTGGATGGTAGATTGCAAGGAACGGAAGCTACTGTCTACGACTAAGGCTTCAATTTCTGGGCGTTGTGCCGCGGCGCCTATGAGTGCTACGCCTCCCATCGAATCGCCAAAGGCGGCAATGTGTTGGGTTTCCGGCTGTGCAAGCAAAAAGTCGAGGGCGGCAAACACATCTTGCCCTTCCAAATAGCCAAAGGTGGTGTGGTCGCCTCCGCTTAAGCCATGTCCACGAAAATCCCATGAGAGTGCGCCATAACCTTGCCCAACCAGCCATGTGTGATATTCGATGTGACGGCGGGTGGCAAAACCGTGTGCCAGTAGGATGGTCATACCGTTTTGGGGTGGGGTGTACCAGGCGGAGATAGAAATACCATCTAGGGTAGTTAAGACAATGTCTTGGTACGGCATCTGATAGGCGCCAGGATTTTCTTGTGGTGGAATACTCTGACGGGGTGGGGAAACTACGCCGCGTGCCGCTTGGCGTGCCAGCCAGTAGCCGAACATCGAACCACTACACAAGGTAATCAGCATCAGCGTCAACGAAATGCGCAGGAGATTAGAAAGGGGAAGACGTTTTGGCATCTGTAAAAAGAAACAGGGCAATTGATAGAAATTGCCCTGTATGGCTGGGGGACCAGGATTCGAACCTAGGCTGACGGAGTCAGAATCCGTAGTTCTACCACTAAACTATCCCCCAAGGGGGAGAAAAACAAGTATGCTCCTATTTTACCAAAGAGTAGCGCCTATTGCAAACAGTCCATTGGGTAATTGGGTGCGGTTCAAAGTTTC
>DKKK01000010.1 GCA_002455215.1 Anaerolineales bacterium UBA6668 | reverse complement strand
AGGACGCTTCTGGAAAGTCTTGGCGTTGTTGTGTGAAAAGTTCAGCGTAATCCTGAAATCCTTATAATCAGGGACGCAGATTGGACGGATTATAGGATGACGCAGATTACGGATGTTGTCAAGCACAGCAGTTTGGAAAGACTTGGCGTTGTTGTGTGAAACCTTCAGCGTAATCCTGAAATCCCAATAATCTGTGACGCAGGTGGGGGATGCGGGTAGCTGGGTAAGCCTGAACCTTTACAAAAAATGTTACCTTATGAGCCAGATTCTGAGTGCTAGATTTTGAACATTGCACTTTAATTCCCTTAATTTATTTAATTCCCTTAATTAATTTTCCCCAGCACTTGACGCCCCTTCTATTTTTATGACACCCTTCGACCTAATCATTAAAAATGTTCGTGTGATTCGCCCGAATCGCAATGCAGTTGATTTGCTAGATATTGGGATTCGCGATGGCAAATTTGCCAAACTTGCGCCAGAGATTCCCGCTGAAGATGGGCGCGAAGTATTTGACGCAAAAAACCTGCTCGGTTTTCCCGGTCTGACCGATGGGCACATGCACGTCGGCATTTACTCGCCGCTTGCCCAAGATGCCACCACCGAAAGCCGTGCCGCCGCAATGGGCGGCGTGACCAGTGCGCTCACCTACTTCCGCACCGGTGCCTATTATCTGAACAAAGGTGGGCACTATGCCGATTTTTACCCCGAAGTGTTGGAAATTTCCAAAGGACGCTATTGGGTAGATTATGGCTATCACCTTGCCCCCATCAATGGCTATCATATTGACGAAATGCCCATGCTTTTGGAAAAATTTGGCGTTTCTTCATTTAAGATATTTATGTTTTATGGTGGGCATGGCTTGCACGGGCGGAGTGGCACACAAAATGATTTTCTAAAATTGGAAGAAGGGGAACGCTATGACTTTGCGCATTTTGAGTTTATCATGCGCAAGTTGAAGGAAATGATGCACGCCTATCCCGACAAAAGCCGCGCCATCAGCCTAAGCCTGCACTGCGAAATAGCCGACATCCTGAACGCCTACACCCGCATTGCCGAGAACACCCCGGGCTTGGTGGGGCTACCTGCCTACCATGCCGCCCGCCCGCCCCATTCCGAAGGTTTGGCAGTGTTCATTGCCAGCTACCTTGCCTACGAAACCGAGTGTCTCAATATCAACTTACTGCACTTAACCAGCCGCAAAGCATTGGAAGCGGCACTCATGATGCAGGCGGTTTTTCCGCACATCAATTTTCGCCGCGAAGTCACAGTGGGGCATTTGCTACTGGATATTGACAGCCCCGCTGGCAAGTGGGCAAAGGTCAACCCGCCCATCCGCCCGCGTGCCGATGTGGAATATCTGTGGGAGCAAGTGCTGAACCGCAAGGTCGATTGGATTGTGAGTGACCACGCCTGTTGCAAGGCAGAAGTGAAAGCCAGCGAGAACGACCCAGACAACATTTGGCTGGCAAAATCCGGCTTTGGTGGCACCGAATATCTGCTGAGTGGCGTATTTTCCGAAGGGAGCAAGCGCGGCATGAGTTACAACCACATGGCAGAATTACTGTGCTGGAATCCCGCCCAGCGTTATGGTTTATTCCACAAGGGCGACATCGCCGAAGGCTACACTGCCGACTTGGTTTTGCTAGACCCGCGTGAAAGCTTTGTGGTGCGAGCCGCCGAAAGTGAATCTGGGCAGGGCTATACGCCGTTTGAAGGGCAAGAGCTAACTGGCAAGGTAAAAGCCACCTTCTTGCGCGGCAACCTGATTTACCACAACGGTCAAATGCTGGGTACTGCTCAAGGTCAATATTTATCGAGACCGCAATCTTGATAGCCGCATTTCTGGCCGCCTGTCTATACACAACCACAGGCATACTCACGGCTCAAGTGGTGTCTTTGTTCACCGCGCCGGTCATCCAGCGTTTTCGCCTGCCGATGGCATTCTTGGGCTTGTTGGTTTTGCACCGCTTTTTGCAGGGCACTTGGTTTCCGCATGGCATAAGCCAATCCAGCTTGCTGTGGATGTCTCTTTCTGGCATTGTAGGCTTAGCCATTGGCGATGTCTTCCTTTTTGCCAGTTACCGCTGGATTGGACCGCGCCTTGCCATGTTGCTCATGAGCTTTGCGCCCATTGTTGCCGCTTTTTTGGCATGGATTTTGCTGGGCGAAACGCTCAACTTACAGCAGTGGGCAGGAATCTTGCTGGCAGTGGGCGGCATTGGCTTTACCGTTCTCAAACGTTCCACACAATCTCAAGCGTTATCTGGTAAAGACTATGCCATTGGCGTGACATTTGGGCTATTGGCGGCGGCTGGGCAAGCCGGAGGGGTGATTCTTTCCAAGCAGGGCTTACCGGGCATGCCCTCCGCACTTTCTGGCACGTTGGTGCGCATGGGGGCGGCGGCGGCAGTCACCTGGTTGGCGGCACTTTTGCTTGGGCAAGTTCCCAACACCTTCCAGCAATATCGCGCCAATGCCAAAGGCTTGCTATTTTTGCTGGTGGGGGTGTTTAGCGGACCCATGCTGGGCGTGTGGCTTTCGCAAGTGTCGGTGATGCAAATTCCTGCCGGCATTGCCAGCACCCTTTTGGCACTCCCACCAGTGTTGGTGCTCCCAGCGGCAGGGATCGCCTTCAAGGAGAAAGTGCCCCGTGCCGCAGTGATTGGAACAATTGTTGCCTTGTGCGGGGTTGCCTTGTTGTTTCTCAGCCAGGGGTAAGTGGGGTACAAGATGTGGAAATCTTGCGGGTCTCAGCCATTGGTTGGCAAATATACGCTATAATAATTTATGCTGTTCGTAACGGCTCAACCTGGTCTGACAAATACCGCCGGATACGGCGACCTATCACGATAACACAGCCATCCCCCCAAAAAAACGCGGGGAAATGTGCCTGAGCAGTTATTACTGTTCTTTCATCTCTTAAAAACTTACAATTACACCCGATGAACGACTTATTAGACCAATTAAGTGAACGGAAAAACCTAGTCATAGGGCTGGTGGTGGGGGGGATTGTGCTCCTTATCCTAGCTGGGGCTGGTTTGTGGTGGCTAAACAACAAAAATCAAACGTCACCGGATGGGGGAAACGAGCCCATGCCCACGCTCAACCCCGACATTACCCTAGAAGCTCCCCCCGCGCTCGAATCGCTCATTGAGCAGTATCCCCAATTGAAGGATATTCTCTCTGACCCGGGCATTAGCTCTGCCTACAAAGATTTTTTGGTCGCATATGAAGAAGGCGGATTGAGCGCCGCAGAAGCCCTTGCGACAGAACGGGGCTTGCTAAATGACGACAAACAACTTGAACTGCTCATCATTGTGGATGACCCTGCCAACGTACCCAGCACGATTGAATCGCTCAAGCGCTTGCAAATCCAAATCTCCACCTATGCCGACAATCAAATCAACGTACTCGTACCGTGGAGTCTACTGGAGGTGCTCAGCCAAGAACAGGGCAGGATAGACCAAGTTTTTGCCCAACTTGGCAAACTAGAGCACGTTGTCGAAGTAAAACTACCTATCAACACTCGCCGCCAAAGCCCACTGGCGGCGAGTAACATTGAAGGGGAAGGTGTTCACGTCAGCGGGGCAGATTTGTGGCATCAGCAAGGTTTTTTAGGGGCAGGCGTCAAAATCGCTGTACTGGATATGGGATTTTCCGGATACCAAGCGCTTTTGGGCGAAGAACTACCCGAAAACGTAACGACTGCCGCATTTGGTGCAGACAGCATTGACGCCGATTCTGAAAATCATGGCACCGCTTGCGCCGAAATTGTGCATGAAATGGCGCCCGAAGCCGAACTGTATTTGGTATATTTTGACGGTAGTTTTACCGCTCTCAGCCAAGCAATTGATTATCTAAAAACGCAAGATATTGACATTGTCAGTTATTCGGCAGGCACGTCTTACGGACCCAAAGATGGCACCGGTCCCGATGCACAATTGGTAGATGAAATGGCTAGCTTAGGCGTATTGTGGGTCAGTGCGGCAGGCAACGAAGCAGATACTCACTACCGCGACCAATTCCGTGATGAAGATGGCGATGGCTTACACGAATTCCCCGACGGCTCCGAAGCAATGCTCGTCCGTTCATATTCTGACTATCAAGAAATCCTGTTGCAATGGGACGACTGGGGGAACACTGACCAAGATTTTGACCTGCATTTTTACAACGAAAACGGCGAACTGCTCACATCCAGCACGGACTTTCAATCGGGTGGCGCTTATGATGAACCGGTTGAGTATATCGAGTGGTATGACAATGTGCAAAAAGGCGATGTATTTTATGTTCAGATTGAACGTTCTGCCGCCAGCCGCCCAATCGTAATTGACCTATATACGCATGTTGGGGAAATCCCCTTCTTCAATGCCGAACACAGCCTGAGTAGCCCAGCAGACGCGCAGGGCGCTTTTGCAGTGGGCGCAGTGGAATGGCGCGATGATTCACTAGCCTACTACAGTTCACAAGGACCGACCGATGATGGGCGTATCAAGCCGGATATTAGCGCCCCAACCACCGTTTCAGGTGACACTTACGGCGAAGAAGGCTTTGACGGAACGAGCGCCGCCACTCCGCATGTCGCTGGAGCCGCCGCATTGGTATGGTCACGCTTCCCGGAAATGGAGCGTACCGATGTGATGCTCTACTTAGAAGAGAACGCACTGGACTTGGGAGATGCCGGTCCTGACCCAGCCTTTGGCTTTGGGCGGCTCAGCCTACCCGCCGATGCACCCCCCCCCACCGACTTACCTACCGCTGTGCCAGACCAGCCCACCAGTTTGCCTGCACCCACCAATACGGCTATCATCCTGCCCACTAGCGTCCCTGATTGGGAAAGCAACCCACCCCCCAGCGCCTCCGTCACCAGTGATGAAAACTCGCTTGGTTGGCTAATCGCCTGCTTTAGCGGGATTCTGTGCTGTGGAGGCAGTTTGCTCTTCTTTGGTTTGTTACTGCTCTTGGTATGGCCACGCCGCAAAAAAAACCAGCCCGTTTCCGTTATACCTGCCCAAAAAATCGGAACACCAGTCACACCAGCACCGGTTTCTCCTGCTCAACCACTTGTATCCAAACCCATCGGCACACAACCGGCACAGGCACAATTGGTCGGTCCCGGTGGAGAAATTTTCAACCTACAGCATGGCAGTGGTATCGGACGTGCGCCCTACAATCAAATTGTCTTAAATAATGCGCTCGTCTCGCGCGAACACGCCCGGATTGAGTACCGCGATGGGCAATGGTATCTGATTGACTTACGGAGCGCCAATGGCACACGCATCAACCGCACCCGTGTAGAAGTTCACCCCTTGCGTCAAGGCGATGTGATTGAAATTGAAGGAATACTTTTACGATTCGAAATTGATATGCGACACGAGTAAAAATTGTGCTTTTTTTCGTCTACTCGGGCATGGTGAAACAAACCATTATGTTGGGTTGCCCACAGATGAGTGGGAAACCACCTTAAAATAGCACTCATTAAACTTTAGCGTAATCTCTCAATCTGAAGATGCGTGTTATGGACAGAGATGCTTTACCGACACGCGCCTGATTCAGTATGCGGATTGGACGGATTAGCAGATGACACGCTTCAAAAAAGTGAGTTCTTCCCTGATAGCGGAAGCAGAGTCGGCGGTTAAGTACCAGCGAGTGCCTGTGCTAGGCGTGCTTGGGTTTGGTGCAGTTCTTCCGGCAGTACCCGCGTCTCGCCAACCGTGCCCATAAAGCTAGCATCCCCCAACCAGCGGGGTAGCACATGCAAATGCAAATGTCCGGGCACGCCTGCGCCTGCCGCTTCGCCCAAGTTCATGCCCACATTGTAACCGTGCGGGCGGTATAACGCTTGAAAGGCGCGAATCAGTTTTTGACTAAGTTGCATCATCTCATTCAAAGTGTTGGCAGGTAGGTCGGGCAAGTCGCTGATGTGGGTATAAGGCACAATCAGAGCGTGTCCGTTATTGTATGGGTAGCGGTTCAAGATGATAAAACAGGTTTCACCGCGATATACAATAAGATTTTCAACATCCTGATGTTGGGCGGCATACACGCAGAAAAAGCAACCATCTATTTTGGCTTGCGTGCCTTGCAAATAGTTTAAACGCCACGGAGTGTAAAGATTGTTCATGTGTTTCAGAAAGGAATTCAGAGCTACTCATTGTTCTTGAGCGCATACCACACAGCGAGACCAATACCCAATAAAATCAATATCCCGCCGCTCAATGCCAACACTACCGCTGGAGAAAAACCTGCTGATGGGCGTGTTGCTTCGGTGGGAGCGTGGGTCTGCGCCGAAGTGGGGCTGGGTGCTGGCTGGGTGCTGGGAGCATTGGCTAGCTCAACCGTGATGGGTGTGGATGCCACAGCCGTTGCGCTGGGCAAAGCGGTGGGTGTGCTATCCGGCGGGCGAATACGAAGTAAATCGCCGGGATGTAGCACCGGATTTTGGGGAAGATTGTTCCATAGCAGAAAATCTTCCATGCGCAAACCATACGCCCCGACAATGCCCCATGCCGTTTGCCCAACTTGGACAGTGTGAAAAGTGAAGGGAGTGGGGGTGGGTGGGGGCAACTCGCCCGGGAGCAGGCGAATTTTGAGTGTATCCCCCACATGCAAGGCGGAATTTTCGCTCAGGTTGTTAAACAATAAAATATCTGCCAACGGAATCTTGTAGCGGATGGAAATGCCCCACAGCGTGTCACCCTTCTGCACGGTGTAATTAACCGGCGGCGTGGCTGTCGGTGGTAACGTAGCCCCTTCCGGCAATTTGATGAGAATCACTTGCCCAATTTTCAGCAAGGGGTCATTCGGTAAGTTGTTGATGAGTAAAATCTGGTCTAGGGCAACTTCATAACGGGCGGCGATTGCCCAGATGGTTTGCCCGGCTTGGATGGTGTGTTTGATGGAGCCATCCGGTTCGGCGGTGGCTAACACAATCGGGGAGACAAACACACCTGCCCCTTCATCATCAGCGGGTTGTACTGCCGCCCCGCCCGTACTACCTGCCCCCCCCGGGTTTGCAACACTAGCAGGCGCGTTACCCGGTCTGCCCAACAACAGCGAATAGTAATGGATAGAGCCATCAAAAGCATAGCCCACGCCCCCATCATGCCACCACGGGCTGGTCATATTTTGAATGTGGACCGGGCTGTTAATCCACCATGTCACCGCCGCACGGGGAGTCATGGTCATACCACCCACAATGTTTTCGCTGGCTTTGCCGGCATATCCCGCGGCGCTGGCACGCGTTTGGGGCGAGCTACCGCCTGCGCCAGTGTGACTGATGGTGTTTTGGCTCATCCACAGGGCGTGCTGTGCCGCGGCAGTGTACAGTTCGTTATTGAAGGTAAGCGCTGGCACGCCATAATCGGCACGCACCTGATTTACAAGGGCAAATACTTCAAATTCAGAGCCAGCTTGAGCAAAGAGCGGCTGATAATGCAAGGCAAACGGGCTGGGGTGTGCGCTCAAGCAAAACAAGCCACACATCAGCCAGCCAATGCGCCACAGCCAGTGTTTTTGGGGAGTTCGTGCAAACATACCCATCCATCGTACTACGAGCCTGCCCGCAGGTCAACCGCACAGCCAACGGTTTTCATCAGTCACTTATCCAACCACGACCTGGGATGGCTATTTCCCCTTCAGAATGCTGATGCGCTCTTGGGCAGGGGTACGCCCCTTGTCAGGTGGAATTTGCGCCGGGTAGCCCAGATGGATCACCCCAACCACACTTTCTTGCTCTGCCAAACTCAACCATGTGCGAAACTCCGGCAGGTCGGGGAAGGAACTCCACTTGCTAGCCAGCCCTTTGTCTTGTGCCAGCAAGATTAAATTTTGGATCAAGGCGGCAGTAGCGGCAAGGTCTTCATCACGGCGGGTTTTGTCTGCTGATTCGTGCATAATCACAAAGACAAACGCCGGAATTTGCAAGAACATTTGGTAGATGGATTGCGGGTTTTTGCCCTGTTGGATGGCGTATTCACGGCGTAGGGCGGCATATTCCAACTTAGCGGTGGAATCGAGCAAGACAAAACGCCACGGTTCGCTGAGCTTGTGGTTGGGGGCATAGACGGCGGTTTCGAGTAACTGCGTGATGAGTGCATCGGGGACAGATTGTGCGGTAAATAAGTTTACGGTGCGGCGTTGGCGAATCAGTTCGGGTAGGATTGTCATGGAAAGATGATTTTCTCGGTTTAATTAAGCATTTGCAGAGTATAGCACAGGAGGAAAGGCTTGGCAGAATTCTCTCGCCGCAAGAGAGTTCTACGAAACGGGCGGTTTTCGACAATGGTCAGGATTAGGCTTTTATTCTTAAGGGAAAAACGCAGTTTCTGCTCGTGTTGAATCTAACGATTTGCGTTACCTGCGAATGAGCGAGCGTAGATGATGAAAAACCCGAAGCCGGAAAATGCACGCTCTGCTGGGAGAGCCAAATGCCGCAGACTCCCATACATCAGATGCATGCTTTGTTGGGCAGATTTTTGTAAGACTCATTTGCTATTCTTCTCTCAAACAACCACACCAAAACATTTTAATTAACGAGCGACACAAATAAACTGGCTAACAATTAAATACAAACCAACAGATTTCGTTCCGCATTTTTTGGTCGTCAAGGACTAAATCTCGTATCTCTATTGGAAGTTGCGCACGTTGCCATTCACATTCAATACGACCATATTCTTCAAAGCGACCATTGGGTGCTGTTTCACACATTGCCTTAATTGCATAAGCTGCTGCGCCCAGTTCATGCGCGGCTACATGAGCGACCACTCCTGCTTGACCAGCCGCATAGGCAACATAGCGTGATGCTCCTTTCAAGTTTCTGGCTGATGCCATCGCATGACCACCCGCCGCTTTGGACTGTGACATTGTAATCCTGCCTTGTGCCCAGTCACGCGCCGCTTCAATAGCTCGACGTGGGCGTTCATCATTGGGGTGAATTTCTTCAAATAGGTGCAAAACATGTTGTGCGCAATCAGCCGCCCACATTGCAAGCAAATGATGATCTGCATCTTGGAGAGTACCGCCGCGACGTATAGTAATGAATCTGGGGTCACGCTTCTTTGGTAGTATCATTCTTCAACTTCTTGTGTGCTATCTGCCCAACTCCGAAATATTCAGCATCCACGGACGATTTTCCATGTATCCCCTTAATGGGCATTACATCTCGAAAATTGGTAACTGCTCAGGCTAGTGAAAACAAATCATTATGCAGGGTTGTCCCCAGATCAGTGGGAAA
>DKKK01000032.1 GCA_002455215.1 Anaerolineales bacterium UBA6668 | reverse complement strand
CCTGCTTTCGCTGTCAGGGAAAGATCCACCCTTCTGAACTGGGTCATCCGATAATCCGTCCAAGCTGCGTACCGAATCAGGGGTATGTCGGTAAAGCATCTCTGTCCTTAACACAGATTTTTCGGATTGAGAGATTACGCTGAATTTTGATGGGTGCCATTTTTTAGGTTGTTTCCCACTTATCCGAGGACAACCCTGCATAATGATTGGTTTTCACTAGCCTGAGCAGTTACCAATTTTCTAAATTAAATGGACAAAGCGCTTTTTCAATTTATTCTCACTGCCTTTAGCATGTTGCTGGTAGTTATCAATCCGGTGGCTGTTTCGCCCGTGTTTGTGGCTGTCACCGCCAGCCTGACCCCTGTCCAACGCCGCAAAACCCTTACTCGTGCAGTGATCATTTCTTGCACGGTAGCGCTCTTTTTCTTGTTTGTCGGGCGGGCGTTTTTGAGCTATATGGGCGTGTCGGTGGAAGCCTTTGCCATTAGCGGCGGCATCTTGCTGTTTAGTATGGCTTTTCCGATGCTGATGGGTAAGCATTCGGCTATCCAGTTGCCATCACATGATGAAGAAAGTAAAACCGTTACAGATGTCGCCATTTTTCCGCTGACTATTCCACAGTTAGCCGGTCCGGGCACCATTGCCACTGTATTGTTGCTTTCTACTCAAGTACAAGACAACTGGTTGCGCTTGGGGGTTTTGGCAGGTATTGTGGTTGTGATTTACATCATTGCTTGGCCCACTCTCTTTATGGCAGAGCGCATTATGAACCGTCTAGGGGAAAATGTTATCCACATCATCACCCGCGTATTGGGCTTGGTACTGGCGGCTTTGGCAGTGCAGTATATTTTAAATGGGTTGATGGGCTTTTTACAAACTTTAATGACGCGATAGGCGACATGCTTTAATTCGCGCGTAACCCCTGCCGTAAGGCTTCTGTTTGTGCCCGCAAAAATGTTTGCGCTAGGGGTAAATTGGGGGACAGAACATCAAAGCCGTGAAACGCTCCGGGGACGGCGTACACTTCGCAAGGCACGCCACTCGCTTGCAAGCGCTCGGCATAACTGATGTCCTCCTCATAAAACATATCCGCCGAACCGACTCCTATCCAAGCGGGGGGTAATCCCGCCAAAGATTGCCGCCGAGCGGGTACGGCGTAGGATAATACACTTTCGTTCAATGAAGCATTATGGGCTGACGCGCCCAAATAGCTTTGCCAACCAAAGCGGTTGCTTCGCTTATCCCACACCAGAAAATCGGTTGGGCTGTCTTCCAGCCGTAGAACTGTGCGGTCATCTAACATCGGGTAAACGAGTAGTTGATACGCCAAGTCAATTTCTTGGCGGTCAACGGTATATTGCGCTAAACTTGCCGCCAGACCGCCCCCCGCACTTGCCCCACCCACTGCCATGCGCCGAACATCCACGCCCAAAGCCAGCGCATTTTCCTTTGCCCAATTCAAGACACAGTAGCTATCGTGCAAAGCGGCAGGGTAAGGGTGCTCTGGCGCAAGCCGATACTGCACTGCCACAACCACTGCGCCCAACTCGCGGGCAAAATGCTCACATAAAGCGGCATCACTTTCGGGTTTACCCATCACATAGCCACCGCCGTGAAGCCACAGCAAAAAAGGGGCAGGTGGCGCTAGTTGTTTCGGGCGGTAAGACAACACTTTGATACGCTTTGCATCATGCGCTTGGGGAATCCACAATGTATCCGCCACCACATCTTTGGCTGTTGTAGTGATGGGTCTCAGGCGCGTCAAAATACGGATGAGTCGTAAGGAATGGGGGTTGATGGGCAGGCGGCTAAACAAGCGAGCCGCAGGCGAATTTGCCAGCGCCCGCAGTTGGGGGTGGATCTGCTCTAGGGTCTCAGAGTTAGCTGTCATACGCTTTACACCACTCGACTGCCCAAGCGATTGCCTGATTAACATCTGCAAAAATTTGTGCGTCAGCCGCCCGCAAAACAGACTGTTTGGCGCCATAAGGGTCAATGCCCATCCCAAACACTTGGGCGTCAATGCTATGCTCACGAAGCAACGCGCCCATTTGTTGGACGCCACGAATACTTCGTGCCGAATCTTCGAAGATAAAAATCCGCAAAGGCTGTCCTACCCACTCGGCAAAGGGCGATAATAACTCCCCATTACACGCCAACGCAAACGCGCTCAGCAAACTGTTGGCGATTTGTCCACTCAGTGCCGCACCCAAAGCGCCCAAAGCCTGCACAACTTGCGGTTTGCCATACTGCTCAGCATTGCCGCCCACTTGCCGGGCTAGCCATTGCACACCGCCATAGCCAACTAGGGGCACACTGCCAAGCCCTACCAATTGCAGAGCCAATTCTGCTTCAGGCGAATACCCCAGTTTATCGGCATTGGCATCTGACGGGGGCAAACAGGGGCGAGCGGTATAAACTGCGACAGCGGGTAAAGGATGCACTTGGCACAACCAGTCGGCATTGGCAGGGGAGAGCAAAGCTTGGTCGTGTTGTGTCAGAAACGAAGCGCTGTGTAAGGTGGCAGGCAATTGGTAAGTTTCGGAAAACAACGTATCGCCCAGCATCAACTGCTGAAAAACACGCGTTAACTCGCTTTGCCACACATTGCGCGTATGGCTGAGCAAATCACGCAAAAGCGGGTGCAAATGGCTGGGAGTTTGGGCGATTAGCAAACGCAATGCGGCAATGGCAGGCGCTTCGCCCGGACGGGTAGCTTGCATCACGTCTCCAATCCACGGCACAATCTTAAGTGCGGGTGCGGGCTGGGGGTGGGTCAGTAAAAACTGGTGGGCGCTGGGTAGGTCAGTGGGAAAAGGCTGGGCTGTGTCGGGTAAAGCTAAGCTGAGCAAGCGTGCCAAAATGCAGGCAATGCTGTCCCATTCACTCGAAATGCCATGTGCCTCCATTTCTTCGATTTGCTCTTCGGTGGGACCCACCTCCCCCCAGCCCCATTGACGGGTGTAATGGTGAATGGCGGCAGGAATGCCATAACGGTATCCCAGCGGATTGAGCAAAACTGAGTCAACATCGAACAAAAAAACGTTCATCAGGATTTATTCTTCACTGACTGGCTCGTGGGACTGGCTCATTTTGCCATGCCGACTCTTCAATTCAGCTTCAATATCTAGCAAAGAAATGCCCTGGTCTGCCAATAAGACAAGCCAGTGGTAGATTAGGTCGGCTGATTCTGCCACCAATTCGCTACGCCCCTGCCCAAGAGCGGCAACAATCACCTCCACGGCTTCTTCGCCCACTTTTTGACAAATCTTAGGCGTGCCACGTTTGCGCAAACGAGTGGTGTAGCTATCCGTGGTCGGGTTCGCCAAACGGTTATGAATAATTTGTTCGAGTTCGTAAATGAAGGACATGGCTAGTAAACTAAAATATTGGGAGTACGCAATTGAGTTGAGATAGCGGCACGGTTGGCAGAAAGTTCGTTCATAGCAACCGTGTGTTGTACCAAGATGACCAGCGCATCAGCACCAGCACAAATTTCTGCCAAACTACGCGGGGCGTATGTCATGCTTTCCACCAGCGGGTCGTAGTGTGCCACCGCATAGCCATCACCACGCAATAAATGCACCACTTCGTTGGCGGGGCTTTCGCGTGTGTCTTCTACATTGGCTTTGTAAGCCGCACCAATGGCGACAATTTTTGGGTTAGCAACACCAGCCAATGCTTTGCGGATTTTTGCGGCAATCTTGGCAGGCATTTCGTCATTGACCAAACGGCTGGCAAAAATCATGCGGCTATTGACGGGGTCTACTTCCTTGATAAACCACGGGTCAAGCGGAATACAGTGCCCACCCACGCCGATGCCGGGGTTCAAAATATTGACTCTGGGATGGCGATTCGCCAGTGCAAACGCGCCACGCCCGTCAATACCCAATGTCTCTGCTACGGCATTAAGTTCATTGGCAAGTGCAATATTGACATCGCGGTAGGTGTTCTCGCACAGTTTGCAAAATTCGGCTGTGACATCGTCGGTTTGGAGCAATGCGCCTTTGACAAAAGTGGCATAAATTTCGGTAGCCAAGCGCCGACTGGTTTCGTCTTGCGCACCAATGATGCGGTCATTGTAGACAATCTCGTGGAATACATCACCGGGCAAAATGCGCTCCGGGCAATGGGCGAGATATAAATTTTCGCCAACTTTTAAGCCGGATTTTTCCAGAATCGGGGTAAGCACTTCACGGCAAGTGAGTGGCGGCACAGTAGATTCAAGCACTACCAAATTGCCTGCTTGCAAGTGGGGCACCAATCCTTCGGTAGCGGCACGTACCGCATCCAAATCAGCGATTTTCTTGCGGTGGTCTAGGGGGGTCGGAACTGCAATAAAGAAAATATCCCCAGCCGTGGGGGTGGTCTGCGCTCGCAGGTTTTGACGCACTTCCGGGCGGTTTAAAATTTCTTGCAATTCTTCTTCTTTAATGTGCAATATCCCATCATTGATTGCCCGCACAATATTTTCGTTTAGGTCAACCCCCACGACTTCGTGCCCGGCTTGCGCCATCAAGATAGCCGCAGGTAGCCCCACATAGCCAGTGCCGATAACAACAATTTTTTTGCGAATAAAATCAGCCATAAGGTTTTCCAAATGTTAGGTTAAACAGAACGAGTTGGCTGTCTCCAGCCAACAAATTTTTAAAATCGTTCTAAATTTTACTCCGAACCCGTGATTCAGCACAGGGGGTAGTATTTTTTGTGGGAAATCCGGCTAACGAATTTCAATATCGTTGATGTTTAGGGGAGAAAGGTCCAGAAAATTGCGCATAATTTCCACATCCGCTACGCTTTTGTAAGGCACGGTTGCCGCCAAGTCTGCCAAATTCAAGTTGTAACCTTTGGCAACCAGACGAGCGGCAATGGCTTGCATCACTTCTCTTTGACGCAATAAGCTCTGTTCTTTATCTTGTGCCGAATTTAGGTAGGTTTGGACTTCAGCGCTATTTTGAAACGTTTGTTGGGGTGACAATGCGCCTAATTTTTCGATAAATGCCCCCATTGTAGCCACGTCAGTAATGGCAAACCCGCTGAGTGTGTGAGCGGCATCCGCCTGATAGATGGAAGCACTCGCCAGTTTTACCCCTTGCATGATGGGTTGAGCATCCGAAAAATCTTCTTCAACGGCTTCTATGCGCAGACGCGGCGTTGTGTCGTACCGGTTAAAAATCCAAACGCCAATGACTTGTTGTGTGCTCACCGAATCTGTCACGATTAGTAAAAAGCTATCTACTGCCACCCCTACTGGCTCGTANNCGCTTGATGTAGGGTTGGACGGGTTCACATCTACGCCCAGAACTGCGCTCGCGGCGCCACCGACTGGGGGAATGGGTTGATTTCCACACGCAGTCAGTAATACGCCCAGCCCAATGGCAAAGATGCAAATAAATAGTCGGGGGAAGGTGAGCAAAAGTTTCATGGTACAAAAAATTATCGAACAAACTAGAACATATATTCTATTTGGAACTGGTGATTTTGACAACCTTTCCGAAGGTATCTAACGAAACATTAACCGATACCGGCATTTTGATACCACCTTCCACTTCAACAAATCCCCGATAACTCAGGGTGTAACTGGAAACGCCATTCCCCCTGTCATGTGTCCGAATTTTTGGGGAACAGCCCGCAACTGCCGGGTATTCACGATAAACGCGGCGAGTAACTTCTTCAATGACGGATTCTGGTAGATTCATGTTCCACTCCGTTTTACATAGCTAGCGGCGCTATCAAACTAGCGGCGCTATAGAACTAGCGGGTAAATGCACTCTTGACGTTGATACCACGGCGTAAATAAGCAGGCATATCTAGGTTTTCATAAGCCAACAATTTGGAAGCGGACAGTCCCTGAGTATCCTTTACTACCCAATCCATCTCCATTGCAGAAAGTTTGGGGGAGTTTGCTTCAATCGGTTCGGCAGGAGTTTCAACCACACCGACTGCAGGTTTGGCTTGAACGGGAAAGTTTTTGCTTGGTGTGCTACCTACGCCGGTGGCAATCAAAATAATTTGTGCCTTGCCATTGAAGCGTGCATCACTGGTGTAGCCAAATTTCACATCTGCGGCGGGATTGGCGATTTCTCGTACACGTTGACAAGCCGTAATGACTTCATCTAGGGTCAAATCCTCCCCACCCGTAAAATAAAGCAAAATCCCGCTCGCCTTGTCCAGGTCATTTAGGTCTAGTAAGGAATTGCCCAGTGCGCGATTGATTGCCATTTCGCACTTTTTGTCACCCTTCCCCTGCCCAATCGTCAGTAGTGTGCCGCCGGGCAGGGACATCAGATTGCGAATGTCGGCAAAATCCACGTTAATGATACCGGTGCTGGTGACCAATTCGGCAACACCTTGAATAGCTTGACGCAAAATCTCGTCCGATATGCGGAATGCCAATTCCATCGTGCCGTCCTTAGGCACAATGTTCAACAATTTTTGATTAGGTACGGTTATCAGAGTGTCACAATATTCGCGCAGGGTACTGATGCCATGGGTAGCATTGCGCATGCGCGGCGTGCCTTCAAATTCGAAAGGAGTTGTCACCACACCCACTGTGAGAGCGCCAGATTCGCGGGCGATGCGAGCCGCTACCGAGATACTGCCTGTGCCCGTGCCCCCGCCCATACCACAAGTCAAAAATATCATATCGGCATTCTTCATGGCGGCACGCAGTTCTTCAACACTTTCTTCTGCGGCTTTTTTGCCAACTTCGGGATTGCCACCCGCACCCATGCCACGCGTTGCTTGGTTTCCCATTAAAATCTTGCGATGGGCGGTAGATACCCCCAATGCCTGTGCGTCAGTGTTACAACTAATGAATTCAATACCGGGCAAGTTTAAAGTCATCAGACGGTTGATGGTATTGCCACCAGCGCCCCCTAACCCAACAACCTTAATGGTCGTGCGATAGGTTCGAAAGGAATTGGGACTTGCGGTGTTGTGATTTTCGTTTGCGGCAATCATGGCGATTTGTTCCATTACAGTGTTATCCAAGAAATGCTTGATTTTTTTGAACGCGATTACCCACAATAGATTGCAATTTGCGTGCCGAACTGGCTACAATTTGTTCGGTTTTGCAACCTGATTTTTGCAATTTTGCTGAGACTTCTCGAATTTGCTCGGAATCTTCTGCAAAGAGACTCACCTGCTGTGCATTTTGCGCTTCGGTAGCCGAAAAACCCAACACTGCTTGAAAATGCTGGGCAAAGGTTTGCGCCGCCTCCATCTGCCAACTTGCCCCACCCAATGCGGCGGGTTGCAGTAAGACGTAGTGAGACATCCGTTTGGACGAGCCGTGCGCGGTGTGTGACATCGCATCTTTCGGCTGGCGGTGAGTCGCCTTACCTACCAGCCACTCGCGCAACTGCTTGGCGTGGGAAGTCGGGTGAGCATGTTGATTAAACAAAACGGGCAGGTTATCACCATCCATGCTAGGCAAGGCGACATTCAGCAGGTAGTCGGGCAAGGCTTGGGGGTTTTGTGCTTGCTTGGCGATGTGAAGATTGTGGCTGAGCAAGTTCCCACTTTGTTTGCTATCAGTTACGGGCAGATAGCCACCGCCCAACATTATTTGTGGCAAACTACGTCCCAAAACACGCTGGCAAATTGGGTCATACCACTCAAATGAACGAAACCCCAACTGGTCTTGGCTATCGGCTGGCGTGAAGTACGGGCGTGTCGCTTGCCAACGAGCTTCTCCCCCAGCACCCCAATCCACATTGGCATGGTTGCTATAAGCATAAATCCCCAATTGCAGTTCGTTAAGCAAATGTGGGCTAGTCTGGCGCACCAAGCTCAACAATGCCGTGAGAAAACTGGTATCCCAATAACTGCCGCCTTGTTCGAGCGCAGGTAAAATCGGCGCAAAACCAAAATCACGGGCGTGCTCGGCTAATGGAAGCCAGATGTTCCAAAAGCGTTGGGGCAATTCATGGGCAATATATTGGGATTGCGACCACTGTTGCCGCTGGTTTGGACGGTCAAAAAAGACCACATGCCGCACACCCCAGCGAGCATACGCGCCCAAAATACTATCAAACGCCCGCGTAGGCAATGCGACAATCGGCGATTGGTGAATTTGAATGACCGGAATGATGCCGTTTTCAATGATGGGCGCTAAAAACGCTTCGGGAATGGCACGCCAAGGAGTACTATACAAAACCAACCACTGGCAATTGAGCGTTTTCCACTGCGGCAACCATATCCGCAAATCTTCGACACGGTAGTGTAAATCATCAGAAAAATAACGTAGTCCAAATTTATGGGTAGAAGAAAGAGTTTCACTGTTCATGATGAGCGAAATGTGCAAGCCACGTGCCAGTCTATCTTCGACACAGATGGGAATTGCGCCTTTGTGATTAAGGAAAAAACACAACTTATGATTCGGCACGTGTGCCGAGTAGAACCCGAGTTGAATAGAACGGGAAATTTAAACCATTTTTTATGAGCGGCGTACAAACCCGCTGAGTGTCGCTAGCTTTTCTACCAACAAAACGAGAGTATAATTAGAATTGGTACGATTTAGCGTTGTATATTTTTACGCGTGCTGTATTCGACACAAACAGAAAGTGCGCTTTCCCCTTAAAAAGGCGCACTTCGCTATTCGGCAAAATACGCGTGTTCCCCTAAGGTAAGCGCTATTTCTGCCGTTGCCAACTGTAGAAAATCTTCTTTAACGTTTCCCATTATGAAGTCCCCCGAAATTCTCTCTCTCCAAGAAGCAGTCGCTCGTATTCCGAATTCTGCCAGCCTAATGGTCGGCGGCTTCGGTATGACTGGCAACCCAGTTCATTTACTCCACGCGCTTGCCGAACTACCCACCCGCGACCTGACCTACATTGCAAACAATGTGGGCGAACCCGGCATAGGCGGCGGACGTTTGCTCCGCAATGGGCAAATCAGCAAAGCAATTGGCTCTTTCTTCACATCCAACCCCGAAGCCGTAAAAGCCGCCCAAAGCGGAGTCATGCAAGTACAATTGATTCCGCAAGGCAGTTTAGCAGAAGCCATTCGGGCAGGCGGGGCGGGCATTGGCGGTTTCTATACCCCCACCAGCGCCGGTACGGTGCTTGCCGAAGGCAGTGATACGCGCATACTCAACGGCATTCAACAAGTATTTGTACCCGGCTTGCGTGCCGATTTCGCCCTCCTGCGTGCATGGAAGGCTGATACCGCTGGCAATTTAGTCTATCGCATGACCGAACGCAACTTTAACCCGCTGATGGCAACTGCCGCCGATTGTGTCATCGTGGAAGTGGAAGAAATTGTGGCGGTAGGGGACTTAAATCCCGATGAAATTGTCACCCCGGGTTTGTATGTGGACATTCTGGTACAAGCCACCATGCGCCCGGAAGACTTGGGCAGTTCCGCTTCGGTGCAAGCTTCCGGCAAAAAGGAAGGGGACAATCGCTACCTGATGGCGAGTCGTGCTTTGGCAGAGCTGGCGGCTGGGGAAGTGGTCAACTTAGGCGTGGGCATACCCACCTTAGTGGCAGATCTCATCACCCCAGAACACGGCATTATCCTGCACACGGAAAACGGCATGGTGGGTGTTGGACCCGCCCCAACCGAAGGGGGCGCGATGGAGTATCCGGTCAATGCCGGTAAACAACCCGTCACCGCCTTACCCGGCGCCAGCTACTTCGATAGTGCGCTCTCATTTGCGATGATTCGTGGCGGGCACGTAGATACCGCAGTGATGGGGGGTCTGCAAGTGGATGAAGCGGGCAATCTTGCCAATTGGGCAGTGCCCGGCAAACCCTTGCTAGGCGTGGGTGGCGCGATGGATTTAGCGAGCGGCGCACGCAAGTTGATTGTCACTATGACACACACTAGCCCAGATGGCAAACCCAAAATTGTTCCAACCTGCACGCTACCGCTCACTGCCCTTCATGCTGTCAAAGTGGTCATTACCGACCTAGCAGTATTCCGTTACATTGATGGGCAATTGACACTCACCGAGCTAATGCCCGGCGCAACCCTTGAACAAGTACAAGCCAGCACCAGTGCAAAATTCGCTATTGCACTTGCCTAGCTTTCATTTGGCTGGTCGGGGTTCGGTGCGTTTGAAACCATGCCCTATCTGCCAAATCACCTGTGCTACTTCTTGCCATTTCCGACTCAATCCTGCTCTTTTGGGAACGAATGACATTTCCGAGTCGTTTTTGTATCAATCTATCATCCAATCTCGGCAGTTATATTTGATTTCCCATCAGCCGAGCTTTCTTATTCTTTATACAGCGGTAACCCCATGCAAAATTTAGTTGGCACATCACTTGGCAATTATCAAATTATTGAACAACTTGGGCGCGGCGGAATGGCAAACGTGTACAAAGCCTACCATCCGGGGCTGGCACTCTACCGCGCACTGAAAGTGATTCGCCCAGAGTTTGCCGGCACTGCGGGCTTTCGCGAGCGCTTCCAACGCGAAGCACAAGCCGCCGCCAGTTTGCGCCACCCCAATGTGGTGCAAATCCACGATTTTGGCGAACAAAACGGTTTGTATTACATGGTGATGGAATTTTTAGAAGGGGAAGACCTGAAAGCCGTATTGGAAAAACGCGGGCAAATGCGCCCCTTCGCCGATATTGGCAAAATTCTCAGCCAAGTCGCCAGTGCCCTCGACTTTGCCCACCAGCGGGGCATCGTTCACCGCGACCTTAAACCCGGTAATATTATGATTACCCCGCAAGGGCAAGCGATTCTGACCGATTTTGGCATCGCTAAGTTGATAGATACCGACCACAAAATGACTGAGACGGGTACGGGGATCGGCACGCCTGCCTATATGAGTCCCGAACAAGCACGTGGCAGTAGCAATGTGGGTGCAACCAGTGATGTGTACTCGCTGGGCATTGTGCTGTTCGAAATGCTCACCGGTCAGCTTCCTTTCAAAGCAGATACGCCCTTGGCAGTGATGCTTCAGGTGGTGAGTGACCCACTGCCCATGCCACGCCAAATTAGCCCAGATATCCCCGATGTTTTGCAAGGGGTCGTGTTAAAAGCAACCGCCAAGAACCCAGCCGACCGCTANNCGACTGCAGGCGCATTGGCAGACGGGTTTGCCCAAGCCTTGCAAGGACGCGGCCCGCAATTGCCGTCCGATGCGGCGACCGTGGTTGAACGTGCCACCCCACAATCCAGTGCCACCCAACTGGGCTCAGCCACATCAGCACCCGCTCCCGCCAAATCCGTGGCGCAAACACCGGTCAGTAGCCCCACAGAATCCGCTCCCAAACTCACTCCTGCTCCCAAACGCACGTCAACTTTGCCATTGTGGCTGGCACTCGGCACCCTTGCCCTGTGTATGTGCGTTGTTCTCCCATTGGGTTTTTGGCTGGTTTCTCGCAATCAAGGCGGTGATATTGTTAACATTTTCCAAATATTCACAGGTAGAAGTGACAATGTTCAGCCTACTCCTGGCAGTGGCGATGGCAATTCTGCTGGGGGAGTGACCCAAGGCGATGAAACGAATGGTCAGGTGTCTGCTGGGCAAACCACTACGCACCACTTTACGGCAACATCTGGGCAAACCCTATATTTTCAATTGCTGGAAAGCTCGAGCAGTGTGTATTTTCAACTGTTGAGCGTGGATGGCAAAACTGAACTGGCACGAGGCTACAATGGTGATTTTGGACCGGTGACCCTGCCAGCAAGTGGTGAATATTCCATACTTGCCAGTGAAGCCCAAACCGATGCCACATACACGTATGTTTTGCATTTTCTACAGCCAGCCATTATTGAAAACGGCGCATTGGCATTGGATAGCACTGCCAGTGGCAGTTTGCAAACGCCGGGACAAACCGCTGTTTACAATCTCAACTTGCAAGCAGGGGACACCCTCTATTTGGATGTATTGGGCGATTCGCCGTTGGAATTTCGCCTAATACTGGCAGATAAAACGCTTCAGACCGGCTATGGAGACGATTTTGGACCTTTCACTGCCACGATAGCCGGTGATTACCTGCTGGAAGTGGATGGCAATGGCGCAAAAACGGGTAGCTATGAGTTCAAATTGTGGAACGTCCCGCCTGCTGTCACAGACCCGGCACTGGCGCTAGATGAAACAGCCAGCGGACAAATCGCCATACCTGGGCAAACTGCCCGCTACACGCTCAATCTAACCGCCGGGCAATGGGTGTATTTTGACTCGCTCGGCGAAGAACACAACTTAGAGTATCGCCTATACCCACCCTTTGGCGACCAGCCGCTTTTTACCCAGTACGGGGGCGATTCCAATCAAGCAAGCGAGATTTTGACGGATGGCGAATATGTGCTGGAAGTGGATGGGAGTGGCGACACACTTGGCACCTATAACTTTATCCTGCGCAATGTGCCACCTGCCGCACCCGGCACCGCCCTTACGCTCAATCAATTGACCGAGGGGCAAATTACGGTGCCCGGTCAAGAACTATGGTACAACATCAGCCTAACCGCCGGGCAATTTGTTTTGCTTGAAGTGGAAGATACGGGCACATCCTTCACCTACACCCTCTACGAACCGAATACTTATGATGAAGTGCAAACTTTCTATGGCTCTGCCAATGACCCACTCCCAGTGCCTGCCACAGGCGAATATCGTCTCGTATTGCGTACCGGGCAGGACGCAGTGGGCAAAACCGCCTTCACGCTTTGGGATGTCACCCCCGCCGAGCAAAACTTAACTGCCAATGTGGGAGGCACACTGACCGGAAGCATTGACGTGCCGGGGCAGGTGGTGCGCTACACGGTAAACCTAACCGCCGGACAACGGGTGAAACTGACCGGGGTCAGTAACAGTTTTAGCGGCTACATTTCGCTCTTTGCGCCAGATGGCAAAACCGAGATTTTCTACTCGTATGGGGGTGATACGGAAGCAGTGGAGATTCCGGCAGATGGAGTGTATCAGTTGGTGATTAATCCCGATGGTGCAGATACCGGCACTTACCAAATGACCTTGCAAGGGGAGTAAAATCCCGCAAAGCGGCAGTTTCTTCCTAGCCAAGTAGCCCCACCTTTGTGAGAATGATTCTGCATAAAGGTGGGGCTTTTGTTTCGCTCTTTCTTTAAGCGCACAGGTCTGTATTCAAAACGGGTCAGATTTGCGCTTTTTTCCTTAAGGAAAAAGCGCAGTTTCCATCCTTGTCGAATATAATTGACGGTATGTCTACGCCCCGCACCACCCGTACCCATGCCATCGTGTTGCGTCAGTTTGAAACTGGCGAAGCCGATAGCATCCTGACCTTGCTGACACCACAGCAGGGCAAGATTCGCGTTTTGGCAAAGGGCATCCGCAAATTGCGCAGTCGCAAAGCAGGGCATCTCGACCTGTTCATGCTCAGCGACGTATTGCTGGCACATGGGCGCAATATGGACATCATCACCCAAGCCGACACCGTGCAAGCCTTTCGCGGGCTACGAGAAAACCTGCGCCGTGCCAGCTATGCCGCCTATGTAGTAGAACTGCTCGATAAATTTACCGTTGAAGAAGAAGCCAGCCCTGTCTTGTTCAAACTGCTAAGCGACACGTTGACACACATCAACAGCCACGAAAATTTACCGCTGATTGCCCGCTACTATGAAGTACAACTGCTCAGTCTGGTGGGCTTTCAGCCGGAATTGCAATGGTGTGTGATCAGCGGTGAAGAAATCTGCCCTGAAGACCAGTTTTTTGACCCGTTGTTAGGTGGCATTGTGCGCCCACCTTACCGCGACCAAGCCCGCATCCCCCAACCCATTTCCTTACCGGCACTCAAACTGTTGCGTTTTTTGCAACGTAGCTCGTTTGAAAATGCGCTGGCACTCCAAGTAGCCAGCGAAACCTTAAAAGAAGTGGAAAATCACCTTCTGCGCTATCTCTCGCTTTTGCTAGAGCGTAATTTAAAATCAGTGTCTTTTTTACGAAGTATCGAACGCACGCTATAATTGATATATGACGCAATTTCTCGAAACATTGGCGCAGTACCGCCAATTGGTTTGGCAAACCATTCAACCCACGCTCAATACCCCCATTCCGGGCATTTCTGAGCTAGAAAATCAAGCCATTTTGGACTTTCATTGGCAACTCATCAGCGACTATCCACTACGCGGTGGCAAATATTTTCGCCCCAGTTGGCTGTTGCTGACCTTGCAGGCATTGGGTGGCACGCTGGAAAGTGGGCTGACTACCGCCGCCGCAATGGAAATTAGTGAGAACTGGCTCTTAATCCACGACGATTTTGAAGATGGTTCGGAGCAACGGCGCGGCAAACCCGCCTTGCACCGCCTGTACAGTCCCGAACTTGCCATCAATGCGGGTGACAGCTTGCACTTGGTGATGTGGCACATCCTGCGCCAAAATTTCGACCAGCTTCCCGGCGCGTTGGCTCTGCGTGTGCAGGATGAGTTTTATCGGATGCTCATGCGCACTGCCCTGGGACAAACCGCAGAAATCCAGTTTTATCAAGCGAACCGCACCGACTTAAGGGAAGAAGATATTTTCTACATCATGGATGGAAAAACCGGCTACTATACCTTGGCGGGACCGATGCGCTTGGGGGCAATTTTAGCAGTGCCAGATACTGCCCACTTGCAAGGCGAAATCTTGCCCAAGTTGGATGCGCTCGGCAAGGTGCTGGGGCGTGCATTTCAAATCACTGATGATTTGCTCGACCTAACCAGCGATTTCAGCGGACTCAAGGCGCAGATCGGCAATGACATCTATGAAGGCAAGCGCACCATCATGTTGATGCACTTACTCCAACATGCCAGCCCCACCCACCGCGCCGAGCTACTTGCCATTCTGCAAAAGCCCCGCCCCCAGAAGACTCCTGCCGAAGTGGCGCAAGTACTGGCATGGATGGATGCGTATGGCAGTTTGGCACATGGGCAAGCACTTGCCCAGCAGTTTGCCGCACAAGCCCGCCAGCAATTTCACGCCTGCACCTTCTTCATGCCCGGCACTGCCACCGATGCACTCGCCGCCGGTATTGAATTTATCGTCAACCGTACCCACTAATGTCTACCGAACTTTTGACCCGCCGCAATGTCGTGCGTGAAGCCTTACGGGCACACCGCCGCCCGCTACACCAGCTTTTGATAGACCGCGAGCAAGAACAAGCTCCCTTGCAAGAGATTCTGCAACTCGCCGAGCAAGCCCGTATTCCCATCCAACGCCTGAGCCGCTCGGAGTTTCGCGCCAAAACCAGCAACCCGCAAACCAGTGGCGGTGAAGTGACACAAGGGGTGGCGCTACGGGCAAGTAGCTACCCGTATGTAGATTTGCAAGATTTAACCGCTGTCGCCCAAACCCGCAACGAAGCGCCGTTCCTGCTCTTGCTCGATTTGATTCAATCGCCGGGCAACATTGGGCGCATGCTCCGTACTGCCGAAGCAGTGGGCGTGCATGGCGTGGTTTTGCAAGAACGGCGTGGCGGAGAAATCACGCCCGAAGTAGTGGAAGCCAGCCAAGGGGCAAGTGAACACCTAGCCATTGCCCGCGTGCCCAATTTGGTGCAAACCATGCGCAAGCTAAAAGCAGAAAACATTTGGCTGGCTGGCTTGGACTTGGGGGCAGGCGCACAGCCGGTACACAAAACCAATCTCAAAGGCGCACTGGGCATTGTGGTAGGCAATGAAGGCGAAGGCTTGCGCCGATTGGTGCGAGAAACATGTGACTTTTTAGTCTTTTTGCCGATGCGGGGGCAAATCGATTCGCTTAACGCCGCGATTGCCGCATCCGTGCTGATGTATCAAGCTTGGCAAGCTCGTGACTATATCGGTAACACCCCCCGTAAAAGTGGCAACGAGTAAGGAAAAACCGTTATGCAAATTTTTACCACCTTATCAGAATTGCAGACTGCACGCGCCCACTGGCACGGCACGCTGGGGTTGGTGCCAACGATGGGTTACTTGCACGCCGGACATTTGGCTTTGGTAGCACGCGCAAAGCAAGAAAACGACTTGGTTGGGGTCAGCATCTTTGTCAACCCCACGCAATTTGCCCCCAATGAAGACCTAAGCCGCTACCCGCGTGATTTGGAACGCGACCTGACACTCCTGCGTGAAGCTGGCGCTGATTGGGTGTGGACGCCGCCGGTGGAAGAAGTGTACCCGCCCAATTTTCAAACTTGGGTGGAAGTCTCGCAAGTGAGTTTACCTTTGGAAGGAACGAGCCGCCCGGGGCATTTTCGCGGTGTGGCAACGGTGGTAGCCAAATTATTCAACGCCTTTTTGCCCACCCACGCCTACTTTGGGCAAAAAGACGCCCAACAAACGGTGGTGATTCGGCGCATGGTGCAGGATCTCAATTTTGCCGTCAAGGTGGTGATTTGTCCCACTGTGCGGGAAGCCGATGGGTTGGCAATGTCGAGCCGTAACCAATACCTGACACCCGAAGAACGCGCCGCCGCCAGTGTGTTGTACCGCGCACTCCATGCGGCAGTACTTGCATGGCAAACGGGTGAGCGCGATGCTGATATACTACGCGCCTTAATGAGCCGCACGCTAGCCGGTGAAGCACGCGCCCGTGAAGAATATGTCTCGGTAGCAGACCCGGACAGCCTGCAAGAATTGTCGCAGATACAAACATCCGCACTCTTTAGCATGGCTGTGCGTCTCGGCAAAACGCGTTTGATAGATAATTGGGTGGTGGGAAGGGAAAACGCCGGCTAAACAACCGTTTGTATTTGGCATGAGTGGCATATACCCTTGCCGATAAAAAAAGCGCAAAGAAAATTCTTCACGCTTTTGGGTTAATGGGTCCGAGCAGAATGCACTATGCGCTAAGTTTATAGATGGTGCCATCTTTGCCGTCTTCCAACAGCACGCCGAGTTCTTGCAGGCGGTTGCGAATGCGGTCACTGCTGGCATAATCCTTGTTTTTGCGGGCATTGGCACGCATTTCTATCAACAACTGTACCAAACCATCGGTAAGTTCAACGCTGGTCGTTTGCGTGCCGCCATGCTCTTCTGGCAAAATGCCAAGCACATCCCCCGCTAGCCGTTGATACAAATCCAAAATTGCGGTTAACTCAGCCTGATTGAGCAGGGTCTCGCCATTCAGCAGAATATTAACTTGGCGAGTGTACTCAAACAAGACCGAGAGCGCAATCGGGGTGTTAAAATCGTCATCCATTGCCGCGCTAAAATCCGACAGGGCAGTGTCAATGCAGGTTTGCACAACAGCCGAAATCTCCCCTTGCGGCAAATCTGTACGGCGCAATTGTTGGCGAATGGATGCCAAAGGCGATACCAAGCGTTCCCAGCCTTTTTGTGCCGACTCCACCCCCGCCGGGCTATAATCCATCGGACCGTTGTAGCTACTGCTCAGGATGTAGTGGCGAAGCACTTCCGGCGAGTTGTTGAGCAATGCTTGCTTGATGGTGATGGAATTTCCCAAGCTCTTGCTCATTTTTACCCCATCCAGTGTCAGTGAACCGGCATGTAGCCAATAATTGGCAAATGGCTTGCCCGTCAGGGCTTCGCTTTGTGCCAGTTCGCACTCGTTGTGGGGGAAGATATTTTCTAAGCCGCCACCATGAATATCAAAGGTTTCGCCCAGATATTTGGTGGACATGGCAGTACATTCGATATGCCAACCCGGGTAGCCTTGCCCCCACGGGCTAGCCCACTGCAAAATATGCTCTGGTTCAGCGGCTTTCCACAGGGCAAAGTCTTCGGCATGACGCTTTTCGGTGCGCACTTCCACCCGCTTGCCTTCTTCTAGTTCATCCAACTTGCGGCGACTGAGCTTGCCATATTCGGGATAGCTATACACATCAAAATACACCGAACCGTTCACTTCGTAGGCGTGTCCCTTCTCGATAAGTTTTTGGATCGCTTCAATTTGCTCCGGCACATGCGCGGCGGCGCGTGGCATAATGTTGGGGCGCGTGTTCTTTAGAGCGTCCATATCATCCAGAAACGAGCGCATGTAACGCTCTACCACCTCCATCGGTTCAATCCGTTCACGGCGAGCGCCCTTCAAAATGCGGTCTTCGCCAGTGTCCAAAATGTGCCCAACATCGGTAATATTCATCACATAGCGCACATTGTAGCCACTAAAACGCAACCAGCGCACGACAATGTCCATACCTACGTACAATTTGCCATGCCCAATGTGTGAATGGTCATAAACAGTTGGACCACAGCAATACATAAAAACGCGACCCGGCTCTATTGGTTGGAAAATTTCTTTTTGGCGAGTGAGAGTGTTGTAAACAGTTAGGGACATATTGAAAAAGTGGGTAGAAACACGATGAAAAGCGCGGGTGTATAGTTGACTGGGGGTCAGATTTGCGCTTTTTTCCTTAAGGAAAGAGCGCAATTCCCATCCGTGTCGAATATAGAATGACGCACACCTACGCCTGCTCGGTTACGAGCGAGTACGCCAATTGTATATGCAGAGTGGCAAAAAGAGAAGTGCCAATTTTGCATTGCATTTGTATAATCATTCTGTATTTGGCACGCGTGCCAAATACAAAGCACGCCAAATATCTCTTCCGCTCACTCACCATTCTCTTCCACACAAACCCATGCACACTCCAGCCACATTCCTACTCAGCGGGGGTAGCGGTGACCTAGGTAGCGCACTGACCGAGCAGTTAACCGCACAATCGCATCGCGTATATTGCCTAGACCCGCGCCAGCCCCAGCATCCGCGTGCCATCCCGCTTGTCGGCTCAATCTTACAACCCGAAACCTGGCAAAGCGCCTTGCAAGACGTAGATGTAGTGGTACACATTGCGGCATGGCACGGCATCCACGCACTGCCCAACAGCCCAGCAGGCACACGCACACCGAACGAATTTTGGGAGTTGAATGTAACCGGCACGTTTCGCCTGTTTTCCGCTTGCCAACAAGCCGGAATTCGGCGCATCGTCAATATTTCCAGCACCAGCATTTTGGATGGTGATTTTTATGGCTTTACCAAACAAATGGGTGAAGAAATTGCGAATTACTTTGTGCAAACATCTCCCATGCAAATACTAAGTTTGCGTCCGCGAGCTTTCATCCCCCACCAAAACCGTGTAGTCTATGCCAATTTTGCAGAATGGGCACGCTGGTATTGGGGCGGCGCTGTCCACCTATCAGATGTAACCCAAGCCACACAACTGGCTTGCCAATACCTGTTGACGCATGAAAAAAACCGCCATGCTGTGCTTACGGTGGATGGCGCATATGAATACACATGGGAAGATCTTGCCCACTGGGATACGGCAGGGCGTGGCTCGACCTTTCGCAAATATTATGCGAAATACGAAACACTTGCTGAGCGCCATAATCTTGATATTGCAACCCCACCCCATCGTTTACCTATGCAAGACACGGAAACTTTACTTGGTTACCGACCCCAATATAGTCATGGCGTTTTACTACAGGAGTTAGCCGAATATGACAAAGGGCAAACAAAGCCTATCCCTACATTTATCAAAACCATCTGAAAATTCATTGAAGAAAAACTTCACAAATAACGTAACTCCAGTAAGATTTTGGTGTCCAATAGTTCGTAGCCGACACAAGCTGAATCCGCTCCGTGTTCAATATCTATTTGCAAAGTAGCGCAATTCGCAAAAACTGACTGGCAGTCAGATAAATGAAAATTAGCTTAAAGATTGCAATTCGTTATAAAAACACTCGTCAGGTACTTGACAAAGGGCTTATACTATGTAAGAGACATTGTAATCTTCTCAGTAAAATATTGTCAGAATCACATTGATTTTGACTCCAAAAAGGGTCTCGCTCAATCTATAACGGACAAATCGCTTCAATAGCATACCATTGTCAACTTTCCAAAACACCTTGTGCATTGAGCCACGCCCACATCGCAAATCAACCTATCGGAATCAAGTCGCTTTCGCCTGCTGTAAAACAAAACGGGTAAAAGTGTGCGAAATTCCAAACCATACAGCCACTATGGCGAATCCCCCAAAAAGCAAACCGGAATCATCGGTGGGTTTGGTCATAGGAGTGTGGTTTCGTCCCTTTTGGGGGTGTAAACAACATGTTATCTGAAATGGATGACGAACTTGAAGAACAACTTCCTGAAGAATTTTTGCAAGAAGAAGAAAATCCGCGAATTCATCGGCTAATTGAAATCGGGCGCATGCGTGGGGCTGTGACCTTTGATGATATTTTGGCTATCTTCCCTGAAGCAGAGCACGACCTAGGGCAGTTAGACGATGCCAATGCCGCTTTGCTAGAAGCAGGCATTGAAGTCGTTGATGCCTTTGGTATGGGCGAAGAAGACGAAGAAGAATTCGATGAAGACGGTAACAGTCGCTCAGAGCGCCGCAGTGGCATGAGTGATGGTGACATTCTAAACATTGATGTGGATGATACCATCGGGCTGTACCTAAAGGAAATTGGCAAAGTGCCATTGCTCACTGCCGATGAAGAAGTCTGGCTGGCAAAGCGCATGGAAAAAATGGTGCGTGCCCAGCAAGAATTTGAAAAAGGGGGACGTATCCCGCCACATCGCCGCAGTCAGCTACAAGCTGACATTGAAGACGGCTTAACCGCCCGCGAACACCTGGTCACTGCCAATAGCCGCTTGGTGATTAGTGTTGCCAAAAAGTACATTGGGCGTGGCGTGCCTTTTCTCGATTTGATTCAAGAAGGCAACATCGGTTTGTTGCGTGCCGCCAAGAAGTTTGACTACCATCGCGGGCACAAATTTAGCACTTATGCCACTTGGTGGATCCGCCAAGCCGTCACGCGTGCCATTGCCGACCAGGGGCGCACCATCCGTGTACCTGTCCACATGGGCGACCAAATCAACAAATTTTTGCGCATCTCGCACTCACTCACGCAAAAATTGGGGCGCGACCCTTCAGTGGACGAAATCGCCGATGAATTGAACGTGCCCGCCAAGAAAGTGGAAGACATGATCCAAATTTCGCGCCGCCCACTTTCGCTGGAAATGCCCACAGACGATGAAGAAGACTCGACGCTGGGCGACTTTATCCAAGATGAAGACAGCCCAGCCCCGGCAGAGTTAGCAACGAAAAATCTGCTCCGTGAACATCTGCGCGAAGTCTTGGCAGATTTGCCCCCACGCGAAGTACGCATTTTACAATTGCGCTACGGCTTGCTAGATGGCGAATCTTATACATTGGAAGAAGTGGGTAAAAAGATGGGTGTTACCCGCGAGCGTGTACGTCAAATTGAAGCGCAAGCGCTCAGCCGCCTACGTCAGCCAAACCACCGTAAAAAGCTTCGTGATTATTTGAAGGAAGCCTAATTTCGATAAAGGTCAATTATAAAAAAGCCAAAGTAATAGATTATGCTTTGGCTTTTTTGATTCTCGGCAACACAAATTTTCCGTCTTTTTATATGGGTCAGTTTCCTGCGCGAGACTCCAGCACAAGCATGGTATGCGGTGCATGTACAACAACCAGCCACACCCAGCTATCAGCCAACTCAACGGTATGCAACTCGGCATGTAAGCCAGCATGGGTGTAGATATTTTCAATGGCGGTTTGCCACTCGGCGGGCAGAGTGGCGGTTTGTGAAGGGCTTTCCCCGGTCAACCAAAATAAAGCGCGTGCGAGTGTACGCAAAATGCCGCCTGGGCGCGGAACCGCCGCCAGCACCACCACCAGCCTACCTTGCGGGGTCAACACACGCCGTATTTCACGCAAGGCAGGCGGTTGGAAAATATAGTTGGTAGGAAAGGTTGCCAACATGGCAGGCATGGAAGCACTAGGGAAAGGCAACGCCAATGCAGATGCCTGCACACACGCCGCCGCCAGTTCTCCGTGCCCAGTCAAATATCGCTTTGCCAAACGCCCCATCTGTGGAGAAAGGTCTATCCCAAAGGGTAGATACCCGCGTTGGCGCAGTTTGGCTTGCATGTGTCCGGTTCCATGCCCTAGCTCTAGCACACGTCCACTGGGGGGTAAAAAAGCAAACGCCTGCTCTTGCCATTTCCACCACTGACCCAGCGAAACCAGGTTTGCCACCCAGTCATAGGTGAAAGCCATTTCGTAATACAACAAACGAAAGGCAATAGCGAGCAGGCGTTGCATCTAAATGGTTATGGGACAGCAGTTGGCTGGAATAAGCTGTTGATGCCGTCCATTACCATTGGACCCAGCATTGCCACCAAAACTAAGATGATAACAACGACCAAAATAATAATCAGGGCATACTCAACCAAGCCTTGTCCGTTTTCGTCACGCCACATTAAATTGCTCCATTGCTGACAGCAGAAACTAGGCAGAACGCCGGGTTTCGTCAAGGCGCACCCAGCCATGCCGCAAAGCATACAAAGCGGCTTGGGTGCGGTCTTCTACATCCAACTTGTTCAAAATGGCAGTCATGTGATTTTTGACCGTTTGGTGGCTGATACCCAATTCGTTGGCAACTTCTTTGTTGCTCATACCACGGCTGATGCACTGCAAAATTTCCATCTCACGGGCAGATAGGGGTGAGCGGGTCTGTTTGACACCAGAATAGCCTACCACTGCCTTCTTGTCTTCCAGCCACACGCTGAGCGATTCCGCGTCCATTGCTTCGCCATCTGCCACAAAATAGCCCCGCGAAACCAAACGGACAATATCTACCAGTCGTTCAAGTTCAATTTCTTTTAGACAGTAGGCAGAAGCTCCGGCATGGAAAGCATGAATGACCTGCTCCACATCATCATATGCCGTGAGCAGAATCACCGCAGTTGCTTTGTGGTTGGACTTAATTTCGTGGCAGGCCTGCAAGCCATTCACTTCCGGCATGTTTATGTCCATCACCACCACATCGGGTTGTAGGCGATTGACCAATTCGATAGCGGTGGCGCCATGGTCGGCTTCCCCCACTACGCGGATTTCACTCTCTTCGCCAAGTACATCGCGCAATCCTTGACGTACTAACGGATGGTCGTCCACGAGCAATACGGTAATAAAATCTTGTGCCATTTGTCTCTCCGAGCAATTGTGATATGTCTGGGTTAGTGCTAATGAGAAGTGCCATTATTAACAACCTGTTTTGTCCCATACGAGTGATTGTAAGGTTGCAAAAAACGACTAAAATCTTCGATATTGGTACTATACCATGAAAGTTGCGAAGTGTAAATTCATAGGGGTATCATAAGTTGCAATCAAAGCGTAAACGTGTTCACAAGCCAGCGGGATGTTTGAACAATCAAAACAAAGATTTCTCGTACTATATTCGACAAATCCGTGCGCAATCGAAAAAACACGGCGATTCGGTAAAAGATTACAACACAGCACCATTAGGGCTACGCCGCAGGAACTGCCCGCTTCCGGCGTGACCCAGCCAAGAGTCGCCTTCAACGATTAAATGACCCCGCAAAAAGACGTGTGTTTGCCAACCGCGCACAGTCATGCCTTCATAGACGTTGTAATCAGTGCGCATGTGGTGGGTTTTGGCAGAGAGGGTGTGTTCTAAATTGGGATCCCAAATTACAATATCGGCATCTGCTCCGACTGCAATACAGCCCTTGCGTGGATATAGCCCAAAAATTTTGGCAGGGTTGGCGCTGGTGATTTCTACAAAGCGGTTGGGGCTGAAGTGACCGCCGTTGACGCCGTGATGCCACATCACAGCCATGCGGTCTTCAATACCGGGCATGCCATTCGGAATTTTGGCAAAATTATCTAAGCCAAGTTCTTTGCCTGCAATCCTACCTTGTATGCCACCGCTAAACCAGAATGGGCAGTGATCGGTAGAAACCGCTTGCAAGGTGTTATTTGCCAGAGAACGCCACAGCACAGGCGCATCTTTTGGTTTGCGTACGGGCGGTGAGCATACAAATTTTGCCCCTTCAAAATGGGGACGTTTTAGGTCTTCATCAAAAATGAACATATACTGGGTGCAGGTTTCACCCATCACCGGGAAGCCCTTGGCACGCCCCAATGCCAATTGCTCCACTGCTTCTTCGCAAGTCATGTGTACCACATACAACGGCGCACCTGCAATGCCAGCGAGCGCCACAGCCCGTCCGGTGGCTTCTGCTTCTGCCATAGCCGGGTGGGCAACCGCATGATAATACGGGGCTGTTTTGCCTTCTGCCAGCAGTTTATCGGTCAATTCGGCAATGACATCGCCATTTTCGGCGTGTACCATCACCAACATGCCATGCTCGGCGGCAGTCAACATGGCGCGGAACAAGGTGGTATCGTCTATCTGCAGGACATTTTTGTATGCCATAAATAGCTTTAGGCTGGTGATGCCTTCATTGAGCAGGGAAGGGATTTCTGCCATCACTTCAGCCCGCAAATCGGTAATTGCCAAGTGAAAACCATAATCTATCGCGGCTTTGTTGACAGATTTTTCGTGCCAAATATCAACCCCTTGTTTGAGCGAACCACCTTTCGGCTGAATGACAAAGTCAATGTGGGTAGTCGTTGCCCCAAAGGCGGCGGCTTGGTGTCCGGTAAAAAAGTCATCGGATGAGAGCGTGCCGCCAAAGGGCAGGTCTAAATGGGTATGAACATCAATGCCGCCGGGCAAGAGCAGTTTACCACTTGCATCAAAAACCCGCGCCGACTCTGCAGGCAAATCCTTGCCGAGCAAGGTTATCTTGCCATTTTCAATCAACACATCTGCTTGCACCGTGTCGCCAGCAGTTACAATTGTGCCGTTCTTGATTAGTGTTTTCATACATCACCTACATGGGTTATGGAGTTGTGGCGGGCGAAGCCGGTTTATGTGAAAACCGATTTTACAAGCGTAACGATTTGGGGAATTAAAACGTCAAACGCCTGAATTTAATTATAATGAGATGGGCAAACAGTGCAACAGGGAGTTGTATGCGGCATACGGTTCAGTTTGGCGAAGAATGCGAATCTATACCACTCAGGACAGTTAGAAATTGTGCTTTTCTGTAGTGCCAACCATCACTTAAGATGGTCTGATTTTGGGGTCATTGCGAGCGAAGGGAGAAATCCTGCCGATTGTGAAGAACCAGCCATCATTACTAGTGCGACTACACCTGAATAAGTACAATTCGGCTATAATAGGCGCTATTGAATTCGTAGATTCACGATTTACAACAAATTAGTTTGGAGATTTTATGAGTGCATCATTTTGGCAAAATAAACGTGTCATTGTGACGGGTGGCGCAGGATTTTTAGGAAGATTTGTCACAGCAGAACTACAAAAGCGCGGCGCACAGCATGTGTTTGTTCCACGCAGTCAAGAGTATGATTTGCGAGACCGTTCGGCTATTTTACGTTTACTCTCAGATGCCCGACCCCATCTCATCATCCATATGGCGGCAAAGGTAGGCGGCATTGGCGCAAACCGTGAACACCCCGGCGAATTTTTCTATGACAATTTGATGATGGGCGTACAATTGATGCACGAAGCATGGAAAGCAGGTGTAGAAAAATTTGTGACTATCGGTACCGTCTGTGCCTACCCCAAATATACCCCTGTCCCTTTCAAGGAAGATGATTTGTGGAACGGCTATCCTGAAGAAACCAATGCCCCGTATGGCTTAGCAAAGAAAATGTTACTAGTGCAGGGTGACGCTTACCGTGAAGAGTATGGTTTTCGTAGTATATTCCTACTACCGGTAAACCTGTACGGACCCGAAGACAACTTTAATCCGGCAAGCTCACATGTGATTCCGGCATTGGTGCGAAAATTCGTGCTTGCCAAGCAAAACAGCCAACCCAGTGTCGAAATCTGGGGTGATGGTTCTCCTACCCGCGAGTTTTTATATGTCTCCGATGCCGCCGAAGCGATTGTGACTGCCGCAGAAAAATACGATGACCCTGCCCCGCTGAACGTTGGCTCAGCATATGAAATCAGTATCCGCAACTTGGCAGAGCTGATCCAAAAACTCACCGGCTATCAGGGGCAACTGGTGTGGGACACCAGCAATGACAACGGACAACCCCGTCGCAAGCTAGATGTCAGCCGCATTGAGCAAAAAATTGGCTGGTGCTCCAGCACCACCTTTGAAGATGGTCTACGCCAAACCATTGATTGGTACTTGGCACATCAAACTGAAATTGAACATGCCTGAAACCAGCACACTTCCCGCCAAACCCGTAAAGGTTATCAGTGCATCCCACGGATGGAGTGCGCTAAAGCTAAAAGAAGTCTGGCAGTATCGTGAACTGCTTTTCTTTCTATCCTTGCGTGATGTCCAAATTCGCTACAAACAAACCATCATTGGAGCGGCATGGGCTATCATTCAACCCTTTTTCTCGATGGTGGTATTTAGCTTATTTTTGGGGCGCTTGGCAGGCATCCCTTCCGATGGCGTGCCTTACCCAGTCTTTAGCTACACGGCACTCGTCCCTTGGATGTTTTTTGCCAATGGGCTTTCCCAAGCATCCAACAGTTTGGTTTCGAATGCTAACTTGTTGAAAAAAGTATATTTTCCCCGCCTGATCATTCCAATCTCAAGTACGCTTTCAGGCGTGTTGGATTTTGCACTGGCATTTTTGGTATTGTTAGGCATGATGGCATTCTATCGTATTGTACCGACACTCAATGTTGTTTGGCTACCCGTGCTAGTTCTACTCAGCTTGATGGCTTCACTAGGGGTGGGTTTGTGGTTAGCAGGTTTGAATGTACAATTCCGGGATGTGCGGTATGCGGTTCCGTTTCTCACCCAGTTCTGGATGTTTGCTACGCCAGTGGTCTATCCTAGCTCTCTCGTACCCGAAGGCATCTGGCGCACGCTTTACGCGCTTAACCCGATGGTTGGCGTAATTGAAGGATTCCGCTGGGCATTGCTCGGCACCCAAGCCGCCCCCTATCCACAGCTGTTTGCATCAGCCTGTTCTGCCTTATTATTGTTAGTCAGCGGCGCATTTTACTTCCGCCGTTTAGAGCGCACGTTTGCAGATGTGGTGTAAGCCAGCGGTTTGGTTTACACCGTTTGCTATTGTCATAACTCGTGTCGAATATAGAATCTTGAAGTTTAAGGCGCTAACCAATCCAAGAATAAATCCAGTTGGGCAGTGGAAACTCCCAAAATATCAGGGATAAGCTCTACCAATACCATATCCAATTCATCCCCGGAAACAAATGCGCCATTGGTGTTTTGTGGAAAATAGAATTGTGTGGTCAGAAGTTCTTGCCCCTGATAGCGCACTTTCACATGAATGTGCGGCGGTCTGCCTTCATAAACGCCGGGCAAAATAGTTTTGAAGAGATAGTCGCCATTTTCACTGCTCGTACTCTCCCCATAGCTTTGGAAGTTAACATCGCGGGCGGCAAAACGCGGGTCATTCGGATGCAAATAAATACCGGCATGGTCAGTTTGCCAAATTTCCACCACCGCACCTACAATGGGTAACCCATCTTTACCAAATACCTTACCCGTAATTTGAATCACATCTCCCAATGCCGTACCCGCATTCCCAACTACAATTGTCAAATCGTTATCCTTGTCCACTGGTTTTTGCGGTGGGTAATAGGGTCCCTCCGCCTGTGCTGGGGTAAAGTGGGTTATCGTGACAGGAGTTGGCGGGCTGGCTGTGGCAGTTTCATCGGTAATGGTAATGGGTGGTACAGTAGGCGAAACAGCCGCCAGCGTAGGGGGAAGAGTCGTGTGAGTGGCAGTCATTGGCACAATGGCAGGGGCAGTTGGGTTTGCTGGCAGGTTTTGCACCTGCGGCGAACAAGCCCCCACCAGCATCTGCAAACCAACTATCATTGCAAACAGTTCTATCTTCAACATAGCCGAAACCAATCGTTTGAATTGCACTGGCATAGAAACCAATCTCCTGAGAAATTTAAATAACATAGTGCTCAATTTTAGTCGAAAAAGTACGATCAAATGTGTAATTTTCATTAAAATACGCTGAATTGAGCGCGTGAGTTCTTAAGCGATGGGTAAGGTAAAGTGGAAGGTACTACCCGCATTGGCTTGTCCAGAACTTTCTGCCCAAATTTTGCCGCCATGCCCTTCTTCAATCACGTGTTTGGCAATTGCTAACCCTAAGCCAGTGCCGCCGCTAGAGCGGGTACGGTCTGCTTTGTAAAAACGTTCAAAGACGCGTGTAAGTTCGCGCTCTGAAATGCCGGGACCCTGGTCTTGCACGCTGATTCGCACTTCTTCGCTAACTTGGATTGTGGAAATGCACACTTTGCCGCCCTGACTAGAAAATTTAATAGCGTTGTGCAATAGATTGCCAAAAGCTCGCCCAACTTGCTCTTCATCCACCAAAACCTGCAAATTTTCTGGCAAATGCGCGTCAATAGCTATCTCACGATTTTCTGCCAATGGTCTAAGCCGCTCAATTTGCGACTGGAGCATGGGAGAAAGGGACGTTTTGCGCAAGCGGAATAGCGCCCGCCCGCTTTCGATTTGTGCCAAATCCAGCACTTCTTGCGCCATTTGCTGAAGTTCACGGGTTTCGTTGCGAATCCGCCCTAAGGTATGGCGTTGTTCGGCGGTAAGCGGTTGCTGGAGAGTATTTAAGCCATCCAACAGCAAGGAGATGGTGGTGAGCGGTGTACGCAATTCGTGAGAAAGATTGGCGATAAAATCGCGCCGCATACGGCTTAACCGTTGTAATTCGGACACATCACTGAGCGATAAGGCAATGCCATTGGCATAGCGCACCGCCCGCCCACGATACACATGCCCCATTAGCTGGATTTGTTGTTCCAGCACTTCATTTTGCAGGGCTGATTGCTCCGTGTCGCGCAAAAACACTTCGATTTCTAGCGATTGTGTATAACTACGTACCGGTACAGCACCCGTAGATGGATCGAATGTGCCAAAGAGCGTTTGGGCTTTTTCAGATGCCGTGTGCAGTGTGAGATCCGGGTTGACAAACAAAACTGCTTCTTGAACCGTTTTTGTTAAAGCAGTTAGTTGCGCTTGGGCGGTTTGCCGGGCGGTTTGAACCTGCTGGATGGTTTGTTGAGCAGTTTGGTTGATTTTGCTAAGTTGCTGTTGATTTTTTTGAGTGTGCCACAGCCAATAGCCCAACACACCACATAATCCCCAACCAAGCGCCAACCCCAACCACAGGAGTAGAACTGTCATTGCTCAAAGCGGTAGCCAATCCCGCGAATGGTGGTGATGCGTACCGGTTCGGAAGGGTTGGCTTCTATTTTCTCGCGTAGCCAACGAATATGCACATCTACGGTATGATTTCCCCCCACATAATCATCACCCCACACCTGTGTCATCAGCAAATCACGTGACAAAACCACTCCTTGATTGCGCACCAATTCTACCAATAGGTTGAATTCCTTTTGGGTTAAGTGTAGTTCATTTCCATCTAAAAAAACCCGCCGACCAATTAAATCAATTTGCAAATCGTTAATGCGCAGTAGCGTGATGTGGTGTGCATTGGGCTCCGGTTGACGCCTGCGAAGCGCCGCCTTAACACGTGCTACCAATTCCCCCATGCCAAAGGGTTTGACTACGTAGTCATCCGCGCCAGTCTCCAAGCCCGTGATTTTATCCATTTCCATGCCACGTGCCGAAATCATGATAATGGGCAGATTAGATTCTTTGCGCAACAGGCGACACACCGATAAGCCATCCAATCCAGGGAGCATCAGGTCAAGCACGATTAGGTCAGGTGATGCGGCACGGGCACGTTCCAAGCCGCTTTGTCCGTTTTGTTCTGTCAATACAGCAAAGCCTTCATTGCGCAGGTTATCCGCAAGCGCAGTACGCAAACCCGTATCGTCTTCAATAATGAGTATGGTCGTATTCATAGACAAATTGCCAAAATAGCTACTATTCCACAAGTTAATTATACCCGGTGGGCTGTATTTTAGGTGGTGGAATTAAAAAGACACCAAGACGGTTGCGAACCGTCTTGGTGTCCCTTATTTGACTGGATGATGGTGTGAAATTGTGAAATATTGCGTATTTTATTCGGCACTACTCTGCCTATTTTGTCAAAAACTGCTAGCTAGAACCAAACCCATTTGCGGATTTTAGGGCAACGTTTTCCACCAAACTTGCGACAATTTTGCCACCCAGATTCGACACGGATTACATTCAGCGTATGTGCTGGTTATCAAGTTGCGCATTTTCTTTTACAAAAAAACGCAATTGCCATCCGTGTCGAATCTAGCATGGTATTGATGACTAGTGGCGTGAGCCGCGCTCGCCACCACCACGGTTGCCACCCCTGTCGCCACCTCTATCACCGCCACGGAAGCCACCACGGTCACCGCCACGATTGCCGCCTCTGTCCCCGCTNNGCCTCTGTCCCCGCCCCTATCGCCACCGCCACGATTGCCGCTTGGAGCGCCGCCACGGTCTGCCGCTTGGGCTTCTTCAAGTGACCAGCCTTCCAGCACGGCACGACGCGAGAGCCGTACCTTGCCACGCGGATCAATATCGGTAACCATTGCCTGCAGTGTGTCACCCAACTTACAAATGTCAGTCACTTTTCCGATGCGGGTAACGTCCAACTGGCTAATGTGAATCAAACCGTCAATGCCGGGCAAAATCTCGACAAACGCGCCAAAGTCTTCAATGCGGGTAACTTTGCCAGTATAGATTTCACCCAGCTCTGCTGTGGCAGTAAAGCCACGCACGCGGCGCAAGGCTTCATCCAAAGCATCGCCGTTATCGCTCGCAATGGTCACTTTACCATCGTCTTCGATATCAATCTTCACATTGAGCGCGTCTTGAATGCCACGCACATTCTTGCCACCGGGTCCAATCAGTGCGCCAATCTTTTCTGGGTCAATTTGGATCGTTACCAAGCGCGGTGCAAAAGGTGAAATTTCTGGGCGTGGGCTGGCAATACAAGTGGTCAACACATCCAGAATTTGCATACGGGCTATGCGTGCTTGCTCTAGTGCTTGGCTGAGCAAGTCACCGCTCACACCTTTGATTTTGATATCCATTTGTAAGGCAGTGATGCCATCGGCAGTACCCGCCACCTTGAAGTCCATATCGCCGAGATGGTCTTCCAAACCTTGAATATCGGTCAAGACTTGATAGCGACTACCATCGCTGACCAACCCCATTGCAATCCCACCAACCGGCTTGCGAATCGGCACACCAGCATCCATCAGCGCGAGTGTAGAACCACACACAGATGCCATGCTGGTAGAACCATTGGAAGAAAGCACTTCGGACACTACCCGCACCACATAAGAAAATTCGTCTTCTTTGGGAAGTACGGGGATGAGAGCCGCTTCTGCCAAAGCACCGTGACCAATCTCGCGGCGTTTGGGTGAGCCAACCCGTCCGGTTTCGCCTGTGCTAAATGGCGGGAAGTTATAATGGTGCATGTAAGGCTTGAATTTATTGGGGGTTAGGTTATCAAGCTCTTGAGCGTCACGCGAAGTGCCTAGCGTTGCCAAGCTTAAAACTTGCGTTTCCCCACGGGTAAACAAACCGCTACCGTGCGTGCGTGGCACCATACCGACTTCGGCATTGAGCGGGCGAATTTGCGCGGGTGTACGACCATCCGGGCGTTTGCCATCGTTCAAGATGTTGGCACGTACCACATTCTTGAGAATAGTTTCAAAAGCTTCTTTTGCTTGTGCCGGAAGCGGGGCTTCTTGTTCTTTATATGGGGCGAGTACTTCGTCCGCAATTGCGTCAATCGCTGTGTTGCGTTCATCTTTACTTAGCACCTGCCCAAAAATCTCCGCAACCCGATTCCCAACCGCGCTTTCCACCGCGCTTTGAATTTCGGCGGGGACTGCGTAGCTAGTATATGCGGTAAATTTCGCCTTACCAACTTCTTCTGCCATTTGCAATTGCAAGTCAATGGCTGGTTGCATGGCGGCATGTCCAAATTGTAAGGCTTTCANNACCATCACATCTTCGGCAATTTCTTGCGCGCCACATTCCACCATCAAAATTGCATCGCGTGTGCCAGCCATACGCAAATTCAAGCTAGAATGCTCCATTTGAGAGTAAGTCGGATTGACCACAAACTCCCCATCAATTAAACCGACTCGCACAGCGCTGATAGGTCCGTCAAATGGCGCAACGCCAAAAGGCACGTCGGAAATGGTGAGCGCGGCGCTAGCACCGATAATGCCCAAGATATCCGGTTGAACTTCATGGTCTACCGAAAGTGGCGTGATGACAATTTGTACTTCATTGCGGAAATCTTCGGGGAAGAGTGGGCGCAATGGGCGGTCCAACAAGCGTGACATTAAAATGGCTTGCTCACTGGGTCTGCCTTCGCGGCGGAAAAACGAGCCCGGGATGCGCCCGGCGGCATACATTCGTTCTTCAAAATCTACACTAAGGGGAAAGAAGTCCAAGTCGGGCGGGGTTTCTTTCTTCATGGTGGCGGCTACTAGCAAGAGTGTGTCGCCTTGGCGAATGGTTACAGCACCTGCCGCTAGGCGGGCGAGTTTCCCAGTTTCAATCGTGATTAGGTCATTGCCTAACAGTACGGAATATTCTTTTACGTCAAACATAGAATTGATTGTTATAGATTAAGGATCTTGGGAACTGGAAGAAAACCAGTCAAAGAGCGAACGCTTCTTCCGCGCTGGCTGTTATGCCAATGCTGGTCTTCTGCCAATGCCCAAGGATACGCGCTAAAAAACGATAAAATGAACAAAAAGCGTGTAGAACCCGTCACACGCTTTTTGTCAAAGGAGCCAGTTTAGTTGCGTACCCGCAAGTTCAGCTCAGCAACCAGTTTTTTGTAGGCTTCTGGGTTGTGCCTTTGCAAGTAACGCAAGTGACGGCGGCGTGCGCCGACCAACTTAAGCAAACCACGGCGCGAAGAATTGTCTTTGGAGTGTGTGCGCAAGTGTTCGGTCAAGTTGTTGATACGGGTCGAAAGAATGGCGATTTGCACTTCGGGGGAACCGGTGTCTCCCGCGGCGCGTTGATGCGAAGTAATGACTTCTTGTTTTGCAGATTTGGTAATAGACATGACGTCTGCTCCTGATGAGAATAAATTTTTGCAGGTCACCTGCGAGAGAGTCGCTTACGCAAACCACCTTGCAGGGCTAGTCAACAGCCAAAAATTATAGCATAATTTTGTATTCGACTCGGGTCAGAATTATGTTTCTTTCCTTAAGAAAAAAAGCGGAAATCTGACCTTTGCCCAATATAGTTCAATTCGTTTTATTTTGATGGAATTCTTATGAATATTACAATTCTTGGTACCGGCGCATTGGCGTGCTTGTTTGCGGCAAAACTCGCCCCACTGGCAGATGTCACATTGCTAGGCAGTTGGAAACTTGGCTTGGAAGCATTGCAACGTCAGGGGATTTGGGTGGAGGAAGAAAGCGCTGGGCAAGTGAAGCGTTCTCATGTGCGTTTGCCAGTCACTCAGCAAACCAAACTGGCACGAGGAGCCGACGTGGTCTTGGTATTGACCAAAAGCTACCAGACTGCTCGTTCTGCCCAACAAGCCCAAGAAACGCTCACTGCCGATGGTATTGCCATTACCCTGCAAAACGGGCTGGGGAATTGGGAAGTGCTGGCGCAAGCGGTTGGCGAAGAGCGGGCGGTGTGGGGCGTTACCACGCAAGGGGCGGCAATGCTAGCGCCCGGGGTAGTGCGCTATGCCGGTGGAGGAAACACTTGGTTGGGGCAGGGAGAAAACCCCACCCCCACATTGGCAAATAAAATCGCCCAAGTTGCCGAGCTATTTACACAAGCGGGTTTTCCCGCCCTGCTCACCCCCCACATCGCCGAACAAGCCTGGGGGAAATTGCTTGCCAATGCCGCAATTAACCCCATCACCGCCTTGCTTCGCATTCCAAATGGAGAAGTGCTGAATCGCCCACAGGCACATGCGCTCTTGCAAGCGGTAGTGGCAGAAACGGCACAGGTGGCGCAAGCCTATGGGATGCGCTTACCCCCTAATCCGCTGGCGCTCGTCGAGTCGATTGCCGCAAGCACAGCCACCAATCGCTCATCTATGCTTCAAGATGTCGAAAACGGGCGTCTGACTGAAATTGACGCGATTACGGGCAAAATTGTTGCACTGGCAGAAGCTTGCGGAATTGCTGTCCCCACCAATCAGGTATTGTTCTCTCTCGTTACAGCCCTTCAGCCGGCTGACTAGTCTGCCAGACACGTTAGGCTACCAACGATTGGAACTGGCTATATTTGACACGGGTTATATTCGGCATGTGCGCCAAACGCACCCGTGTCAAATATAAATTTGCTGAGAATAGGCTAGCTATTCGGGCGTTTTCCAAGCGTTACTGAAATTTCCATTGATTGCCCATCACGCAAGACAGTTAAAGTAACACTATCACCTGGGCGGGTTTGTTTGACAAAATAGGCAATTAGGTCGCCCATTTCTTGCACAGATTGCCCATTAATAGCCGTAATTACATCCGCGCCAATCGCTACCGGAATGCCGTTTACATTACGCTCTCCGGTGGCGGCTTTCACACCCGCCTGCTCAGCTGGACCGCCGGGAGTGGTTGTCGCAACCACGACGCCACGCACGTTAGTAGGCAGGTCATTGGCTTGTAAAAATTCGGCAGTGACCCCGCCCCCTTGAATGCCTAAGTAGGCGTATTCAAATTTGCCATTTTGAATGAGTTCAGGCACGATACGCTTGACAATATTGACGGGGATGGCAAAGCCAATACCGGAGTTGGAGCCACTTTCAGAGATAATTTGCGCATTGACCCCAATTACTTCGCCGTCTGCATTCATCAACGGTCCACCGGAATTGCCCGGATTAATTGCCGCGTCGGTTTGAATTGCTTCGGGGATGGTATACTGACTTTGAAACCCCTGAATGCTCCGCCCGACAGCGCTGACAATACCCGTGGTGAGTGTCCAACTTTGCCCAAATGGACTTCCTAGCGCGATTGCCCGTTGCCCCACTTGCACAATATCTGAATCGCCCAGTGCAATCGGGCGTAGGAGGCTAGCATCTACATCCACTTTTATCACCGCCAAGTCGCTGTCGCCATCCACGCCAATTACTTTTGCCGGAGTAGAAAAGCCGTCAAAGAAACTCACACGGATTTGCTCTGCCGAGTTAACGACATGCGCATTGGTGACAATATGTCCTTCTGTATCTAAGATAAAACCAGAACCTTCACCACCACCTGTTTGGGTAAAAACATCAATACGTACCACAGATGGCGCTGTGCGCGTATAGATTTCATTGAACAAGGTCTCTTCTGTGATGGAAACAACAGCCGCTGGATTGCTCTCTATCGTTGGATTGGAGATGGCAACCACGGCGGGTTGGCTGGTGGGGGCGGGTAATTCGGTGTGACTGCCCACTGCCGAGCCGATGCGTGTGCTGGCAGTGGGAAAACACGCAATGCTTGCCAGCATGAGCGTTGAACCGGCAAGAATGGGCAAGAAAACGTTGGCTTTAAACATGTTGGGTGTACCTTTATCGAAAAATTTTCAGAAGGATACACCCAAATGATTAATTTTTTGCAAGTTGCAAATGAGAGTTTATTAATCTATCGATTGATTAGAACGAAAGGCAGAATAGCACAACTTATTCTGACTCGGGTTTTCAATTGCATCTTCATTTTCGTTCAATATTCTCTGATTTATACCACATAAGGCACATCAATAATGACGACATCCGGCATATTTTGTAAGCGCCTACGGAGCAAATCAGCAGTTCCGTTGTGTAACGCACGTTCCCAGCGCGTAGTTGCAACAAACTCTGGAATGACAACGGTGACGAGCTCGATATTGTATTCAATATCATTCACTTCTCGGATGTAATCACTCAAGGGAGTCAAAATATCTCGATAGTCATAGGGGATTTTCTTCAACTCTACTCCTGCTGTAATGGCAGGGAAACGCTCCCAACGGCGCATAAACCGTTCTTCCATCTCGTCACCCGTGATAATGACCACTGCACGCACTTTGCTGGCAAAGCGTTTGGCATATTGCAGGGCGCGTAACGTACCGCGATTCACATCACCGATGGGTACAAGTACAATATCTGCAATACCCGGCAAGGTGGAAATATCAAAGTCGCGGGTGCTTAACTTCTGTGCTACATTTTCATAGTGCTTGTGAATAGCCTGGAAAAGCAGATAAATTAATGGGATAGCCATCACAACAATCCATGCACCATTCAAAAACTTGGTAGAAATTAAGATAATCAGAACAATACCGGTAATTGTTGCACCAAAGAAACTGAAAAACTGTTTAATACGCACATTGGTTTCGTAGTGAACGTTGGTCACGCTGGTTTTGAGTGTTTCGCCGGGCTTCAGTTTGGCGATTTTGCCAAAGAGTACGCCCATTCCAGCTTGCGAAAGGGTGAAGCACAACATAACACCTATGGCATACAGCGGTAACATGGCAATTTCATTGGCGCCAAATATCCACACAACTGAAACGGAAAGGGCGGTCAAAACGAAAATGCCAGTGCTATACACCAAACGGTCGCCGCGGTTCGACATCCAACGGGGTAAAAACCCATCCTTTGCTAGGTAGGAACTGACTCTGGGGAAGTCTTGAAAACCTGTGTTGGCGGCTAAAAACAAAATTCCCATAGTGGTAAATTGTACCCAGTAGTACATAATCTTCAGTGGACCTTCCCCTGTTACCGCACGGGATAGTTGAGAGAGCACACTCTCAGTTTCGGTTGGAATGAGCCCAACTTTGGCAGATAGGTTTACCGCTACAAATGTAATCCCCAAAAACAGTGCCATTGCAGTAATCGCCATAAACACCATCGTAATTGACGCATTTTTGGCTTCTGGTTTGCGGAAGGCTTTGACCCCATTGCTAATCGCTTCAATGCCGGTGAGTGCTGTACAACCTCCTGCAAAGGCTCGTAAGAGCAGGTAGATATAGGCAAAGCCAACAATTTCTCCATGATGTACTTCGTGATGTTCCAAAAGCGGCGGTTCAAAGGGGGGCAAAGTATCTGTGACTAAGCGGTAAATGCCAATTACCACGACGATCAGCACACCGATGACAAAGGCATAAGTGGGTACGGCGAAGATGGTGCCGCTTTCCCGAATGCCGCGTAAGTTGATCCACATCAGGAACAAGATTGCTAATGTGGCAATCAAAACGCGATAATCGTATAGAACCGGGAATGCAGACGTAAGAGCGCGAACCCCTGCGGCGGCAGAGACGGATACTGTCAAAACGTAGTCTATCAGCAAGGCGGCGGCGGCAAGTAAAGCCACATTTTTACCGAGATTGTCCTTAGCAACGCTGTACGCTCCGCCTTCATTCGGGTAGTGGTAAATTGTCTGAATATAGCTGACTGCAACCATCACCACCAAGGCGGCAACACCCGTTGCAATGGGTAAAGTCAATTGCAATGCACCCACGCTAATTAAAATAAGTACAGACATAATCGCTTCGGTAGCATATGCGTTGCTACTAATCGGGTCAGAAGCAAAAATTGCCAATGCACGAATATTGTCTACTCTTTCGTGTGCATCTCGACTGTTTGGGAAGGGCGCACCGATTAAAAATTTTCTAAGTGTGGGGAACATAATAACTCCTTTGGTTTATACCTGACTTGGGGGCAAATTGTGCTTTTGTCTTAAATCTTAAGGGAAAAAGCATAGCTCTGACCTATGTCAAAAATAGTTTCAAGCACATAAGCAAGTTTGGAACTGTGCCTAATTATACTCAGTAATCGCAAAGTGCCCATTGCTCATTAGCAAGGTTCACAAATTTTAAAATGCAAACTGCACATTTAATAATAGCCATAGTTCAATCATCTAACTGGAAATGCACACTCAATACACCTGATCATTGCGCGTGCCCTTTCAAAAAGCGCTTGACTGATGCACAATATCAAACACCCAAATCACCCAGCGGCGAGTGTTTCACCATACGCCATTAAGCCAGCCACAATAGTTGGTGATTTGCCTTCGGCATACACCCGTAAGACAGGCTCGGTGCCGGATGGGCGAATGAGCAACCAAGAGTCGTCTTCCATTAGGTATTTCACCCCATCAAAGGTAGAAACCGTGTGTACCGTCAGCCCGGCAATGGCAGTGGGTGCTTGCTCACTCAGGCGCTTGACCATTTCTTTCTTGGCAATCGGCTGTGCCAAACGCAAATCGCGGCGCGTGTAGAATGCCGGACCAAACACAGCCAACACATCTGCCACCAGTGCTTGCAAACTGCTTTGGCGTGCCGCCATAGCACACAAAATTGCCAACCCCATCAAGATTCCATCACCTTCCGGAATATGCCCCAGCAAACTAATCCCCCCTGATTCTTCCCCACCAATCACCACCGGTGTGCGCATCATATAATCGGCAATATAATTAAAGCCAACCGGTGTTTCGTGGATAGGCAGACCATATTCTCGCGCTTGGCGATTGAGCATTTGAGTAGTGGAAACGGTTTTGACAATTGCCCCGCGTTGATTTTTACGCTCAACCAAATCGCGCAAGCATAGAGTCATAATTTTATGGGGGTCCACAAAGTTCCCATTTTCATCCATCGCACCAATGCGGTCGGCATCGCCATCGGTAATCAGCGCAAAGTGTCCCGGTCGCGCGGACAGGGCTTGACGAGTGGCAATTAGATAGCGCTCAATAGGTTCGGGCGCACCTCCACCGAAAGAAGGATTTACCTCCCCGCGAATTTCACTCACTGCAATACCCAAAGGTTGCAAAATATTGGCAAAATACCCCATCCCTGCGCCAAACATACTATCTGCTAGTACATTCAGCTTAGGGGCGAAATTTGCCAGCAGATTAAAGTCAATTAGCGTTTGTAAGTGCGCCAAATAGGCAGGGGCTGGGTCAAAATACTCGATTTTTCCACGTTGCAGTAAATCGGCAAATTTGGGCAAATTTTGTACCGGCGAGTCAGACAGATGGGCTTCAATGCGCCGGGCTTGTTTATCGCTTGCGCTACCACCAAACGCCGCTTTGACCTTGATGCCATTATACTTGGCGGGGTTATGCGATGCGGTAATCATCACACCGCCTGCCGCACGATAGTGCGGAATGGCAAATGACACAGCCGGTGTTGGAGCGGCACGCTCTGCCAGCAAGACACGCAAACCTTGCCCCCCCAACACTCGCGCCACTTCCGCCGCATATTCCGCCGAAAGAAAGCGGGTATCATAGCCCACCACAAATAAATCGGCTTGGGCAGAAGGCATGGGCACATCAAACCATTCCGGTGTAGTAGCGACACTTGCAATGGCTTGTGCGACACGTCGCACATTGTCAAAGGTAAAATCTTCAGAAATAACGGCACGCCAGCCGTCTGTACCAAAAGTGATAGACATAAAACTCGTTTCTTAGAAAAAAATTTACTCGGATGGGCGTGCCCACAATAGGCGCGGTAATCCGGCATAGTCGTTTAAGAGTTGCACTTGCCAGCCAGGGAGTAGGCTTTGGGCTAGGGCTAGGCTTTCGCTTGCCCGCTCTGCCGCAATCTCAATCAGTAGCAAGCCCAGCGGTCGTACCACCACCCTTGCCACCTGCAACAGCCGCTCGATTAATTCTAACCCACTTTTGCCACTCGCCAACGCCGAATGGGGTTCGTAACGTGCCACTTCAAGCATGTCGAGTTGAGCCGTTGTCAGGTAAGGTGGGTTGGAAAACAAACCGTGCAGATTGGGGTAAGGCTGGGCAAGTAAGTCCGCACATTGAAAATTAATCTGCTCATGGGTGTGGTGTGCCCGCGCGTTTTGCTGTGCCACTTGCAAAGCGGCTGGGCTGATATCGGTTGCCAATACGTGCGCTTGGGGCAACTCTGCCGCCAATGTAACAGCAATACAGCCACTGCCCGTACCAACATCTGCCAATTGCAGGGGCATATCACTGGGGAAAGTGCCTGCCCATTGCAAAGCCGTCTCCACCAGCAGTTCCGTTTCTGGGCGGGGAATTAGCACCGCTGAATTCAGCGCAAAACTGCGTCCATAAAATTCCCAGCTACCCAGTATGTAAGGCAGGGGTTCGCCCGCACTGCGTCTTGCCACCAATGTGCAAAATGCCTGCCATTGGGCAGAGTCTAATAACGTTTCCGGGTAAGCTTTGAGCCAGGCACGCCGTTGCCGAAGTACACTGGCAAGCAAGAGTTGCCCCTCTAGTGCGGCAGTTTCACCCGATAATTGGGCGGATGCGTGCAACAAGGCTTCTGTGACACTGGGGAAATTCATGGCGGTCGTTACGCTCGCAAAATGGCATCGGTCATGCGTGCCACTCGTACCATTTCCTTTACATCATGGACGCGGATGATATTTGCCCCATTGGCAATCGCAAGGGCAACACTCGCCGCCGTACCTTCCAGCCGTTCTTGCACCGGCAAATTCAACGTATATCCGATGAAGGATTTGCGAGAAGGTCCGTACAAAATTGGGAAGCCGAGTTTGCGGAAGTAAGAAAGTTCTCGCGTGAGTTGTAAATTTTGTGTGACTGTTTTGCCAAAGCCAATACCAATATCCAAAATCATTTGCGAATCGGCAATACCGGCTTGACGTGCCAAATCAACACTTGCCAACAATTCAGCGGCAATATTGCCCAACAAATCGTCATACTCACTGCCAATGTAGCGCCCGCCCAAGCGCTGACTCACCGCCAGTTCGTTCGGCTTACTGCGGTTGTGCATCAACACCACCGGACAGCCTGCTTCTGCCACCACACTTGCCATGCGGGCATCTGCCCGCAAAGCCCACACATCATTTACAATATGTGCTCCTGCTTGCAAAGCGGCTGTAGCCACATCTGCCTTATAAGTGTCTATAGATAAAATGGCTGACGGATATTGGTCTGTCACGGCTTGTATCGCTGGCAAAACCCGTGCAAGTTCATCTTCAACCGATAGGGTTTGCGCGCCCGGACGGGTGGACTCACCGCCGATATCCAGAATGTGTGCGCCTGCTTGCAAAAAGGCTTCAGCCTGTCCCAAGGCATGTTTAATTGGGTTGGCTTGTGCCAAAATACCATCACCCGAAAAGGAATCGGGGGTCAAATTAAGAATTCCCATCACATACGTTTGGGCAGACCAATCAAAGTGGTGTGAAAGTTGCAACGAACTTTTCTCATGCTTCATAGGCTTGAATTATACTGCGCTCTCATTGATAATGTGAATAGAAAATTAATTCGTCAATGAAACGATATTCAGCACACCTGAAAATTGCACCGAATATCATTTAGGCAGGCTTCCGTTACTTCAATATTCCTGATTGTTATGTCAGCTTCTACTACATCCAACAAACTCCCTATTGCTCCCATTCTCACTACTATTGGCGTTTTGGCAACGGTAGGCGCAATTGCCTGGGCAACCCAAATGGAAAAAAACGCCACTGGCGGCTTCTGGAATGGCGCAGACGGCGACCGCCTGCCGAGCGTGGTGGCTTCTGCCGAGCCGCTTCACCCAGCATTTCAAAGCCTAAGCAACCCAAACCAAATTTTTGATTTGGCATTAAGCGCCGAGAGTGTCTGGGCGGCAACCGGCGGCGGGGTGGTGCAGTGGTCGGCAGGTAATACGCCCACCTATTATGGAGCAGAACACGGTTTGGCTTCGAACCGCACACGCACCCTATTTACGGCAAACGATGGCAGTCTGTGGGTGGGTACGGTAGATAGTGGGCTCTCGCACCTGCAAGATGGCAGTTGGCGTACCTACAACCAAGCCGATGGACTGGCAAACAACGAAATCGCCCGCATTTTAGAATTCGACAATCAACTCTATGTCGGGCATGCAATGGGAGTAGACCATTTGGTAGGTGAGCGCTTTGAAGCAGTCAAATTTGCCGACCCCAACACTACACTTCAAGTATTTGATTTGGCAGTAGACCCCAATACGCGCCAACTTTGGGCAGTCACCAGTGTGGGCATCTACCAGTATGATGGCACAGTTTTTAACCTATTTGCCAGCCCCGAAGTGTGGGGAAACGTGCTACCCTCCAGTATCGCCTTTGATTTGGATGGTCGGCTGTGGATTGGCACACAAGGCAATGGTATCGTTTATTTTGAAAATGGCGCATGGACCTTTGGTGCGGCTTCGCCACGTAACACAGGTTGGGTTTACAAAATTCGGTTGGATACGGTGGGCAATGTCTGGTTTGCCACATCCGAAGGATTGTGGAAATATGCCGGAGATTGGGAAATATTTGGCGAAGACGTGCTACCCTCCAAAGATACGCGGGCAATTGTAGTCTTTCCGGGGGCGGGCTTGTGGTTTGGCACACAAGCAGGTTTGGTCAAATTTGTAGATAATGCCTGGCAACCGCTTGTCATCAAAAACGCCCTACAAGCCAATTTAATTCAGGCGTTGGGGCAAACATCCAATGGACAGGTGTGGGCAGGCACACAAAACCGTGGCGTAGCACGCTTTGATGGGCGTAACTGGCAACACTACAACCAAGCAGAAGGTTTACCCGGGCAAAATATCCCCGTCCTAGCCGTTCAACCCAATGATACAGTGTGGGTAGGTACAACCAGCGCGGGAACAGCCTTTTTTGACGGGAATCGCTGGCAAGCGGTTGGCATTGCAGAAGGGATGACAAACCCGCAAATTTTCTCCATCTTTGCTTTGTCCAATGAGCAGGTTTTTATCGGTACAGGCAGTGGCGGTTTTTTTGCCTATGAAAACGGGAAACTTGAATTGGTAGAAAATCGGCTAAATGGTAATATTTGGGGCGCGGTAGCCCAAAACGGTACACTGGTGGCGGCAAATTTTGTTGGCGAGCTCTTACAATCGCCTGAAGGGGTGCGTGTGTGGCAAGCCCTGGCAAATACTTCAGACAGTGCCGATTTGGAAATCAGCCTATTCCGAGCGAAGGATGACACCTTATGGGTGGGAACCGCCGGGCTAGGGGTGATTCACCGCACGGCGAGTGGTGACCTGCTGTATTCAACTAACGATGGTTTGCCCGGCAATGTAATCTGGGCAATCGCCCAAGATGCACAGGGAAATCTGTGGGTAGGCACTGACAATGGTTTGGCAAAATTCAATGGCGTCAACTGGCAGAGTTATGGCACGGTAGATGGACTTGCCGCACCGGAAGTGCGTGCGTTACTGCTGGCAAGAGATGGGCGGTTGTGGGCGGCGACAGCGGGGGGCATTTCAGTCATTAACACAAAGGAATTGCCCTAAGAAAACAAAAAGCCACCTTTTAGGTGGCTTTTTGATACGATACTCGCTACACATGGAAATCGCGCCTTTTCTCATCGGAAAGTCACAATTTCAAATCGCGTAAATGTAGGGCTGGGCAACTATTCAAAGGATTCGGCAGTACCATCGCGGCGGCGGCGGAAAGTAATGCGCCCACGCGTCAGGTCATATGCCGACATTTCTACTCGAACTTGGTCGCCGAGCAGAATGCGAATGTAGTGCTTGCGCATCCGACCAGATAGGTATGCCAATACCTTGTGACCGTTTTGCAGTTCTACTACGAACTGAGTGCCGGGCAATGCTTCTACAATGACCCCGTCCAGTTCTATTTTGTCATCTTGTTTTGCCATAATTCGCGCTCCTAGACCGTTTACAGCTCTACTTTAGCATGTCCAATCTGCCTATACTCGACACACATAAAAATTGCGCCGAGTATAACCTTACTGCATGGGTTGATTGGTCGTTTGATTTGGTGCTTCACGGCGTGCAAATTTCGGGCTGACACCACGGCGGCGGATGCGGCGCATTGCTTTTTCTTTCTTCAAGCGACGTGTTTCGCTCTTAGAAACAAACCAGCGTTTGCGGCGAACTGTGCTCAAAACACCGCTCTTCGCAACCTTCTTGCGGAAGCGTTTCAGCAAACCGTCTTGCGATTCGTTATCGCGCAACTTAACAATTGTTGACATTCGTATTCACCCCCTCTCTGTCGCCGAGAGGCTATAAACTCAAAAAACGTGACCGTCACGTCTTTCTGTAACAAAAATAAAAAGCCGCCCAACAATTCGGGCGGCATTTGGTCAAAATGCTGGATTCAGGTTGAGTGTTTAATCTGCTTGTCAAAATTCCATTTTATTAAACAAATGAAAGACATGAACGCTCAGGCTTGCTCCAAAAATGCCCGTTTTGTTGTTGACTAGTTCCTTAAACCAACTTAATAGCGAGCTTAAAGAAGCATGAGCATTATACGCGCCTTTAAGATGAATGTCAATCGTTTAAATTGTTAAGGGTGCAGTTCAGTTTTTCGG
>DKKK01000208.1 GCA_002455215.1 Anaerolineales bacterium UBA6668 | reverse complement strand
GCGCAATTTGGATGGCGGGCAAAAGCTGGGCGGTTTTGGTTTTGCCATTGTAAGGCACACCAAAATCGAGTAGGTTAGGTTGGTGATGGGGAACTTTCTGCAGGAAGTTGGCACGCACCGCATCCGTAAAGCCTTGAATTTCCAGTTCAGTTTCGCCTTTGACCCGTTGGCACAGCAAAAAAGCACCCGCTTGGGCTGGGCTGGCTTGCCCCGTTAACAGCATCTGCATAGCGGTTTGGGCTTCTGCACGGGTTAGGTCGCGGCGTAGTTTTGCGCCCCGGGCAACGGCACGAACAAAAGGCTGAAATTCGAGAGACATGGCAAAAGTGGCGGTTGAAGAACTAGAAGGAATGATTCGATTGTGATGCGGAAGAGCCGGCTGGCAACTAATTATTTAGCCTGACATCCACACGAAATCGCTTTCTGACATCTGGGCTAGTCTGTGCAATGGTGAAGTGGGAGTGCCCAAAATGCTTGGCAAACACCGCTTGCAGGTCGGGGAGCAGGGCTTGGAAGGTTTGTTCACTATTGGGAGCCAGTAATCGGTCGTTCACCAGCACTTGATAGTGCGATTTGTCAAATTGAACCCCAGTTTCTTGCGAAAGTTGTTCGCACGCCCATAAGGCAGAGTTCAATGCTTGGGTAAGGTTTTCTGGTGCGGAACCGGGCAAAACTGCTTTGCGGTTGTAAAGCAAACCCAATTTGCCATCCGTCTGGTCCAAACTATAGTTTGCTTCGTGCCCAATCAAGAGCATTCCCGGACCGCTTGGCACATGCAAGTAGTCGGCAACGTCAATGAGCAATTCTGGCGCGATTTGCTTTTGAATCCAGCCATTAAAGACACCCACATAGGGAGTCAGGTCAAAATCTTGGACGGCAAAAACCTTTACGTTAAAATGTTGCATGGTTCGAGGGTCTCCTTTATTTCTTGCTCAGGCGTTGGTAGCAAGCGTGGGCGGCTTCGACAACCAACTGTGCTTCTTCGATGCGGCGGTGGGCTTCATCTGGGGAATATGGCAAATGAGCTTGTTTGTGCGCATGAAAGAGATATTGCCCAAACTTGCCCCCAGCAAATGGGTCCCAAAAGAGTTGGGTATCATAGTAGCGGGTGCGAAACTCATTCACCAATTGCTCTGGGTCGGATGGCACATCGTAGAGCTGTTCGCGCACCAAAGCCCGTGCCGATTGTAGCATTGCCCCGTAAGCCCGTTCTCCCGCCAACTGAAAATCGCCTTTTTCGAGCAAAATTTGTGCTTCAAAGGCTTCGCGCTCGGCAAAGGCAAGGTCAAACTCAATGCGCGAGACGACTTCACCGGCGCATTCCCCTTCGCCAATGTCGCCTAGGGTAAATTCGCGGGTATCGCCCCAATCGCTGTAGAAGGATGGGTTGTCATCGTGCGCGGGAATTTTGGTCAGGTCTTCTAAGCTGGCTTTGATTTGCGCTTTGCCCACTCGTTTGATATAGGCTTGAAAAGATTCGGCTTTTTCGCGCTCGGTGATGTAGGCACTGGTCAGGCGGTCCACCACAGCGGGGATGTTTTTGGAAGGGACCGCCACAATTGCCAAGCCATAGGCTCCGGCATTTTCGTGCCATTGCCCGCCCAGCACGACCTGAAAGTGCGGAACCGTGTAATTGCCAGAGCGCCGACTGACCCCATAAAAGCCCAAATCGGCGACATGGTGTTGCCCGCACGAGTTGAAACACCCACTGACTTTGATGTGCAATCCCTGAATGGCTTCATCTAGTAGGTGGGCTTTTGCCGCCAATCGTTGGCTGAGTTCACTGGCTAACCCACGCGATGCCGAAATTCCTAGCTTGCAGGTGTCGGTGCCTGGGCAGGATGTGATGTCGATGAGTGTGCCTGCCCCAGCTTGTGCCAATTGGAGTGCCTGCAAGCCGAGATAGAAGGCGACTAAGTCGGCTTGACTGACCCAACGCAGGACAATGTTTTGGTCAACCGTTAGCCGGATGGTTTCGCGGGTGTAGCTTCGCGCCAAATCGGCTAGTCCTCGCAGTTGGTCAGGGGTGATGTCGCCCAGTGGCAGTTTGATGGTGACGGTGGCATATCCGGCTTGCTTTTGGGCATAGGCATTGGTGCGATGCCATTCGGCAAAGCCGGTTGGGAACTCGCCTGCTGGCAATGCGCCTGCCGGGTGCAAGGGTTCTTCATCCAAGCCGTGTAAATCGTGCAAAAATTCGCTCCAACGTGGGTCAAAAGGTAAAATTTTGCGCTCTTCTAGCACCAACCGGCGAAATTCGTCTATGCCTAGTTGGGCAATTAAAAATTTAATACGGGCACGATTGCGGTTTTTCTTTTCACCGAGTTTGGCGTACACGCGAGAAATGGCTTGAGAAATGGGCAAAAGCTCTTCTTCGGGCAAAAATTCGGCAAAGAGCTTGGCTTGGTGCGGCACAGAGCCAAGCCCGCCCCCCACATAGAGGGCAAACCCGCGTTTTTCTTCGCCATCGACCACTTGAACTTTGGCAATTGCTCCCATATCGTGCAACATGACCAGCCCACACGCTTTGTCAACACAACCAGAGAAGGCGATCTTGAATTTTCGCCCAAAATCTTGGGTATCGGGGTGCCCAAGCAAAAACATTGCCAAGCCGTGGGCATAGGGCGTGACATCAAAGGCTTCGGTGTGGCAAACTCCGGCAATTGGGCAGGCGGTGACATTGCGAACCGAATTGCCACACGCTTCGCGGGTTGTGATGCCCACTGCCGCCAAGCGCCGCATGAGTGCCGGGGTGTCTTCAATGTGAACAAAGTGCAGTTGAAAATCTTGGCGAGTGGTGACGTGGGCAATATTGTCCGAATATTCTTCTGCCAATTCAGCCATGACTTCCAATTGATGGGCATTCATTCCACCAAAAGGAATTTTGACTCGCACCATGCCGGGCGCATCCCACGCAGTGCCGGGTCCTTTGGTTAGTTCGCTGGGAAATGCCAACTGTTGGGTTTTTTCGCCGTCCCAGCGTTGCCCATTGTCATAGCGTTGCCCGTAGGCACCACGGCGCAAGCGCGTTTCGGCAAATACTTTTTCGTCCAGTTTTCCTTGACGGCGTAGTTCAAGTTCGGTTTCGTAAATATCCAATTCGCGCTCTAAATCGGGCGCAGTCTGCCCATGCAGGTTTGTTTTCCAAAGAGAGTTGGTAGATTTCATGGTGGCGGAAGGTTTGGCTGGGTGTGGTTATTTGGAGTGATGAGTCAGACTGCTAGGAGGGTTGCCCGTGAAAATAAAAACGCCCTCCAATGTGAAGGTTGGAGAGCGTTGGCTGACGGTTGTTCTGATGTGTGTTGGCAAACTGGCTTTATGGATTGGGGCGTGTTTGCACAAAAACAGTCAAACTGCTCTCAAGCAAGCGACAACACATACAAGCCAAGCATTTGCGGGTAAACATTTGCCAAGTTTAGCAGGGTACGCCGGAAAAAACAAGCCAAAGATAGTGGGCGAATTTTTGTGAAGGTTGAACAAATGGGTGTGAATGAGATTGCCAAACTTAAATGCACCTAAACTCCCCAACTTTGGATAAAATAGCGCTATTTCTGGCATGAAATCATTTACGAATAATCTGAACCAATCCTATGAATCAAACCCTACACAACAAAGTCGCACTCATCACGGGTGGCACATCCGGTATTGGGCGGGCAACTGCCTTGCTTTTTGCTCAAGCCGGCGCAAAAGTTGCCATTACGGGGCGGCGGGCGCCCTTAGGCGAGCAAGTAGCGGCGGAAATTGCCGCGACAGGCGGGCAAGCGCTCTTCTTAGCGTGTGACCATCGCGCACTGTCCGATTGTCAACAAGTGGTGGAAACCACCGCACAAGTTTTTGGCGGGATTGATATCTTGTTCAACAATGCCGGGATTGTCACATCTGGAACGGCTGAAAGTACCAGCGAAGAAACTTGGCACACCACCCTGGATTTGAATGTCACCACGGTCTGGCGTATGTCGCGCTTGGTACTGCCACACTTGCGGGCACGTGGGGGTGGGGCAATTGTGAACAACGCTTCAGATTGGGGCTTGGTTGGGGCGGCAAATGCGCTTGCCTATTGCACCAGCAAAGGGGCGCTCATTCAACTCACCCGCGCGATGGCACTTGACCACGCCCACGAAAACATCCGCATCAATGCCGTATGCCCTGGTGATACCTTTGTAGAACGCTGGGCAGAAAAAGGCTATGGTAGCGGGGAAGGGGCGCTGACGCTAGAGCAAGCGAATGCCACCTATGGGCGGGAATTGCCGCTGGGGCGGGTGGCGCATCCCGAAGAAATCGCGCAGGCGGTGCTGTTCCTTGCCAGCCCAGCCGCATCTTACATCACCGGCAGTGCTTTGGCGGTGGATGGCGGCAATACCGCAAGATGAAGGTGGGATATTCAGCAGGTAACTTCATAAACCTTCTGCCCTGTTACATCCAACGGCAATGTAGAAATCCTATCAGAGAAAATCGGATTTTGGCTTACCTAAGGTTGGTAATAGTTTCCAAAAGGTGATGATAAATAGAAGTAAAAATCCAACCAATATCCATAGCCCTAAGCCAAAATTTTGCCAATTTGTGAACAATGCGCTTCCTAGAACGCGTAAATTATGTGGCGAAATTGCCCATGGTCGAATTAAACCAGTATCTAGTTGGTGACTCCAAGAAAAAGCTATATGAATCATTTGATTGCGAACTGAAATAAAGAGCAAAAAGAACATGCTCCCAAATCCCCAAAAATTTCTTGGCAAATAATTGATACCAATCCCCACCGCGACAAACCACAATGCCACAAAAGGCGCGAGATACCGACCATCATTGGTATAGGGATTGAATGTCGAACTCATCGAGAATAAGCCCAACATTAGGGCAAATACGCCAACCCACAAGAAAAACTCTAACCGCGAGTATTTCCAAAGCCAAATGCAACCCCACAAACCGAGTAGCGCAATAGGTGATAGTAAAAATAGCCCTTGATTACCGTTAGACGCCCATAATAACATGCCAACTAAGCCTTCATATAAAGGAGTACCAAAAAATCCTCCGATATTTTGACTGTTCGGCCAGCGAGAAATATCCACATGAAACATGGACAACTCCAAAATTCCACCAAAATGGGTGTAATTGTAATAAGCTAGAAACCCTGCCGGAAAAATTAACCCGACACACCAGAAAAAGATAGAAGAAAAATTTCTTTTTTGATAATAATGCCAGAAAACCAATGCGCCAATCAAAGCGATTGGCAAAATATTGGTGTATTCTGCTGACACCCCCCAGCCTAAGATAAACCCACATATGATATTAAGAAGTGGTAGATTGCGGTTTTTTCGTAGAAAAAGATAAATCGGAAAAAATATGCAAAACCCCGAAAGGGCATGAGAGTACAATTGGGTTGAATATTTCCAATAAATAGAACCAAAGCCCAGTGCAAAGGTAGCGAGTAAAGCAAGATNNTCAAAGGTAGCGAGTAAAGCAAAAGGATAATCCACAAGATAGCGGTTGACGAGCAAATCAAAAAAACAGACTAAAAGAATTGCGCCAATGATGATGGAGGACAGCAGGGCATATACCAACTTAGGGTTATTCGCGTCATGTTTAGATACCAAAATAGGCGTTGCGGCAGGCAAATAGTCTCCCAATCGAATAAATATTGCCGAAACGATTCCAGTGGCGGGCGGGCGATCGCTAAAATATTGGTCGCCCATTTGAGCATAATCCATACCTTCCGTAAATGGAAGATAAGCTGAGATTTCAAAACTTCTTGATTTTGCCAGCGCGTTTGCTAAAGCATAGTGGCTTCCATCGTTGGAGCTAACAATTCCGGCGACCGAAAGCCAATAAACGAAGAAGGATAATGAGAAAATCGTAAATATATACCGTAGAAATAAGTTACGCATAGATTTCTATTCAAGAGTTTTTCGCCAGAACAAGGACGAAATTTTACGGATTATAGATGAAATTTAGCTGTTGGGGCTAATTTTGGATGATTTTTATCCATATAGGCGAAAAAAGTAATGCTTTGGAAAGTCCTACTCCATCTGTTTACCAAGCCAGAAAGTGTCATATTTTGACAATAAAGTACTAATATTCACCATTCGCAAGGATTTTGTTTTTAAGACCATGAGGGTATTCGTAAGCGAATCGATGTCGGGACCGCGCAGATGGAAAAGCGCAATATCACCATTTTGAGCGTCACCTAATTTTTGGTAACTTACCGGGTTAATGCGGCTCCAATTCGCTGACCACATGACAGGTGTAATTTTGATGTCGTAACACACGCGTAAAAAGCTCCAGCACAAATCACCATACGGCGGGCGGGCGTACTTTACATCCCTTGTAAATCCCAACGCTGTGGACAGTGCTTCTTGCCACTTTTCAAAATCACGTACAGTTTGGTTGTAATCCAGATTACTAGGTAAAGTGTGGTCAGGCCCATGATAACCAAACTCATGCCCCATATCAGACAATCTTTGCCAAATTTTGGGGTCTTTTTCCAACAAATTTAAGAGCGCGATGCCGGTCGGAAAGAAAGTGACACGCAAGTCGAAATTACGTTCCAATACGGCTTCTAATTTGAGCAAAAGCTCATAATTCCAACAATCGTCAAAAGTGAGTGCAATCGTCGGCACTTCACGATTCCCGTGCCATACAACTCTTGCCAAGCGCTGATTGGATGCAAGCGGATTCGCAACAGGAATGATGCTGGCAGATAGGAAATATTTAAGAAAGAGCCTTCTTGAAAATTTCATTCACACCTTCCGATTTTCCCTGCGCCCCTAACTTCCTACGGAGTCGGGGTTTCCACAATTGGCGCCGACACTGTCTCGCTCGGCAATCCAACTGGCGCAGTCTCGCTTGCCGGTGGCTCTTGGGTGGCCGTTGGCATTGGCTCGCTGGGTGATGCAGTTNNATGCAGTTGCCGTAGCTGTTGGGCTGGTCGGTGTTGCCAGTGCGGTTGGCGTTTCGCTAGGGCTGGGGGAGGGCGTCTCGGTGGCTGGTGTCCCTTCTACAGTGGAAGTAGGCGTATTGGTATAAGGCGGGGCGCAATAGCGGTCACTATACACCGGCTTGGTTGGAGTGGCGGTGGGACCATCATTGGGCAAAAAGCTCACTTCTGGACCTCTTATACAAATATCAGCCAAATGAAACCAAGTTGTCCCCGGTTTTAGGGGTAACAATTTACCATCAGATGTGTAAAATGTGAGCAAATGGGCACGTTTTTCCCGTAGCCAATAGCCATCATAGCGTACACCATCGCGGATAACAATTGCCGCACCTTTCCCTAGCAAAGTCACCCCCACACTCGGCAGAACCACCCGCTCATCTTCGGGGAAGTCCGCTTCCCAATGCGGCGCAAACACAATCACCACATTGTCAAAAGCCAACTGCTCTCCAGTGAGATAATCCACATCAGGATGGGGCTTGGCGCTACTGTCCAACTGGTCTTCAGTCGAGCTTAAATATTTGCCAAGATCGGGTGAATATTGCCAAATATGACGAGGTCCCCGCCCCGGATAATCCACCGATACTTCATCAGTAGCAACACCGCCAGTGGGAACTTTCTCGGCAAATGCCATGCCCACCAGTGGGGTAAGTGCTTCATTCCAGCCATCACTCTCGGCGAAATCCCAAATATCCTGTGGCGAAGCAAATAGCGAATGGTAATAGGCTGTTTCGGGGCGCGGCACATCGGCAACCCGCACCAATTGTGGCGCACGAAAAGCGTTATAACCAATATAGTCTTCACTGACCACATGGTTTGCCCACGGTTTTGCCTGCAAAATTTCGCGTACTCGTTTTGGGCCTTCCTTATCGTGCATATTGGTGCTAGCACCCGACGTGACCAAAATGCCACCATACATATCCACCAAATTGTGCGCATCCACTAGGCGCGTACTTCGCACGGAGCCAACCAAACTCGGAGCCTGACTAAAAAAAACCGCAGTAAAACGGGTTTGTCCGAAACCTTCCATTTGATGCTCCCATACATTATCGGCAAAACTCAGCCCACTTTGCGGGCGTACTGCTTCACTTTCGTTGCTCACCTTAATCAAGATAGGGCGGCGAGATTGTGCCAAGCCCGCCGGAATAGGTAAACCTGTAAGCGGGTTAATGGTGTCTGGAAAGCGGAATGGACCGGATGCCGGAATCGTGGGCGTATGGGTGGGGGTGATGGTGGCAGGAAAGGGCGTTTGAGTTGGGCGTTTGGTGGTGGGATTGGCTATTGTAGGGTCGGGGCTGGCAGAAGCCACTGCTTCTGTGGTAGCGTGCGTTTGTTCAGTTTCCGGGCTAGGTACAGCCGTTTTCGCTGGTGAAACATCACTTCCTTTACAGGATACCAAGGTTACACTTGCAAGAAGGAACGACAAAACCACAGAAAAATTCAGCTTGTGACGGTACATAAAGGGAAAAGAGAGACGTGTTGTAGAAAAAGCCAATTTGCTCGGCGACAAAGTAAAATATCACCCAAAAATAAGACGCTATCTTACCTGAAAAACGAGAGAAATGGCAGGGTGAAAATGGTTATGAAATGATGAGATTGCGTTATAAAATTTGGACAATCTGCACAGTTTGGTTCTTATCGGTAATTGGGTTTATAATTTTCATAAGGATGGTCGCAGTTTTAGGGTTGCCCTTGACTTTAGGAAAAAGGCGCAATCTTTATACACGACACGAGTGATATTCAGCACACATGCTGAATATTGAGTTACGTTTTTTTCCTTAAAGAATAAAAGCGTAATTGCTATTCGTGCCAAAGCGCCGCTGAATCAAAGACAATTAGTAACTGCTCAGCCTTGTTTGGCGCAACCCACAACCTGGCGAGACTGGATGCTTATCAATAACACTCAAGCGCGGATGATGAGTACAGGCTGTTGTTTTGTTTGTTCACTGAGTCCATCACTCTAGCTCCGTNNTCTGCTTTCGCTATCAGGGAAGACCCCACTTTTCTGAAGCGTGTCATCCGACCAATCCGCGTACCCAATCAGGAGTGTGTCGGTAAAGCCCCTCAGTCCGTAACACGGATTTTCGGATCGAGAGATTACGCTGAATTTTGATGGGTGCTATTTAAAAGTTGTTTCCCATTGTTCTAGGGACAACCCTGCATAATGATTTGTTTTCACTAGCCTGAGCAGTTACGACAGTTAGAAGTTTTCCCTTAAGGAAAAAACGTCAATCTCATTCGTATAAACAACAACAACATTATTTTCACACTTAAACACTATGCAAAACATCAAAACTGAAAAAATTGGCTTCATCGGACTGGGTATTATGGGGCGTGGTATGGTGCAAAACCTAATCAAAGCCGGGCACACCGTTCAAGTTTGGAATCGCACACCGAGCTGGATGTACTTATTTGAACAAATGGGGGCGCAAATTGCCCAAAGCCCTGCCGACCTAGCCACACAATGTACTATTCTAATGATTTGCATCAGCGATACGCCGGATGTTGAAGAAGTGACGCTTGGAAAATATGGCATATTAGAAGGTCTTCGCCCCAATTCCGTTGTGATAGACCACAGCACCATCAGCCCGAAAGCCACCCGCGTATTGGCAGAAAAAATAGCAACCTTGGGTAGCCAATGGCTGGATGCTCCGGTCAGTGGCGGCGCAGAAGGCGCCAAGAATGGCACACTCAGTGTGATGGTCGGTGGAGATGAGCAAGCCTACACCCGTGTCACGCCCTATCTGCAAGCCTATAGCAAGTCCATTACGCACGTTGGCGCTTCCGGTGCTGGGCAAATGGTCAAACTGGTTAATCAAGTGTTGGTTGTGGTCAACCAATTGGCTGTTTCTGAAGCGCTGTTGTTTGCCCAAGCAGGTGGGCTTGACCTAGAAAAAACCTTACAAGCGGTGAAAGGCGGAGCGGGTGGCAGTTGGATGCTCAGTACTCGTGGACCCCAAATGCTAGTACGCGATTGGCGCCCCGGCTTCACCATTGACTTACAACAAAAAGACTTGCGCCTTGTGTTGGAATGTGCCGATGAACTGGGCTTACCCATGCTCGCCACTAGTTTAGTCTATCAACTTTATCGAAGCCTGCAAAGTCGTGGCTTGGGTAGTGAAGGCAACCATGCCCTAGTGAAAGCGCTCGAACGNNCGAACACCTTGCCGGGCTGGAAATGGGGCAGTAAACTTTGTGAGCGACCATTTACACGCGCTCCTTTCGCTTATACTGAGCACGCCTGTTTTTTCTAAATTTGTGCCCGTACTAGTCGAATAGCATGAGTGTGAGCTGTTAAAACTTAACTCTTTTAACTTTTTGCACTACTTCACTTATTCAATATCAACCTACCCCAAGTGCTGGTGTCGTACAAATTGCGTTGGCGGTTGGTACTCACCAAGCTCTGTGGCTGGCTNNTGTTCGGTGGAGTCTTGGTCAAAATAACTCAACACAAACCCCAAGTGTTGCTGGGGCTGGGGATTGTGCCCACTCAAACTCCACGGAATGGCGAACTCCGCTTCATAACCGGCAGGTAGCACATTAAAATAGATGGATAAATCACCGGAAGTCCCGCGCAAATTGCTCGGCAACGCTACCCAGCCTAGCCTACCCAAGCCAAATTGCCCACTTTCACTGGCGACCCAACCTATCTGCCAATCGTCTTCATTGGGTAAGAGACTCTCGCGGTCAGCATCCAAATTCAAGTCCAGCAACAATTCTAGCAAATCCCCTGACCACAAATCAGCCCCTTCTTTCGCGGGTAAGAGCGTGTTATCCTGCATCCGTATGGCAAAATACAACGCCTGCTCATCCCAAGCCGAAGCCCACACAGCGGAACTATCCGTCACATTAAGCCATGTGTCACTACTGGAGACCAGTTGATTGAGCGGGTAATTGAGTTCTCCCCAATCCAATAGATTGCCTTCCATACTCATCCCCTGCCGATAAGATGAAAAAAAAGAATCGCTAGGTAAGGAAGGATCTACCACAGCGGGGGCTGGCGTGGGAGTAGGGGTGGGTAGTCGTTGCAGGGGCACATAGCCTTGCTGGCAGGGCACATAATCAGCGCCGAGCAAAATTTCATACTGCGGCACTCGCCCGGCTTGCGGTTCGTGGCGCACCATCTCATCCGGAATACCCAGAATTTCTTGCAAAACACCCACCGCCGAACCGCGCAATTGATTACCATAAAATATGANNCCTGCCACTCTCGGCGCTTTCTTCCGTCACCGGCAAAAAGCCTGCCCAAGCCAAATTATCCACTGCCAGCGCCTGCCAGCTTTTTAGGCGTGTTTCATTTTTCACCACCACCAAAGGGTACGGCTCGCTAGCGCGGTTGCTAGCGGGTGGCGAAAAAGCTTCATCTAGCGTGCGTTGGATTTCCACTGGATTGGGCAACAGCACAGCCGCTCCGCCCGGCGTAGTCCAACTATACACATCTTTGCGCCCGATAAAGCGTGAGCGGATTTGCACCTGCTCCAATTCCGCCGCCAAGCCAGCAAACTGGAGCAATTGTGGCAAGTTCATATCTGTATCATAATAGGGCGACATGCGCTCGTACCAGCCCGGCAAATCGCTCAACCCATCCTGTGCCAAAAATTCGCGGAACAACGCTCGAATAATCTGCTGTTGGCGGCGTGAACGGTCAAAATCGCTACTACTCTTGCGCGAGCGGGCATACCACAAAGCCAAATCGCCGTACATGTGGCGCACCCCCACTTCCAAATAATACTGCTCCCAGTTGGCTTCGTCTTGAATGTCTGGGGTCACAGCTACTTCCCCCGCTTGCGGGGTGGGCACTGTCTTTAGCCGCCAATCTTGCAATGGGCAACTAACCGGAATATCCACTCCCCCCAGCGCATCTACCGCGTGGCGGAAGCCGTTAAAATCCACCACCAGCCAATGGTCAATCGGTATGCCCAAGTTATACAGCAAAGTTTGTTTGAGCAGTTCGATTCCACCGCCGGGATACTGGTTGATTGCGCCCCAAACCACCGCCGTATTCACGCGGTCCATCTTGATACCCGGAATATACACCAGTAAATCGCGCGGAATCGTCAGCAATGTAACCGTTCGATTGGCAGAGTCGATGGATGCCACAATCAGAGTGTCGGTGCGGAACTGCCCGGTGCTAAAGCTGGTATCTGTACCCATCAGCAGGATATTCGTCACCCCTGCTCGTTTGCTGGCAATTGGAAAAGGGGTGGGGATGGCGGTGGGCGGGGTATATTGGGGACCCGGTGTGGCTAGGTCGAGCGTGGGCAGGGCATACACTTCGGCATCGAAGGCCGGCAAAGTGGCAGAAGCGCTGGCAGAAGCGCTCGCGGTAGCGCTGGNNGGTGTGGCTGGCTTGGTTGGTCTTGCGGTTGCAGTAGTGCGAAGCGGCTCATTGGGGGGTGAAGTAGCTTCAGTATGGGTGACTACCGCCAGTTGGGTGGGTTGTTGGGCAACCGGAGTGGGACGGTGGGTAGAAAGCCACATCAGCCACCCCACCACCAACAAAGCACCAATCAAAATACCAGCCAAAACCGCCTGTTTTTGTGCAAGAGTTAGCATATTCTTCCCTCAATAAATTGCAAATCGCAAAGATTTACCCGAAAGGTTGGCGGATGATGGTGCGCCACTTGGCTGGGTCGGCTTTTCGAATGTCGGATAGATAAATTTCGTGGTGCTTGCCACTCAAATGGTGTTCTTTTTCAATAAATTGGTGGACGCGCTGAATGGTGGGACCTTCGGCAGTGAAAGGACCCACATGCAAGGTTTGGGCGCACCAGCCCTCCGAAAATTCTGCAAAGCGCACTAGGGCAAGCGTGGCAGACGGTGTTTGGCGAGACAGTTCTGCCTTTTGTGCTTCGACCATTTCGGCACTGACGCACGGCGGTTGCATCATCATCAAAGTCCACAGCCAATTGGACTTGTCTTCAGTATTAAATTGCGACATATCCTCCGCCCACCACAGACCTTCCAAAGGCATAACCGCATAATCCAACCCACTTTCCCCTTTNNAAACTTGACGCGATAAGACAAAGAAAACAGTGCGCTGACCGCCAAGGCATAGGCTGGCTCGCGATTGGGGTCGCCTGTACCATCTATCATCAAAAAATTCATCGGCGGGATGCAAACCGCCTCCACTCGTTTGGGGCTGGCTAGGTAGCCGAGTTCCTCACTTTTTTTGTAATCAATTTTTTCCATGATTTGACTTACTCCGTAATTTCAATGCGATTGCCGTCCGGGTCAAGGACTACACTCTCGTAATAGCCATCCCCGGTACGGCGCGCTCCATCCAGCACAGTAAAACCATCAGCCTTTAGGCGGGCAGTCAATGCCTCCACTGCCGAAACCGTACCAACCCCAATGGCAAAATGCGCCAAGCCGAAGGGCTGATGGTTCGGTGGGCAGGGCTGAAACGCCAACTGGGTGGTGTGCATAATTTCCAATTGGGTTGCGCCTTCTGCAAAGCGCAAGAAATATGAATGAAACCCTTTTGGGGCATTTTCATAGCGCGTGCCAGCTACCGCGCCAAAGTACTGACAATAAAACGCTTTGGCGCGTTCTAGGTCAGCCGTCCATAAGGCGATGTGTGCAATTCGAGCCAATGCCTTACCTTTGAATCCACATCAAGTGGTTTTGCGGCACACCAATTGGAGCAGGGGTGTACCCAAAGAGATACGGCTTGAGTAGGGCGTAGCTTGGACCTGAGTGGCTCAGGAACAAAGCTGGCGCATCCTCCACCAGTAGGCGCTCTGCCTGTTGGTACAAGTCAATACGGGCTTGTATATCTGTTTCCACCCGCGCTTGCTCCAACAGTTGGTCGTATGCCGNNTTTTGGCTAGTACCACTATGAAAGAGCAAATCTAGGAAATTTTCAGGGTCTATGTAGTCGGCACACCAGCCTTCAGAGAGCAAATTACCAAAGTGTCCTGCCGAAATTTCATCATAGTAGTCGTACCAGTCAATGCCAACCACCTGAATCTTCACGCCCAAGGTTTCTTCCCACATACTCTGCAAAATAGCAACACTGCTATCGGTGTAGGTTCCGCTCGTGCTGATAGTCCACACCAACTCTGGCATTGCCGCTCCTGCATATTTGGATTGGGCGAGTAACTCACGCGCAAGTTGCGGATCGTACGCGGGGGCGCTGGCGCTTGCATCGTAGCCCGGCACACCGGGGGGCAAAATGCCGTGAGCGGGAATATCTTCGTTGTGGGTGATTGCTTCCATGTAGCGGTTTTGGTCAAAAGCATGTACAAACGCTTTGCGCACCAATGGGTCGTCAAAGGGCGGCTTTTGACTATTGAAGGTCACATAACTGGTACACAGGCTGACCTGCGGAAAGACCTGTCCATACAGCAAATCGCTCGGATTCTCGGCTAGGCTCAGTTGGTCTTTGGCGATGCCGGTCATACTCACTTCATCGTTTTGATACAAGCGTTGGCTGTAGCCTTTATACATCTGATAGACCACATTGCTCACAGCGGGTCGAATACCGTTGTAGTACGGGTTGCGCTCCAGAATCCAAATGTCATTCTCAATGTGTTGCACTTGGCGGAAAGGTCCGCTCCCAACGGGATTTTCTTCCCAGTCTGCCCCTTCCACATTGTCTTGCTGAACCACCCAACTAACGGGATAGGTAAGCTTGGCGAGAAAGTACGGCTTAGGTGCGTCTATCTGCACCTGAATGGTGTGGGCATCTGGAGCGGACAAACCGGCAATTTCACTAGCCGTACCCGCATGGTAATCTGCCACGCCCACCACATCTCCCAAATAGAGTAACACCGTTTCGCTGGCAGTATCGGGGTGGGCGGCGCGTTTCCAACTGAATACCACATCCGCGCTGGTGAGTGGCGTGCCATCCGAGAATTTAGCGGCAGGGTCCAGCGCAAAGGTGTAGGTCAAGCCATCCGGGCTGACCTGCCAACTCAACGCCAGGGCGGGGCGAACCTTCATGTTGGGGTCTAGCACCACCAAGCCGCTAAACAAGTCGCCAATAATGCCACCCGCGCCACTTCGAGTCAGCGCCGGGTCAATCGTCTCTGGTTCGCCGCTACTATAGATGAGTGAGTTGTCTTTATCGTAGCTGGCATAGTTGGGGCGAGCAACACTTGGGTTCGCAACCAGCAAAACAATTGCGCATAGGCAAAATACACCCAGCGCTACAAATCTACTTTTTGTCAATTGTAAAATTTTCATTGATTTCATTTTTTACCCCCGGACTTTCGCATGACCCACACCACAATTCCGACAAAGGCGACCAGCCCCAAACAGCACAACGCGCCAATGGCGGCAAATACCAGCAAGCCGAGTGTTGTGTTATCGCTATTGCTAGACGGGGGGATATCTCCGCTTTGGCGGGTAGGTTGGGCGGCTAGGGTTGCTTGTACGGGGGAGACGGTGGGAGTCTCGGCTTGCAAAACTGCACTGTACGGCTCGTAAGTGGGGAAGATGGTGGGGGTGGCAGTGAAACCGGCTGTGGGTAGTGGCAGTTCACTTGCTCCCACCGATGCCCGCCAATTCCGTTCTAACTCTTCCAATTGCACACCTAACGCAATTTGTAAGGCATTGTCGTACTGGTAGCCCTGATTAAACGCTTGCAAGAGTGCCTGCATTTTCTCCTTGCCATAGGTCTTTACCAGATAGCCCACAATACTTTTCGATTGTAGATAGGCTAGGTTGGCTTTGTCGGGGTCTTCGGTAAAGCCATTGGAGAGTGGGCGTAGCGCAAACAAATCACCCGACTTAATCGCGTCATCCAGCACGCCTTTTTCGTAGGAAGCATCTTCGCCTTCAATATACATGGCTATGCCTTCATTGAACCAAGTAGGCACGCTGGCATAACAACTGCTGACCACATTGCCCACAATCACATGGGTAAATTCATGGGCAACGGTACGCAAGCCCCATTCCAAATCGGAGCTATTGTCCCCAATGCCAATCACCACAATATTTTGGTCCGAAAAGGCTTGCCCACCCGTCCATTGCGGCTCAAAAAGCAGGCTGTCACGCATTTCGTTGGTGTTTTTATAAATGTAAAAATGCACTTTGTTATCCGTGCTGATGTTGTAGGCATTGGCAATGTCGGCTTTTGCTTGTACGGCAGTATTCAGCAATTGCTCGGCAAAACTGTCGCGTCCGGCATACCAGTGAAGTACCACAGTGTCCTTTTCGATTTCCTGCCAATCGTGCTTGTCGTCTAGCCAGGTTAGTTCGGTACGCTCGGAAGTAATTTGCTGACCATTGGCATCCGTTATCACCCAGCGATACCAAATTTGTGCGCCCGGTGGCAGGGGAACAGTGGCACGCATATTCCACTCATAGCTCACTTCCACCTGCTTGCCTGCTTCAAAATCTGGCAATGCGTAACTCAAATCGTTACCACAGTCATTGACTCGGTGTCCAAATTCAAAGCGGACTTCGGTGATATTGACGTCTGATTGGGCGGAAAGCTGAAATGTTGCCGCATTGGGAAAATCAAATTCAACGCTATCCGAAAGGATAGTGGGGGCAGTGATAGGCTTCGCTTGCGCGTGTGGGGCGTACCCCAGCAGGGCGGTCAATCCTATCAGCCATATAAGGATGGGTTTGGCAGGTATGCGAAATTGCATAAATCAGAAAATCTCCTGAAAATGTGTTCAAAACGAACAAGGTGAAGTAAAATTTTAATGTTTATCCAATATTTAGCACACTTATAAAGTAGTGTGTTTTCTTTCTTAGAAAATCAACAAGATTCTGACGCGTGCCAAATATGACAATATTGTAACATTTACAACTCCCATTCTGGGGATATTTACCAAGCTATTATATATTTGACCTGCATGAGAATTGCGCTTTTTCTATGAAAGGGATGCAACCATGCTGAATATAAACTACAGAAGAGAACCACAAAATGACAACTTTGGAACCATTACGCCCGCCANNCCCGCCACAAGATAATAAAATTTTGATTGTGGATGATGAATACTCCAACCGAGACATTATGTCTCAATTCTTGGCAATGGAGGGCTTCCAACTGTTTATGGCGGTGGATGGCGAAGATGCCATGCAAAAACTGCAAGAAGTTCAGCCGGATTTGGTCTTGTTAGATATCCTTATGCCCAGGTTGAACGGCTATGAAGTGTGTCGCCGCATTAAAGACAACCCGGAAACCGTTTTTGTTCCCGTGATTATGATTACCGCTTTGCGGGGTACGGACGAAAAAATCAAAAGTGCGGAAGTGGGGGCGGATGACTTTTTGACAAAGCCTTTCAATTATATTGAATTGGTTACCCGCGTAAAATCGCTCCTGCGTGTCAAGCAGTTAAGCGACCAACTGAAAGATTACAACCGCCAATTGGAAAAGAAGGTGCAAGAACGCACCCTGCAATTGCGCCGCGCTTTGGAAGAATTGCGCGAAATAGACCGGCTAAAAAGCGAATTTATCGCCAATGTTTCTCATGAACTGCGCACGCCACTTCTGCATGTCAAAGGCTATGTTTCTTTAATGGCAGATGGCACGCTCGGACCGCTTACGTCTGACCAGCAAGATGGTTTGCGCACTGCAGAAGGTTCTATCCAAATCCTAGAAAAATTGGTGGAAGATATTGTGGACTTCAGCGGTACGGATGTTAATCAACTAGAGATAGGTCCGGTTATTTTTAGCGATGTTCTGCGCGTCACTCAAGCTTTGCTCCAGCGTAGTATCCAGCGCAGTTCCGCCAAATTGGTATGGGAACTACCCGATGATTTGCCTGCCGTTCGTGCAGACCGCCGCGCTTTGGTACGAGTGATGCAACATTTGTTAGACAATGCGCTTAAATTTAGCCCGCAAGGCGGCACGGTAACCGTGATAGCCCGCCGACAGGGTGACAAAGTGCAGGTGGTGGTGAAGGATGAAGGTGTGGGCATCCAGCAAAACCTGCATGAACGCATTTTTGACACGTTTTACCAAGTAGATGGCTCACCGACCCGCCGTTTTGGTGGCACTGGCATTGGCTTGGCAGTTGTCAAGCGCATCTTAGACGCACATGGAAGCTCTGTTAAATTGATTAGTGCGCCTGGCAAGGGCAGTACCTTCTGGTTCGAATTGCCCATTTTAAATGGAAAGTAAATCAGACCGCGCTTTGACCCCCGTTCTTTTCTCATTGGGCTCCAATCTAGGCAGGGGTTTGCACAACCTGCAAGTGGCGGTTGCCCATTTGCAGGCGTTTGCTTGCGACTTGCGTGTCAGTGCGGTGTATGAAACCGAGCCGAAATATTTTACCACCCAACCACGCTTCCTAAATATCGCAGTGGCGGGCGAATCTGCCTANNATCGCTCTTGCAGGCTTTAAAACAAATTGAGCAGGCAATGGGGCGAACAATTACCCGCCGTTTTGGTCCGCGCCTAATCGATTTGGACATCCTAGCCTATGGCTCTGCCCCCCTTAGCCAGCCCCCCGTATTGGAGATTCCCCATCCACGCCTGGCAGAACGCGCCTTTGTCCTGCGTCCCCTGCTAGACGTTGCCCCGCAGTGGGTGCATCCCCAACTTGGCAAAACTGTTCTCCAATTGTGGCAGGCACTCCCTGTTGCCGAACAAGCTGAAGTGATATACTACTCAGACTTCGATTTGTCAGCGGAGAGCGGTGATATGGATAATGAAGATGCGCCCCCATCTATGTCGGATGGGAGCGAGTAAAAAAATTTTGATTCTGGAGTAAGCATGACCACTGGACCCCTCCGCCGCCGAGAGATTTTGACCTGGAGCGATGTTGACCGCTTGATTGATGTGTTAATTCCGCAATTTCGTTATGAAATTGACGCGATGGTGCTTATCACGCGTGGCGGCATTGTGCCGGGCGGCATGTTGGCGGAAGCCCTAAATGTGCGCAATATCTTAACCGCCGCCGTGCAGTTTCCCGAAAGCAGTGGCGCTCAACAGTTGTTTGTGTGGCCCAACTTTCTGCAGTTCCCCGATGAACATTTGCTGGAAAACCGCCGCATCTTGGTGGTGGATGACGTGTGGGGCAGTGGGCGCACCAGCACCGCTGTCAAAGACCGCATTCTGGCGGCGGGCGGCTTCCCCGAACTATGTGTTTTGCACTACAACCCCTACCGTTCGCTCTTTACCAAAACCGAACCCGACTACTACGGCGCAATCACCGATGCTTACATCATCTACCCGTGGGAAATTGACCGCGGTGGCAATCGGGAACGCAAATTTGCCCCCATTTAGCGTTGAAAGTTAAGGAAGTCAAGGGAATTAATGAGTGTTGGCAAAATCTATTGGCGCGTTTCTGACCGCGTCATATAGATAGGCTTTTGTAGAGCCGCAATGCATTG
>DKKK01000154.1:13503-21277 GCA_002455215.1 Anaerolineales bacterium UBA6668 | reverse complement strand
TTAAGAATAAAAGCGCAATTTCCATCTGGGTTGAAGATGAAGGGCTGAATGGCTAAGCGGGTAGGTGGTGGACAGGCGTTTTAGCGGGTCGTGATAAAACAACAATGTGAATGATTCGTGTATAATTAGGAACATAAGTTTTATGCGAATGTTTCTAATTAGATGCGATACGGGTAAGATTTGTGCTTTGTTTCCTTATAGAGAATAGAGAAAAAGCGCAGTTTCCACCAGTGTCGGATATAACACACTTTTGGTAATTGCCAACTGTGCCAAATAGACTCACAAAGTTCGCAAGTAGTTTTTATTCTACATCATATGCCCTTTTTGCGCCGTATTCCTGTTCAATCTTCCAGCATCCGCTCACTTGCCTATGAAGCAGGACGTCAATGGATGGAAATCGAATTTTCGAGTGGGCACATCTATCGCTATTATGAAGTACCTGCTGAAGTATTCTCAGAATTTTTGCAAGCACCCTCCTGTGGCACGTATTTTCACCAGCATATTCGTGATGTGTATCCTTACGACCAACTTTCGTGAGATGCCGCTCGCTGATGCAGTGTTTGACCAATCCCACATTTGGTGAGAAAATTCCCCCGTTTTTCCTATCCTTTCCGATTTGGATGACTCCCCAATCGTTATTTTTTTACCTATTAGATTAGAGAATTATGCTTCCTGTAAAAGAACAAGTCGAAATTTTAATGCAAGGCACTGATTTTGGTGATGATGGGCTGGCAAATGCCATGCGCCGCGAATTGACAGAGCGGCTTGCTGAAGGGCGTCCCCTGCGTGTGTACTGTGGCTATGACCCGACATTCACCGACTTGCATTTGGGGCATACCATTTCCATGCGAAAATTGCGCCAATTTCAAGATTTGGGGCATGAAGTAACCTTCTTGATAGGAAATTACACTGCTTTGGTGGGAGATCCATCAGACAAGAACAAAGCTCGCCCGGTGCTGACCCAAGAAACAGTTGAGCAGTATGCCACCACTTTTAAGGAGCAAGCTTTTAAAGTGCTTGACCCTGCCAAAACCATTGTGCGCGAAAACAAAGAGTGGTTGAGTCAGCTGGAATTGAAAGACCTGATTCAGCTAGGTATGAATTTTACAATTCAGCAATTTTTGGTGCGTGACAATTTTTCTAAGCGTTTTGATGTAGGCGACCCGATTTATTTGCACGAGACATTTTACGCGCTGATGCAAGGTTATGACGCAGTGGCAATGCACACAGACGTGCAAGTGGGTGGGCGCGACCAACTGTTCAATATTGTGGTGGCAGGGCGAAAACTGCAGGAATCCTTTGGACAAAAGCCACAAATTGCCATTATCAACGGCATTTTGCCCGGCACCGATGGTGTGGCACGTATGTCTAAGAGTATGGGCAACCACATTGCTATTAACACCACTGCCGAAGACATGTACGGCAAAATCATGTCTTTGCCGGATAGCGCAATCACAGTTTATAGCCAGCTTGCCACGCGCTTTACCCCAGCCGAAACCGCCGTATTGCAAGCCCGTCTTGCCAGTGGAGAAAATCCCCGCAATGTGAAGATGGACCTCGCATTTGAAATCACCGCCATTTTCTACGGCGAGAGTGGCGCCCAAGCCGGACAAACTTACTTCCAAACCGTCTTCCAAAAAGGCGCATTGCCCGATGATATGCCCAGTGTAACCTTACAGCAGACGATGGCATTGGTAGAGTTGATGGTACAAGAAAACTTGGCGGCAAGTTTATCGGAAGCGCGGCGGCTGGTGCAACAAGGTGGGGTGCGCTTGGCTGGCGAGAAAGTAGAAAACGCCAATTTGCAATTAGAACCCAATGGTGAGCAAATTTTACAGGTGGGCAAACGAAAATTTATCCGTATAGTTGGTGGGTAATCCTGCCGAGCGGGTCGAATATTGAAACAAGGTGGAAAAACTCCACCTTGTTTTATTTTTGTGGTAAATTGTTTTTGGAAAAATTTATAGATAGGAAAATTGGTTCAAAAGGTTTTATGAGTTTTGTTATAATTCCTGTTATTTGAGATTACGAATAGCAAAATAGATTGTAGTCTTAATTAATAGTGTCTCTTATTTCTAGGGTTATTTGGGCATCTGCCTTGATGAACGAGTATGTTTAAAAAGTATATTGAACAATTTATTGAATTCACCGCACCTGTAAAAAAATATCCAGAGCAGGTTCAGCGTGCCAAAGCCAGTTTGTTGGGTGGATTGTTATTTGTTGGTGGCACATTTTACATAATTTTTATTTTAGTTGAATTTGCTTTAAATATTCGATATAGCTTATTGATAACCGTTAGTCGCATTGCAACTGTATTGGCAATTTATACAATTGGTTGGTTAAATCGGGAAGGTCATTTTAATATCGCTTTTATCTTGAATGGGCTTGTTCCATTTCCAATCGTGTTTTTTTCAGTAGCCATTCTACCGATTACTCAAGGAGCGGCTATTACCGTTTTGTTGGTTACGATACCGCTTGCATCCAGTGTGTTCTCTAGCGTGCGCATTACCAGTTTCATGTATTTGGCTGTCAGCATCGCGAGTACCTATTTCATGTTGGTGGTTCTGAGAGTGAGCTACTCTGATGTCAGCGTTCAAATCCTTTCAGTGTGGTTAGTGGGCGGCTTGTTGGTGTTGGTAGCGGCATATCGCAATTATCTGGAAAATTTGCGCCAAGGTGATTTGCTTAAAAGTGAAAAACGCTATCGGACCTTGCTGGAAACATCCTTTGAAGCGGTATGTGTGGTGCGCGATGGTGTGTTGGCTGAAGTCAATGATGGCTTTGCCAAGATGTTTGATATTTCTGCACTGGAAAATCCCGTTGGCACTTCGATAGAAAAATGGTTGATATTGCCACAGAACTTGGACACTCTCGCAGAAACTACGTTTGAAACCACACCCAACCCACTCCACCAAACGCTAAAACTACAAGGAAAGGTCTTGGAAGTGGTATTTCGTCAAACAGATGATTCTGAGCAGAAGAAAACCCTATTTGTTGCCATTCGGGACATTACACAACGCAAACTTGCAGAACGATTGATTCGGCAAAACAACGAAATTTTGGAATCGCGGGTGCAGGAGCGCACGCAAGAGCTACGCCAAGAAGTGGATGAACGCAAGCGGGTAGAAGTTGCGCTCCAGCAAGAGCGAATATCGCTAGCCAAGCGGGTAGAAGAGCGTACAGCCGCGCTTTCTCTGGCAAACCAAGAACTGATGCAAGCCGCCCACACCAAAGATGAGTTTCTTGCCAGTATGAGCCACGAATTGCGGACTCCGCTCACCGGAATTTTAGGTATATCCGAAGCGCTACTGGAAGAAATTTACGGTGCTCTCGAAGAATCGCAAATTGAAGTATTAAGAGAACTTGAAGCGAGTGGTCACCACTTGCTTGCGCTGATTAATGATATTTTGGATCTGGCAAAAATCAACTCCGGCGGCTTAAGCATCGAGCGCGAGCCTGTCAACGTTGCCGAGTTGTGTCATTCCGCCCTTTCTTTGGTGCGCCCCATGCTCACCGAAAAGCATTTGCAAATACAAGTGGATATTCAAGCGGATATTGGCGAGCTACTGGGCGACAGCCGCCGCCTGAAGCAAGTGGTTGTGAATTTATTGGGTAATGCCATTAAATTTACTGAAAGGGAAGGGAATATTGGTCTAAAAGTACTGCGTGATGGACAGCGGGAAGCGGTACGTATAACCGTGTGGGATAATGGCATTGGCATTCCAATCGAAGCGCAGAAAAATTTATTTCAACCGTTTGTGCAGGTAGATAGCCGTCTATCGCGTGGCTATCAGGGTACTGGGCTAGGGCTGGCAATTGTGTATAACTTGGTGCAATTGCACGGTGGTTCGGTTGAGTTGGAGAGTGTGCCCGGCAGGGGTAGCCGCTTCAGCGTTTTACTGCCGTCCCTTGCGAGCAACGCCTCCCCTAACCCGATGGAACACAGCACCCTGAGCGCCACTCTATCCGCGGCGCAAGAAGCGCCAACAATTGAAAAAACGCCCCCCACCGCCCCCCAATTGCCTGTCTTAATCGTGGATGACAATTTGACTACACTGACGATGGTGTCGAATTATTTGAAAGCCCAGAATATTGATGTGGCAGTCGCGCACAGCGGCTTTGATGCGCTTGAACGGGTTAAAACGTTCAACCCAAGCCTGATATTGATGGATATTCAAATGCCCGGTATGGATGGGCTAGAAGCAATTCGTGAGATTCGCAAAATGCCGAAGTTTAGCACGACCCCAATACTGGCACTGACGGCACTGGTGATGCCCGGCGACCAAGAGCGTTGTCTAATGGCGGGTGCAACTGAATATATCAGCAAGCCAGTCAGTCTAAAACAATTGTTGAATACGATTTATAGCTTGGTCAAACCCGAAGGCTAGGTTGTGGGTGGGTATAAAGTTGGAATTTTTACCCCACCCAAACAAAAAGGGCAATTTCTGCCCTTTTTGCCGTATTAAAGTGATTGAAGGAATTAACTCGCCGGACTAGTAAATCGGCAAGCTATCGTCAATTTCTTCCGCCCATGCCAGCACGCCACCGGCTAGGTTTTTGACGCGGGTAATGCCAGCCGTTTTTAACAATTGCACCGCCGTTGCGCTACGCTTGCCGGAACGACACTGCAGAACATAATGTTGTGTGCTGTCTAGTTCGTGCAAGCGGGCGGGCAAATCCCCCAACGGAATCAGTTCTGCCCCTTCAATGTGGACAATTTCCCACTCATGCGGTTCGCGCACATCTATCAGGCGGAAGGAGTCACCCCGTTCAAACATGGCTTGTAAATCCTGCACGCTAATATCATCGGGGGTGCGACTGTCTTCTACATGGTCATTCTGCGGCAAGCCGCAAAATTCTTCATAATCAATTAGTTCCGTTACAGGTTTGCGCTTCGGGTTGCGGCGGATCTTAATCTCGTCCCAGCGCATTTCCAGCGCATCGTACAGCAACATGCGCCCGATAAGCGGCTCACCAATGCCAGTAATCAGCTTGATGGCTTCAGTCGCTTGTACCGTGCCGATGGTGCCGGGCAAAATGCCCAACACCCCCCCTTCGGCGCAACTCGGCACCAATCCGGGCGGGGGTGGTTCGGGGAATAAATCGCGGTAGGTGGGACCGTGTTTTGCCCAAAAGACTGAAACCTGCCCTTCAAAGCGGAAAATACTGCCATATACATTGGGTTTGCCGAGCAATGCACACACATCATCCACCAGATAGCGGGTCGGGAAGTTGTCGGTTCCGTCAATGATAACATCGTAGTCTTTGGCAATTTCCAGCGCATTTTGCGAAGTGAACAGCACATTGTAGGTGATGACGTTGATATGCGGGTTAATATCCAGCAAACGTTGCTTAGCGCTTTCAACTTTGAGCATTCCCACCGTGCTTTGCCCGTGGATGACCTGCCTTTGCAAGTTGCTGGCTTCCACAATGTCGTAGTCTACCAAACCAATTGTGCCTACGCCTGCCGCGGCAAGATACAATGCCAACGGTGAGCCAAGCCCACCCGTGCCTACACACAGCACTTTTGCCGCCTTCAGGCGTTTTTGCCCTTCAAGCGCGACTTCCGGCATAATCAGGTGGCGCGAAAATCGGTTAATTTCGTCCTTGCTCAGGGTAATATTGGAAGTGTCTAGTTCTAAATACATAATGGTTGAAAAATGAAAGGTTAATAGCCACCGGCAACGGAGGGAATAATGCGTAATTGGGTCGCTTCGCTGATGGGGGTATCTACCCCTTGCAGGTGGCGCACATCTTCACTGCCCAAAAATACATTGACAAAGGGGCGGAGCTCACCACTTTCGTTATACAGGTGTTTGCGCAAGTCGGGGAATTGACCCGCCAAATCTGCCAATGCCGCGCCGACTGTTTCACCAGCAACCGGAATTTCAGTTTTGCCACCGGCATAAGGGCGGAGGGGAGAAGGGATACGAATGACAGCCATGATTGATTTTTCCTTTGAGAGATAGTTACTTGGCATCGAGCGGTTATGCTCGTGCAGGGTGGGTATAGATTCGCAATATTTATAAAATTTGTACGGGCTCTTCGGTGTAGGCAAGACGGTCATCGTTCAAAAGCCACGAACGATAACTGACACTTTCACCATTGTCCACGCGAACAATCAGATAACTGTACCACGGGAGCGCATACTCGCGGTCATACTCGCTGGGTACGTTAGGGCAGTCTGGGTGCGAGTGAAAAATACCCAGCACATCCAAGCCAGCTTCAGCGGCGGCAAGCTCGCCAGCCAGCATATCTTCCGCCGTCAGCAGAAAGCGGTGGTATTGCTCTTCATCGGCAAAGGCATTGGCTAGAGTTAGTACCTGGCTAATCTCGCGTTTGCCAGCTTGTTCGGCGCCGAGCAAAAGCCCAGCGCCTTCATTGGGGTATGCCAGCCGCAGGTGGTCACGAATTTGTTCAACAATAGGGGCGGGTAAAACGAGCATAAGTTTTGCGATTATTCACTCCAAAAACGGTCTGAAAGATATTTGTAGCCAGCATCGGGCAAAATGGTGACAATGGTTGCGGGTAAGCCTTGCATGGCAAGTTCCCGTGCCACTTGCAAAGCCCCGCACACTGCCGCGCCCGCACTAATGCCGGTGAAAAGCCCTTCTTCGCGTGCCAGCCTGCGCGTGATATGCAGGGCGGCTTCGGTAGAAACGCCAATGTTTTCATCGGCTAGGGACGGGTCATAAATGCCCGGCACAATGGCAGTTGGCATGTGCTTTAGCCCTTCCAGCCCATGATAGGGTAGGTCGGGTTGCAAAGAAACAATTTGCACGCTGGGCTTCTGGGTGCGCAAGTAGCGTCCTGTGCCCATCAACGTACCGCTGGTGCCAAGCCCACCGACAAAGTGCGTAATATGCCCGTTGGTTTGTCGCCAAATTTCCGGACCCGTACTCACGTAGTGCGCTTGCCAATTGTTTGGGTTGTTATATTGGTCGGCATAAAAATACCGGTCAGGGTTTGCCGCAACCAATTCACGCGCTTTTTCAATTGCGCCATCCGAACCTTCCAGCGGGTCAGTGAGCACCAGTTCCGCACCCAATGCCCGCAAAAGTTTGATGCGCTCAGGGCTGGCGTTTTCAGGAATGCACAATTGTACTCGATAGCCACGTGCCGCGGCAAAAGTTGCGTAGGCAATGCCCATATTCCCACTCGTGGCATCGAGCAGGGTTTTTCCGCTATGCAAAAGCCCGTTAGCTTCCGCTTGGCGGATAATATTGAGCGCCGGGCGTGCCTTGATAGAACCCCCAGCATTAAACCACTCCAATTTGGCGTGAATTTCAATCGAATGGGGTAAATGGCGCGTCAGGCGTTGGAGACGCACCAACGGCGTATTGCCTACCCAATGTTCGATAGTGAGCATGGGCGGGCGAGAAGTTTGAGTTTGTGGGAAGGCTGGAACTAAATCATACATGGCTAGAAAATAAAAAAAGGCGCAACACCGCTTGAAAGGGGTTGCGCCTTGATACAGGGCTTGGCGAAAGATAAAGAAAGGTTATCTAATGGTAGAGAAAACGCCAAAAACCGAGCTCATCGAGGCACTGCCCCGCTCGGTACACATACAAGCCTGTAAGTTGACGTTGGTCCACATATGCGGAAAGTATAGCGTGTAATCTTGAATTGTCAATAGTGCATTCTGAACAAAATTGCGGAGTTGCAGTTGGGTAAAGACGAATTGGGAATGCAAAACATGCTGTAAAAAGTGGGGGATATGGTAAAAAACGGGTAACTGCTCAGCTTGGTTGGGCGCAACCAACCATCTGGCGAG
>DKKK01000154.1:0-13424 GCA_002455215.1 Anaerolineales bacterium UBA6668 | reverse complement strand
GGGTGCTATTTTTAGGTTGTTTGCCACTGCTCTGGGGGCAACCCTGCACAATGATTTGTTTCCACTAGCCTGAGCAGTTACAAAAACGGGTAAAATATTATGGTAAGTCTATTCTCGCAATTTCAAACCAACGCCTACCCATATGGACCAACCAACCCGCTTATTAAACCGACTAGCTCAGATTGCCCAATCCTTATCCACTGAAGCAAGTGCCTTAGCGCTCATTGGACTTGGCTCGGTGGGGCAAGAGTTGGAGCGTTTGGACGCTTTTTCAGATTTGGATTTTTTCGTTATCGTAAAAAATGACAGCAAACAGCATTTTCTCCGCAATCTACAATGGCTGGAGCGTATCTGCCCACTTGCCTATCAGTTTGCCAATACAGTTGATGGCTACAAATGCTTATTTGCAGATGGTATTTTTTGTGAATTTGCCGTGTTTACGCTGGACGAATTAAGTCAGGCAGTTTTTTCGCCTGGGCGGGTGGTGTGGCAAGTGGCAGGACTGACTGGAGACATCGCATTTCCCAAGCAAGGATTTTCAACACCCTCCCAGCCACCAATCGAATGGCAAGTAGGCGAAGCGCTGACAAACCTGTATGTGGGTTTATGCCGCGAGCGGCGCGGGGAAAGATTGTCTGCAATGCGCTTTATCCAAACCTATGCGGTGGATCGCATCTTACAGATTGCCGAACAGCAAGAAACGCAAACAGGCGTTCAAAAAGACCTGTTCAGCGCGGAACGCCGTTTTGAAACCCGTCACCCGCAGATGGCGCACCTTTTGCCCGAATTTTTACAAGGCTACTTACACAACATTTCTTCCGCGCTGGCAATTTTGGCTTACTTGGAGCAAAACTTTACCATTAACCCCACCCTGAAACAGCTAATCTTAAAATTAGCGCAGGCTGGCTAAAACACTTTCACTACGCTATCGCTACCCACAAACTCAAAAAGGTGAGTTTGCCACTGCGAGAGCGGGCTGATGCCAGATTGTAGATATTCCGCATAGGCAGTTTGGGCGTTAATTGGTAGCTGGGGTCGCTGTGAACCGCCGGGCTGAAATTGATAGGGCATTCCCCCGCGCAGTTCTTCTGCCACATACGTCTGCAAACAAGCGAGTAAATCCGGGCGATGCAGGTCAAATGCCTGCCAGTTTGAGCTACACAGCATGCCCGCATACCGATAGCCAGTTACTTCGGTAGTTAAGCGAGTGATACGTTCCACACCGTATTGGGCGGAAACATTCAGCCAAACTTGCCCACCCGCTTTTAGGAAAGGCACAGCCTCGCGCAACACCTTGCGGCGAAAACCAAAGCCATCATCGCCATCACTGGCAGGCGGGTTTGTCAGCAGAAAATTCGCTTTGCCATGCCAGCTTTGCAAAATTTCTTGGTCGGTAGCTTGCACAGCTTGGAAAGAATCGGCAAGGATGAACTGCACTTTTGATGCAACCGCGTTCTGCCGGGCATTTTTTTGTGCGCTAGCGATATTTTGCTCTGCAATATCCAACCCAATGACTGTTTCCACCGCTTGGATGCGAGCCGCCACAATTGCCAGGCAACCCACCCCACATCCCCAATCTAAACCTATCCCATGCAAGCGGGATTGATTCTCACAGATAGCGCGGATTAAGATACGGCTGGCGGGAGTCAGCGCAAAGGTGCGGGGTGGGTGGGCAAAGGTAAACTCGCCCAAGCCGTGTGTTTCGTTCGGAAAAAATTTGCTGATGTGTGGGGATGTGTTCATCATGTAGAAGCTGTCAATCTATCCTGTTCGACACGGGTTATATTTAAAATGCTATTCATTACGAGCTTATACAAGCGGCAGAAATCCGATTCTCTTCAAAATGGGTTTGTCGTAATCACAGTGATATTCGACACGAGTCAAATATAGGAACTTTTCCTTGATGAAAAGCGCAATTTTCACTTGTGCCGAAGCTTATCAGGTAAAAAATGTCTGACGACCGTCAACGTTCAATAATCTTACTCGTACTTACTGCGGTGTTGTGGAGCACCAGTGGGCTGTTTGTAAAGATCATCCCCTGGCAACCGTTAGCCATTTTGGGAATGCGCGGTTTATTTGCAACCCTAGTATTCATCAGCTATTTGAGAAGCATCCGCATTGAGTGGTCGTTTTGGCTAGTGGTTTCGGCACTTGGGCAAATTGCCACCCAATTCCTTTTTATTACTGCAACCAAACAAACCACTGCCGCCAATGCCATCTTTCTTCAGTACACCACCCCCATCTATGTCACATTGTTGGGCATCTGGTTACTCAAAGAGTATCCTACTCGCTTAGACCTGTGGACAATGGCGGTGATTTTTCTAGGGCTGACCTTGTTCTTCGTGCAAGAGATTGATTTTCGCGGTACGGTTGGCAATATCTTGGCATTGTTGTCCGGCTTCACTATGGCAGTAATGACCATTGCAATGCGAAAGCAAGCCCCCCATACCACCACCCAGTCTGTCCTATTGGCGACAATCAGCATGTCTGTGGTGTGTTTGCCATTTAGCTTACAAGAAAAGTGGACCTTCCCCGTCTTTTTAGGGCTGGCTTTTCTGGGCATCGTTCAAATTGGCATCGCAATGTTACTGTACTCCATTGCGATTCGCAAACTCAAAGCGTTGGAAGTGACCCTAATTACCGCATTAGAGCCAATACTTAACCCGTTTTGGGTATTTTTGGTGTTGGGCGAGCGCCCCGGACTCCTGTCAATTTTTGGTGGGATTTTGGTGGTAGGGGCAGTGGTAGGCAATGCTTATTTTAGCCAAAATGCCAAAGTCAAAATATGAGCTCAACTACGCCATTCGATATGGGTTATCTTCGGCACACATGCCAAAGATCGATTTGCGCTTATTTGCTTACGGGAAAAAGCGCAGTTTCCACCCGTGTCGAATATAGCACACGTACCCAACATAACCCGCTTCCAATAGATGTGCCCATGTTATAATTAACCTATGGATATCCGTCAAATTACCCAAACGCTTGAATGGTTAGATAAAGAACGGCGAAAAGATCGCCAAGCGCTTACCCAGTTGGAAGAACGTTTGCGGGTGAGTACCGAACGCAATGACGAATATTTACAACGAATTGGTAAATTAGAAGCCATCATTAATGAAATGCGGGGCGTAAGCGAGTCGCGCACCAATACGGTTCAAGACCAAATTAAGCAATTTCAAATTGAAGTGCAACGCCAATTTGAAGCCGTCGAAAGCAAACGGGTAAAAAGCGAACGTGACCAAGAACGCTTACGTGAAATTGAGCGTGAAGCAACCAATCGCTCACTCATCGAATTACGCAAAGACAAAGATATCATAACGCGCCTATCTGACGAACTCAAATCTCGCCGAGACGAAGAAAATCGCATTTTACGTTTGGTTAATGACATCGAAACCCGCACGCGCAGTGTATTCGATATTTTAGAAGAGTATCAACGAAAGACCACTGCCTCCATTGAAGGAGTGAAGCTCGATTCACGAAAACTCAACGAACTGCAAGCCGAATTACCGGATATTCGCCGCAGAATTGACGAACTAAAAGGGAAAATGCAAGTCTCGGAAGATACTTTCTTGCGAACCGAAACCAAAATTGGCGAATTGATCAACCTGGAATCAGACCGCCGCTTGAGCCAATCTGCTTGGTTAGAGCAACAATCCCTGCAAGCGGCTCAGCGTGAGCGTGTGCTAAAACAGATGGAAGAGCAATCTCGCGATGTGGTACAACGCTTGGAAGATTATGCCAGCCGCATCAACATTTTTAACGAGACGCACCGTGAGATGCAACGCGCCTTAGCGACAATTTTCGAGCACACTGAACGCATGGAGAGACGCCTTTCTGAAGCCAATGAGCTTCAAAGACTTAACGAAGAGCGTTTCCGCCAAGAATGGGAAAATTTTATGGCAGATGAACAGAAGAAATGGGCGACCCACCTGCTGTTGCGTGATGAGCAGTGGCGAGAACAGGAGCGCAAAGATGTAAAGGTGCGTGACCGTTTGCAAGTGCTTGAAAATATGCTGACAGAAGTGAATCAAAGTATATTGAGCATAAAAAACTCAGACCAACAACGCATGCAATCCATATTCAACCTAATGCGTGAATTAATGGCGGAGTATGATAACACCCTGACCCGCGTGCGCTAATTCTCGCACGCCGACAGTTCTATTCGGCACGCATAAAAAATTGCGCCGGATACATCCCCCATGCTTCGGGACTGATGCCCCGCTTGCCTTAAGATTCCGCTTCCCCTCCCTATTGGAAAAAACTGGCGTTTGAATATAATCATTTTATGGAACAAACCTTAACCTTTAATGTTTTCGCACGCATCCTATTATCGATCCTAGTCGGTGGAGCAATTGGCTTTGAACGTGAATTCCACGACAAAGCCGCAGGGTTTCGCACTTTGATTCTTATCTCGCTCGGTTCAACCCTATTCACCCTATTTTCCGATAATCTGACGCGTGGTTTAGACCACTCCCGCGTAGCCGCCCAAATTGTCAGCGGAGTAGGCTTTTTGGGGGCAGGTGTTATCTTACGCAATGGAGGGCGAGTTTTTGGGCTTACCACCGCGGCAACCATCTGGCTCACTGCCGCGCTTGGCATGGGCATCGGCGCGGGCGAAATCCAACTGGTGCTGGTCGTCACTTTATTGACACTCGTTGTCTTATGGGGCTTCCCGCTCATCGAAGGATTTATGGACAATATCCGCGACTCCTTCACTTATGAAGTAACCATTCGTACCGACTTGCAACTTTTAGAAGTATTGGAAAAACGCATGGCAGAAAGTGGCTTGCATATTAAAAGCAAACGCCACACTCGTTCCGGCGATTCATTCGTTTGTTCGTGGAAAACCACAGGCTCACCGTCTCAGCATGAAAAGCTTATCAAAAAGATGCTGGCTGATTCCCGTCTCGACGAGTTTCGTTATTAACTTGCCGGATTCAAAGCATCACCTACATTCGAGACTCGTACCCAATATACACTCAGCACGGGCACAAATTGCGTCTCTTTCCCTTAAGAAAAAACTCCTATAGTTGACCCATATCGAATACAACTGTTGGATACCCATATCCACGACTCGCTATTGATTCGACACGAATGAAAATTGCGAATAGACCCGTACTCAGTAGTTGCGCTTTCTCCTTTCAAAAGTAAGGTATAATATTCGTATCAAACGAATAAACCTTCAGGGCAGGGTGAGCAACCCGCAATGGTTGCAATTCCCGATCGGCGGTAAAGCCCGCGAGCGTAGACCACAATTCTGCGCAGGATTCGGTGAAGCGTTGACACAGCACAATGCAACATTCCGAAGCCGACCGTATAGTCTGGATGAAAGAAGGGAAATGGTTCACTCTGGAAAGCTGTATTGAACACGGATTGCATTCGGCACACCTGCCAAATATAACCCGTGTCCAATATAAACTGCTAGAGTGGCTCGACTTGTCAATGCGTTTCGCAACAAGCTAGGCAACGTGTACCCAGCACTAGCAAACTAGCTTATTCGCAACCATTAGCGCTTTTCTGGCTGAGTGCCGTCCATTCCCACTCTGTTCACCGATCCTTGATGGTTTATCAGCAAGGATTTTTTTGTTTTATGGCGATTGAATTTTCTGCATTCGACAGCGAAATGATGGCACATACCATCCAATTGGCGGCACAAGCGCTTGGCTTCACCAGCCCTAACCCAATGGTCGGGGCAGTGGTGGTACGCGATGGTAAAATTGTTGGCGAGGGCTATCATCACGCGGCGGGTTTGCCCCACGCAGAAGTAGAAGCACTTCGCATGGCGGGTACTGCCGCACAAGGCGCGACTCTATATGTCAACCTTGAACCATGCAACCACTTTGGCAGAACCCCTCCTTGCACCCAAGCCATCCTTGCCAGCGGTATTGCACGGGTAGTGTACGCCATTTCTGACCCCAATCCGCGTGTCAATGGCAAGGGACATCAGGCTTTGCAACAAGCAGGCGTGCAAGTTGAAAGCGGCTTGCTGGCATCCGCCGCAGAGCACCTAAACCGCTTCTATCTCCACCACACCCGCACTGGCAAACCGTATGTCATCGCCAAATGGGCAATGAGCCTAGATGGCAAAATCGCCACTCGCACAAAAGACGCTCGCTGGATTAGCAATTCTGCCAGCCGCTTGCAAGGGCATCGCCTACGAGCGGAAGTGAACGCCATCGTGGTGGGCAAGGGTACCATCCTAGCCGACAATCCCCAACTGACCACACGCCTGCCCGACCAACCCAACGCCCACCAACCCTTGCGTGTCATTCTCGATAGTCATGCCCAGCTTCCCCTCGCCAGCCGCGTCTTCTCCCCCGATGTACCGGGAGAAACCTTGCTTGTCACCTTGCAAACCGTGCCAGAGTCGCTCATCTCCGCTTGGAATGGCTATGGCATAAAGGTTTTGCAACTACCTGCGGACAGGTTTGGAAAAGTGGATTTATCTGCCATGCTGGATAAACTAGGCAGGCAAGGGGTGCAGTCCATGCTGGTAGAAGGCGGCAGTGCGGTGCTTGGTAATTTCGCCGAACAACACTTGATAGACGAAGTATGCGTTTTTGTTGCCCCCATTCTGATTGGCGGGGCAACTGCTCCCAGCCCACTAGCGGGTTTGGGAATCGAACAACTCTCGCAAGCGCGTCCCTTTGCCCAAGTTCAGTGGCAAAATTTAGAAAATGATTTGTGGCTAGTGGCAAGACGCGCCCAATAGCTATTGGAGACTCGCTATGTTTACAGGTATCGTTGAAGAAATGGGCGTGGTGGAAGCTCTGCGTGAAGTGCAGGGTGGGTGGCATCTGGTGGTGCGTGCCCAAACTGTGCTGGAAAACACCCAACTCGGCGACTCAATTGCCATTAATGGCACTTGCCTAACGGTCACCCACCTAACTCCCACTTCGTTTACCGTAGGTTTAGCCCCCGAAACCTTGCGCCTGACCAATCTGGGTGATTTGCAATTGGGCGATACGGTAAATCTGGAGCGTTCGCTCACCCCGACCAGCCGCATGGGCGGGCATTTTGTGCAAGGGCATGTGGAAGGCACGGGTGAGATTTTGCAAAAATGGGTGGAAGGCGATTCGCTTTGGCTGAGCATTGCCCCCCCTGCCAAACTTTTGCGTTACATTGTCCCCAAGGGCTTTATCTGTGTGGATGGAGCAAGCCTAACTGTGGTAGATGTTACCCCGCAATCCTTCACCTTTATGCTGATAGCTTATACCCAACAGCAGATCGGTTTGCCCCACAAGCCGGTTGGTGCGCGGGTAAATTTGGAAACTGACATTTTGAGCAAATATGTAGAAAAACTGACCGGAGGCTACCTTGCCACTTACGCCCATTCCTGAAATCATAGCCGAATTACAAAAGGGACGCTTTGTGATAGTCGTGGATGACGAAAACCGCGAAAACGAAGGCGACTTGGTGATGGCAGGTGAATTTGCTACTGCCGAGACCATCAATTTTATGCTAAAGTTCGGGCGTGGCTTAATTTGTGCTCCCATCATCAGCCAACGTGCCGATGAATTGGCGCTCCCGCTAATGGTAGATACCAAAGCCAATACAGCCCTGCACGGCACACGCTTCACCATCTCGGTTGGCGCAAAACACGGCACAACCACCGGCATCTCTGCCGCCGACCGCGCCCGCACCGTGCAAACATTGGCAAACCCAGCAACACAGGCAGAAGATTTAAGTCGCCCGGGTCATATTTTCCCCTTGCGTGCCAGCGAGAAGGGTGTACTGGAACGGCGCGGACATACCGAAGCAACCATTGACTTGTTGCGTATGGCAGGCTTGCGACCCGCTGGTGTGCTGTGCGAGATACTCAACGAAGATGGTACAATGGCACGCTTGCCCCAATTGGAAACGTTCGCGCAACTGCATCAGCTAAAAATGGTCAGTATTGCGGATTTGGTCAATTACCGGTTGCAAACCGAAGCGCTATTCACGGCTGGTGAAGTGGTGAACATGCCTACTGATTTGGGCGTTTTTCGGGCGCAAGGCTTTGATGATACCGTTCACAACGCCACCCATATCGCCCTATTTTTGGGCAATTTGGCAAAAGCCGCTCACGGTGACCCCGCTCCGTTGGTGCGCCTACATTCCGAGTGTTTAACCGGAGATGTGTTTGGCTCACAACGTTTNNTTAACGTTGCGATTGTGGCCCGCAGTTTACCGCCGCACAAAAGCAAATTCAGGCAGAAGGGGTTGGGGCGATTTTGTACCTGCGGCAAGAAGGGCGGGGGATTGGCTTGATGAACAAACTAAAAGCTTATGCCTTGCAAGAGCGCGGTTTTGACACAGTAGAAGCGAACCACGAATTGGGTTTGCAGGCTGACTTGCGGGACTACGGTGTAGCGGCTCAAATATTGCGCTATTTAGGACTCACCCGTGTGCGCCTGCTCACCAATAACCCGAACAAAATTACAGCCCTGAAAAACTATGGTATTGATGTGGTTGAGCGTATTCCCCTGATTGTCGGGCATGGTGAAAACAATCCTCACTACATCCATATTAAAAAGGAGAAAATGGGGCACATGTTCTAAACTGTCGAATCTATCTCCCAAATAAACACCGAACATTTTTTTATGACTACTTTTTCTGCATCTCTCATTGGCACAAATTTAAAAATTGGCATCGTCATTGCCCGTTTCAATGATTTTATCGGCAAGGAATTATTGGCAGGCGCACAAGAAACCTTGCAACGTCACGGAGTTGCCAGCGAGCACATTGATGTGGCGTGGGTACCCGGCAGTTTTGAAATTCCCCTGATTGCTGACAAACTTGCCGCTAGTGGGCGTTACCACGCCATCATCACCTTAGGCGCGGTGATTCGCGGGGCAACCGCTCATTTTGATTATGTCGCCGGGCAATCTGCCGCGGGCATTGCGGCTATCAGCCGTGAGCATGGCGTCCCAGTCATTTTTGGTGTACTCACCACCGATAGCATCGAGCAAGCCATTGAACGAGCGGGTACCAAAGCGGGCAACAAAGGCTCGGAAGTCGCAATTGCCGCCATTGAAATGGCAAATTTGGTAAAATTAATCGAAAACCACTAACTTCCTACATTTTTGTTTTATGAGCGAAAATCCACCCCCCAAACCTTCCTTCACCGACTGGGCACGCAAACAAGGCGCATTCATCTTGGAGCCGGCAGGGCGTTTTTTTGTCAGGCTGGGTGTCCCAGCCAATGCCATTACCATTGCCGGAACACTCGGCAATCTGGTCGGCGCCTTCTTCCTAGCGCAAGGCAACTTCTTTGTAGGCGGACTACTCATCCTGGTGATGTCCGCCACAGACGCGCTGGATGGCGCTACCGCTCGTGCCTATGGCGAATCAAATAAATGGGGCGCATTTGTCGACTCCACTTCTGACCGCTGGCAAGAAGCCTTTACGCTGATGGGCTTGGTATGGTACTACGCCACCGTTGGAAACACCTGGGCATGTGGGTTGATTTTTCTCGCGCTCACTGGCTCCTTCATGGTGAGCTATACCCGTGCTCGCGCCGAAGGGTTGGGCATTGACTGCAAAGTAGGCATTTTAGGTCGCTTAGAACGCTATTTGGTGTTGGCTCCTTCCTTAGTGCTTGGTTATCCACTGATAGGGGTTGCTATTATTGCTGTGCTGGGGACATTCACCGCCCTGCAACGCACTTGGCACGTTCGCACGGAATGGTATAAACTTCATCCCAAGAAAAAATAACCAGCAATTTACAATCTGTTTTATAATAGGTATTTGGCACATATAAGAATTGCGCTTTTTTATCAAGGAAAAATGTGATTCTGAATTTACCAAGTATATATTCGACACGGACAAAAACTGCGCAAATCTGACCCGCGTCAAATATAACAATCTTTCATTCTTAGTTTACGGAGCGTAAGAAACCATGTCTTTTGGAACTACTGCCATCATGTTTGGCGAAACCCCACTCATCCATTATTACGGCATCATTTTGGTTGTTGGTGTAATGATGGCTGGCTATTTAGCCGCTATCCAAGCACAACGCCGCCGCATTGACCCCAATCTGGTGTGGGACGGCTTGCTCTGGGCGCTCATTTTTGGTGTGATCGGCGCACGGTTGTGGCACGTGTTTACTCCGATGGCAAGTATGCAAGCCGCTGGTTTTTCTACTATGGATTATCTGAGCAACCCGCTCAAACTCATCAACATTCGCAATGGGGGCTTGGGTATTCCGGGTGCGGTACTCGGCGGCGTTTTAGGGTTGTGGTTATTCTCGTTGGGCATTCGCCCAAAATCTGCAACAGACGAAAAAGGCTGGCTTAATGACAACGCCCTGCTCTGGGTATTTTTTACCGCGCTAATTCTGGGCGTTTTGGGCTATTACCTGGGTAGTTTGCAAAACCAACTGCAATGGTGGGGGGCGCTTGGCGGGGCAATCTTGGGCATAGTGTTAGGCTTGATTCTAAGCGCACAAGGACTTCGCTTTGCCAACACACACGATAAATTAGCCGGTAAGTCATTCATTGTACGTGAACCGCTCACCAACAACATTGGCGAATATTTCTCCTACATTTTTGGCAAGCTATCTTACTCAGTGACTCACTGGACGCGTCAACCTTTAGGAACATCGCTGGCTGTGGTGCTCGACCTGGCGGCGCCTGCCTTGTTGCCCGGTCAATCTATCGGGCGCTGGGGCAATTTTGTCAACCAAGAACTGTACGGACGCCCAACTGATTTGCCGTGGGGCATCTACATTGACCCGCAGTTTCGCGCACTCAACTATGCCGACAACTCCTATTTTCACCCGGTCTTCTTTTACGAAGCGATACTGACCCTAATTGGCTGTTTGTTGTTATTGTGGGTGGGTCGCCGTTGGCGAAATTGGCTCAAAGCAGGGGATTTGTTCCTAATCTATCTGGTGTACTATCCGGTTGTGCGTATATTTATGGAAATGCTCCGCATTGACAGCAATATGATTGGCAATCTCAACACCAATCAACTGATTATGTTAGTGGTTGCGATTGGCGCATTAGTTGCCTTGCTATATCGTCACCGCCGCCAACGCGCAGTTTATACCAGCAACTAGGTGCGTGTGACTCCTTCGGCACAGCTCACTTTTTTGGGAACGGCATTTTCAATCGCCACCACCCAAAACGACCACACCCATTTTGTGGTTCAGGGTGCGAAAACTACCTTGTTGGTAGACGCACCGTCTCCTACTGTTCACCGTTTACAGCGGGCAGGGGTTGACCCAACCGCACTATCAGCCATCCTACTCACACACTTTCACCCGGATCATGTATCTGGCGTGTGGCTGTTGTTGATGGATCTGTGGCTGATGGGGCGCAAGCAGTCCCTGCCCGTGATTGGTTTAAAACACTGTATTGAACGGGTGCAAACAGTGCTGAAAGCTTTTGATGTGGCAGGCTGGGCAGGAATGTACCCAATTGAATGGGTGGTTGTGGAAGAGCAAGTGGGTGCGGCAGTGTGGGAGTGCGAAGATTTTGCTGTGACCGCCACGCCTGTGATGCATTTCGTGCCGTGTATCGCCCTGCGTTTTTACCACAAGCCGACTGCCGGCGTTGTGGTGTACTCTGCCGATACTCAACCCTGCCAAAACTTGCTGGAGCTTGCGCATGAGGCAGATTGGCTAATCCACGAAGCCACCGGGCTTGGGGTAGGGCATACTTCACCAGAGCAAGCCGGTTGGATTGCTGAACAAGCCAAGGTGAAAAACCTGGCATTGGTGCATTACGACGTACTCTCGCCCGACCCCAGCCAAATTCAAGCGGGAGCGCAAGCTGTCTTTGGGAAAGATGTCTGGTTGGCGCAAGATTTCAAAACCATCGAGTTCTAACGATATTCAGCGTAGGTTATGTTCGGTATATATACCGAACATAACCTACGCTTTTTTCCTTAAGGAAAAAAGCGTAGCTTTCACCTGTGCCGAATAGAGCACAATGGGCAGAATTTCTCCCTGCAGTCGAAATGACCTAAAAATCAGGCAATCTTAAGCGATGTCGAAGTTACCGAAAAAGCGCAGTTTCCAGCCGTGTCGAGTATACCCGTCCTAACTCGTCAGGAACGGGCGGGTAGCTGTGTGGCTGGCTGTCCACAGTAAATCCTGGAGCGCAAGGTCATTGGCTAGTGGGGCTGTCGGGTGCGTCATGCAATTGACGAAATATTTGCCGCTCACACCTGCCACTTCCGCCGAATCTGCCAAATATACCGAGGTGCGTGCGCCTTCCGCCACCGAATCGCCGGTAGCGCCAAAGCCAGAGCGCAACAACTTGGTAGTGATGACTCCCGGATGCACCGAGTTGGAGGTGATATTGCTACCCGCCAATTGGCGTGCCAATGTATTGGCAAAAAGCACATTCGCCAACTTTGATTGGGCATACACCCGATAGCCGTTGAATGGCTTTTCCAAACGCAAATTGCCGAAGTCAATTTGCCCGCGCGTGTGGGCGATTGAGCTAAGCGTGATGATGCGGGCGGATTGTTGTTGGCGCAAACTGCCCAATAGCCAATCCACAAGCACAAAATTTGCCAGGTGGTTCACCGCCCAAGAGAGTTCAAACCCTTGTTGGCTTAGTTCGGGGGCTGTGGCAAAAATCCCCGCATTTAAGATAAGCACTTGCAGGTCGGGAAATTGGCTGGCAAGCTGTTTGCCCATGCTCTGCACCGCCTGCAAATCGCTCAGGTCGGCTTGTACGCTGTGAATAGTTTCGCTTGCAACGCCTGTGCGCTCTGCCAAATAAGTGCGGGTTTTAGCAATTTTTTCGGCGCTTCGCCCGTGAATTACCACAGAGTGCCCCAAAGTGAGCAGTTGGCGGGCTGTTTCTTGCCCAATTCCATCGGTTGCGCCGGTGATGAATATTTGTTTGGGTTTCATAATTTTGATAGTATATTCGACACGGATGAAAACGGCGCTTTTTTAAGGAAAGAAGCGCGAATCTGGATCGTGCCGAATGTAGATGAAGGTTGAAATATCGTGTGGACACGTGTCCTGTATGTAGAGTGGTTCTATCTTACAGAAAAATTTGCAGAAAATCAATAACGCACTTTTTGGAAAGTAACTATCAAAATATAACAATAGCGCACCATCACAAGGTCACTGTGGATGTTATCCTCTTTTCTGGGCATTTCATAAGCCACATCCTATCATTAATTCCTTTAATTCCTTTAATTTCCTTCCCCCTTCCCCCGATTCCCGTTATAATTGGTTCGCAAAGGCACAGAAAACACCCTTTGCGCAAAATTTACCTTATTTTTCAATTCGCACATTGTTCAAGATGAAAGTGTGCCGAATGTTAGCTACTTTTAGGAGATTTTATGGGCGCAATTATTGTTGTGGACGCTTTTTGGGGTGATTCGGGCAAGGGCAAGGTAGCGGCTTTTCTAAGCCAAAAGCACAATGCCTTGATGTGCGCACGAGCGGGGATTGGCACCAATGCCGGGCACAGCATCTA
>DKKK01000153.1:2171-6987 GCA_002455215.1 Anaerolineales bacterium UBA6668 | reverse complement strand
ATCACTTATTTTGGGTCACTACCAACGTTTTTTATAATAAGTTTGCTATTAGTAAAACAATACCAATGACGACAACCAGCAAGCCAAGTCCAACAATGTTGTTTAGGGTGCGATTCTCTCGCTTGGTAATGCGTTGCCCAATCAGATAAAAATCGGTTAGTGAGCCGACTAGCCCGCCAAGCGCCACCGACCAAAGTAATACCATTGCCCAGCCACCAATGGCACTGCGAAGCGCGGGAAAAAAATTGGCGGTCATCAGCCCAATAATGACGCCTAGAATCATGCCGGAAATTTGGCGGGCGCGGATTTCATTGCGGCGTTTGTCTTGCATACGATTGACACACTCCTGTGGGAATGTGTCAATTTTACACAATTTTTCCTGATTTTTGGGGAAGTTCGCTAGGGCAATTTTGAAAGGCGAAGGCGCGAAGCCGACTGGCTTGTGAAAATTCAGGTGGAATTTATATATACTGAGCGCTACGGTATGCCAGCAGGCGCAAGCCGTTCAACGACACCAGGACAGTGCCACCTTCATGCCCCAAAACAGCGAGTGGTAAAGGCAAGCCACGCCAGAAGATGGTTACAACCATAATCAGTATCGCCAACATGGCTAAACCCAAGTTGAAATATAAGGTGCGGCGCGTGGCACGACTCAGCCCAAAAACGTAGGGGATTTTGGAGATATCGTCAGACATGAGCACAATATCTGCTGTTTCTAGCGCGACATCACTGCCTGCCGCGCCCATCGCAATGCCAATATCTGCGGTAGCTAGTGCTGGCGCATCGTTTACGCCATCCCCAACCATGCCGACCTTGCCAAACTCAGCCTTTAGTTCCTTAATGCGCGTCACTTTATCGGCAGGCATTAGGTCGGCGTAGAAGCGGTCTACCCCCACTTGCTTGGCAATCGCACGGGCGACGCGTTCATTGTCTCCGGTGAGCATGACCACCTGCGCAATGCCCAATTTTTTCAGCGACTGCACAATTTGCGCGGCATTCGGGCGTAAAACATCTGCCAATGCGAGAATCCCCAACAATTGGGGAGCTTCCCCCGCTCGTTCACGCGCTATCAGGATGGCTGTTTTCCCTGCATCTTGCAAAGCGCCCAGTTGTGCATCCAAATCAGCAGGTAAGGTTGCCCCTAGCTCCGTCAGGTAACGCGGACTGCCAATGTGAATTTTATCCCCGTTTACTTGGGCAAACGCCCCCTTGCCAGTGACTGCCTGAAAAGTTGTGGCTGTGGGAATGGGTAAATTGCGCCCTTTAACATAGTTTACAACTGCTTGTGCGAGTGGGTGCTCGGACAATGCTTCTACACTTGCCGCTAGCGAGAGTACTTCATCTGCCGTAAGCTCTGCGGCTGGCAGAACATCGGTGATGGTGGGTTTGCCAACGGTGAGTGTGCCAGTTTTGTCAAATGCAACAGCCTTTAGCTCTGCCGCTTGCTCTACCGATGCCCCCCCTTTAAATAGGATACCCCGCATTGCGCCGTTGCCAATTGCGCTGAGAATGCTGGCAGGAGTGCTGATGACGAGTGCGCACGGCGACATTGCTACCAAAAGCGTCATGGCACGGTAAAAAGTGGGCTGAAACGGTTGTTGCAATAAAAAGTATGGCACTACGACCATCAAGACCGTAAAAATCACTACGCCGGTGGCATAGTACTGCTCAAAAGTGTCTAACCAGCGTTGAGTATTGGCTTTGGCATTTTGAGCTTCTTCAACTAGCTGTATCATTTTTGCCAGAGTCGATTCTGTGGCGAGTTTGCTTACTTGCACTTCCAAACTACCATTTTCATTGAGCGTACCAGCTAACACGTTATCGCCCACATATTTACTCACTGGAATTGACTCACCGGTGACAGAAGCTTGATTGACCGAGCTTTCACCCACCAGCACCACCCCGTCTAGGGCAATACGCTCTCCCGGACGGAGTAAAAACACATCGCCCAATTGAATTTCTTCCAATGGCAGATTTACCCACCCCCCTTTGCGGCGCACATTGGCGGAATCGGGGCGCAATTGCATCATGGCTTGAATGGCACGGCGCGTGCGGCGCATGGCAAAATCTTGAAGCACGTTGGAAAGCGAGAACAAAAACAAGAGCAATGCGCCTTCAAAAGGTTGACCAATCAGAGCCGCGCCGACTGCCGCCAATATCATGAGCAGGTCAACGTCAATTTTCCACTCGCGCAAGGCTTGTATGCCCCCGACAAAGCCGCTATACCCACCCGTTAAATAGGCAATGCCAAAGCACAGCCATACGACCCAGAATGGTGCGGCTTGGTTTTCTGCCCACCAACCTGCCATCATCGAGACAAGGGTGATGAACACAAATATTACATCAAACCGTTCAATCAAAAAGCGTTTTACAGTATTCATAAACTATATTGTACCACAGTTTTCCAAAAAAGTTAACTAAAGTTAACTTAGAAATTTCCTAGAAGCAATAAACTCAAGCGTTGACAGGCTTTCGGCTACGAACCCCTATCGGCTTTTCAAACCTTAAAATGTTTTTTATATTTACTTGAGCAATCGCTTGCCGTTTGTCGCCTACAAAGCTAAAATAGCAAATATGCAAATCGTCTTGATTTCGATTGTGATGGGCATCTTGCCGATGCTCATTTATTCGGTTATTGTGTGGTGGTTAGACCGCTGGGAAAAGGAACCATTGCCATTGGTAGCGGCGATGTTTTTGTGGGGGTTTATCCCGTCCGCCTGTTTTGCCATTACTTCACAAGTGCTTCTGGTTGACGTTCTTTTCAGTTTTAGCTCGTTAATTCAATCGGTGGCGATTGCTCCCTTGACCGAAGAGTTTATCAAAGGCTTGGCGCTTTTGTTACTTTTTGCTTTGTTTTATCGCGAGTTTGATTCCATCCTAGATGGAATTGTGTATGGTTCTCTCATCGGGTTTGGCTTTGCCGCGATTGAAAACGTGCTGTACTTCATTGGTTTTGGCTTGGATGAACCCAGCCAGTTGCCAGTATTAATTTTCTTACGTGCTTTTGTCTTCGGGCTAAACCACGCCTTTTATACCAGCTTAACCGGAATGGGATTTGCCCTGCTCCGTCTAAACAATAAGCCTTATCGTTGGTTTTTACCCATCCTTGGGCTGATGGGTGCAATATTCACGCATGCTCTGCACAATCTGTTTGCGGAAATCGGCGACCCCATCTCTATTTTATTTGCTTTTTCTGCCGATTGGATTGGTATCTTGGGTGTGTTCTGCTTGTTTTTTATTTCTTTGTGGCGGGAACGCACCTGGATCCAGCGCCACTTGGTAGAAGAAGTGGAAAATGGCATCATTACTGCTCACCAAGCCACCACTGCCGCTTCGCTAGGGATGCGCTTAGCAGATGCGTTATGGGGTTGGTTGTCGGCGCTGAATGGCAACTACGCACCGCGCCAGCATTTTTATCACTTGTGTACCGAACTCGCCTACAAGAAACATCAACTGATGCGTTTGAGCACCGATACCAAACTCGAATTGAAGGTGCAAAATTTGCGTGAGCAAGTGCGTAACTTGTCGAGTGTTATTCAATAACTTACTGCCAACCGCTTGAATCCCCCCATTCTTATTCAAACTCAAATACAGGCAGATGCCTTGTTTGCACAGTTGTATCAAGAACCGAGCATCGGTGTAGATACCGAAGCAAATTCGATTCATGCTTACCGAGAAAAAGTTTGCTTAATTCAGGTTTCTACTGCACAAGCTGATTATATTTTAGATCCGCTGGGTAACTTAGACCTGACCGGTTTTGGGGATATTTTGGAGAACCCACAAATAGAGAAAATCTTTCACGCCGCCGAGTATGACCTAATTGGGTTGTACCGTGATTTTGGCTGGTGTGCGTACAACATTTTTGATACGATGTTGGCAGTTCGCGCACTGGGCTGGGAGCAAACCGGGTTGGCAAATGCTTTGCAAACACTGTTCGGTATCAGCATTTCCAAAAAGTACCAACGTGCCGACTGGGGCAAACGCCCGCTCTCGCCGGAGATGCTAGATTACGCACGCATGGATTCGCATTATCTGCACCCGTTACGCGAAAATTTATATGCCCAACTCACGGCACTGGGACGCTGGCAAGAAGCAAAAGAAGAATTTGAGCGACTTGCGCAGGCTTGTAGCAAACACACTTTTACACCTTTTGACCCCGATGGTTTTTGGGTGATTCAAGGCGTGCGCCGTTTGCCTGGTGCTAACTTATCGGTAATGCAAAGCTTGTGGCTAACCCGTGAAGATCGTGCCCGTGTGGCAGATGTTCCCGCTTTCAAAATTCTGCGGGATGAAGATTTGCTCGCTGTCGCCCGGATTATGCCCACCAGTGCCGATGATCTCACTCGCTTGTGTCATTTTAGCAATGGACAAATTTCTCAACATGGTGAGTGGTTACTTGACACAGTCGAACAAGCCGCGCATCACACGCCGCCCAAAGAGCCGGGCGCCAGCGGTCCCACCGAAGCAGTACGCTCTCGCTATGAGTTATTGCGACAATGGCGCAAAGAACGCGCTCTACAACGCGGCATTGCAAGCGATATGATACTACCCCGTGAAGCGTTATGGGAACTGGCAAATGTTAACCCATTGTTCGTGGCAGATTTGGAAAAAATTCACAATTTGGGCGCTTGGCGGCGACAGCAATACGGTCAAGAGTTGGTAGATTTACTGCTCAGCCAACAGCCAAACCCACTACCTGCCAAAGAATAACCGCATCATCTGGGCTTAACACACGAAATTATTGTAATTGCTCAGGCTAGTGGAAACAAATCATTATGCAGGGTTGCCCCCATATCAGTGGCAAACAACCTAAAAA
>DKKK01000153.1:0-2065 GCA_002455215.1 Anaerolineales bacterium UBA6668 | reverse complement strand
CCCAACCAAGCTGAGCAGTTACAAATTATTTGGGATTACCCAGCACATCTTGCCAACTTAATTGGTCAGTTGCCAATTGCCAAGCCAAGTTGGCATGTAAGGCGGTTGTATCTAGGAAAGGGTAGGCAGGCAAGCGGGCACGGGTGAGCAATTCTAGTTCGGTGCAAGCCAGCAAGACAGCGCTATCAGGATTTTCTCGATACAGGGAGCCGACAATTTGGTCGAAGTTTTTTACAGCTTGGGGGCTCACAATGCCGCGAATCAGCTCTTCAAAAATCATGCGGTGAATTTCTGCTTGTGCTTCAGCCTCCGGCACAATGACCCGTAAACCCCGCGCCGCTAGTCCATCAGCATAAAAACCATCTTGCATGGTAAAGCGCGTTCCGGTTAAGATAACCTGATTCACATGTGCTTGACGTGCGCCATATGCAACAGCCGAAAAAATGTCGAATATCGGGATTGGACTCTTCAGCATTGGCAGTACTTTGTGCATTGTGTTGGTGGCTAAAACGGCAAAATCCGCTCCGGCATTGGCGAGCGCTTGAAATTCGCTTTGCAAATGCGCGGCAATTTCCGCCCAATCGCCGCGATTCATGCGGTCAATATAAGCCTGAAAGGATACACTGGCAACGACAATGCGCGGATAGGTATGCAAATTAAAGGTAGCCAAATGCTGTTGCACAATGGCTTGGTAATATACCCATGTGCTTTCCGGGCTCATACCGCCCACGATGCCAATTGTTTTCATAAGGATGAGTGTGGTGTGTTTGTGTCTATCTTTGGCACGCTCGAACTCTACCGAAGATGGACATTAGCCTAAAACCAGCCGGGCATGGAATGAAGCACGGCAACGAAGTGGCACAAACTTCCACCCAGCACGAATAGGTGCCAAATACCGTGATTGAAGGGTAATTTGCGCCACATGTAAAAGATACATCCCAATGTGTAGGTTACACCGCCCGCCACCAGCCAGACAATAGCAGTGGTAGGCACTTGGATAAGCAATTGACGCATAAACAAGACAGCCAACCAGCCCATTGCCACGTAAGTTGCAACGCCAAGCCATTTAACCTTTTTAAAGGCGAACAATTTTGTCATCACCCCTATTACGGCGAGTGTCCAAATGATGGCAAAGAAAGTGAAGCCTAAAGTGCCGCGCAAGGGAACCAGCAAAAAGGGCGTGTATGTGCCAGCTATCAGCAGGTAAATCATGGCATGGTCAATGACATGGAATACCGATTTGGCTTTTGGGTGCTGAATGGAGTGATACAAGGTGCTGGAAAGGTAAAGCAATGTCAGGCTGATGCCAAATACAATCGCGCTTACCAATTGCCAAGAGTCGCCATACAACTGCGCCAAAATACACAGAGCGGTTAGCGCGGCGACACTCAACAATGCGCCAATACCGTGCGTAATCCCATTGACAATTTCTTCAGGGATGGAGTCCACATCATCGTTTCGTGTGGCATAAATGTGTTTCAACATATCACTTCTCCTTTTCAAAAGACGGTGATGCTCTGTCACCAACTGACTTGCTAGGCATATATTATATTCGGCGTGGTTGAAAATTGCGACTCTTCGCTTACACAAGAAGGCGCGGTTTTCGTATATGCCGAATATAGCACAAAAAATAAAGCCCGCACTTTAGAATTCGATAAGACACTACTGATTTGCTCGACAGGGCAAACTCAACACAGGCATAAGTTGCGTTTTTCACTTAAGAAAAAACGCTACTGAATACAACTGTGATTGTGGCAACTCATTTTGAAGAACATAGGATTGTTGCCACTTATGCGACTCACAATGACCGGCGCTTTAGGTGGATGTAAATATCTGCAATTCGCTATTCGGCACATATGCCGAATAGACCCGTGTTCAGTATAGAACGAAAAAAGCACGTCATGGCTTGTGACCCAAACGTGCCTTTTAAAAGCTGGTTTCAGTATGTAGGAGAATTACCCGCGCCAAATATTGGGGATTAGTGGAGGGGTAAACGGGTGGCGCAGGCTGTAAGATGGTATCGGCTACAGGGCTACCGCATAAAAAAGGCATTTGTGTTTAATGT
>DKKK01000177.1 GCA_002455215.1 Anaerolineales bacterium UBA6668 | reverse complement strand
CCGAAAAACTGAACCGCACCCCGGCTTTGGGCAAAACTAGCACCAGTACGCAAAGAAGCGTATAATCTATTAAGTCTTGACGTTTTGCCCTGTCAACTCGCTCCGCTTTTTATCTTATGAATGCATTCAAGCTTGTTTACCTTTACTGGCGTATTGCCATCCTAAATGAATTGCAATATCGTATCAATTTTTTCTTGCAATTATTTCAGTCATTAATCGCCCTGCTGGTTGGCTGGGTGGGTTTGGCATTGATTTTTCGTCAAACCAGTGATTTGGCGGGCTGGACTAGCCCAGAATTGTTGGTTGTGTTGGGGGTTTACACGCTGATGGGGGGTGTTGTACGCGCATTTGTTTTCCCCTCCATGTTTCGGTTGTTGCAGGATATTACCGAAGGTAATTTAGACTTTGCCTTGACCAAACCGGCTGATTCGCAGTTGTTGGTGAGTGTGCGCGAAGTGCAGATTTGGCAACTGATCGATGTGCTGTTAGGGTTGTTGGTGATTCTATATGGAGAAAGTCAACTACCCCATAGCGCATCCCCGTTAGCGATATTGGCGTTTGCCTTTGCGTTGTTGATGGGTATTTTGCTGATGTATTGCTTTTGCATTTGCATCACCACTATTGCTTTTTGGGCAACCCGTGCCGATAACATTATCGAGCTATTTCAGGGCGTTTACCAAGCAGGGCGCGTGCCAGTGGGCATTTACCCGCAATGGTTGCGGATTTTGCTCACCTTCCTGGTACCCGTTGCCATTGCCATTACCATCCCTGCTGAAGCAATCACTCAACGGCTAACCGTCCAAAATTCGCTGGTGGCGTTTGTTTTTACCCTATTTGTGGTGATTTTTACACGCTGGCTGTGGCAGACCGGGGTAAAATCGTATGCGGGTGCTTCGGCGTAAGGAAGAGTTATCCCCCTAACAAATCTGAGCGGTCGGTGCAAAATGCCATCTAGCCATTAGCACTTGCGCTTGCAGTTAGTATTGGTAGCTCAGTGCGCGTGACGGTTCGACAATGCCAAAGCATGCGTGCGAATCATCGCATCAATGGCGGGCAGAATTTCTTCTACATTGCCGTGTAGTACTAAATCTGCATGTCCATCCAAATAGGTAGGAGTGCGGTTAACCAAAATGAGTTTTGCGCCGCGTTGCTGGGCAATACTCGGCCACTCTGCTACCGGATACACTTCCAATGAACTACCGGCAACCAGCAGTATATCACAAGCTTTCACTGCCGCCAGTGAGCCTTGAATCGCTTTGTAAGGCAATTGCTCACCAAATAAAATCACATCCGGCTTTAATACCCAACCACAATTGGCACATTTTGGGGGGCGAATGTCTGTCGGGATGGCGGCTAAGATGGGCAAAGCAGGAAACTTTTCCATACAATGTGTGCAGGTTACGGTGCGCAAATGTCCGTGTACTTCCCAAAAATGCTGTGACCCGGCTTTTTCGTGTAGCAGGTCTATATTTTGTGTGATCAGTGAACGGATAATGCCCTGTTTTTCCCACTCCGCAAGGGTGTGGTGAGCGGGATTGGGTTCAGCCGCCAGAATGCTCCGCGCGAGTGGTACTAACCACTGATAAAAAGGTAGCGGGTCACGCCGAAAATGACTGAGAGAAACTACGGCAAGGACGTCAGCCTTTTTCCATAAACCACTCCCGGCGCTACGAAAATCAGGAATGCCGGATGGCGTGCTGACTCCCGCACCGGTAATTGCAACTGCATAGCGTGCTTCTGCCAGCCAGTGGGCGGCGGTCTCGATAGGGGAAAAATTCATTATCAGACAACAATAAAACTCATAAAGTGGTACTGTATCAAGCCATCTCGCAAGCCAAGTGTGTCGTTGCCTTTTTGCACTTGACCTGCCGTACTGTTGCAAGTCCACCGAAAACTCCACGCTACATCTGCGCCGCGCGGCAACCCGACATTGTAAGCGCCATTTGGCAATAAGTTAAAGAGAAAATGCTCAAACCAAGTGCGCAATGCTTGACGACCAATAATCAACTTTTGCCCGGCTACCAGCCCAGCGTTTTCGTGATACAAGCTTAATAGCAGGTCAACATTTTTTTCGTTGAGTGCTTTTAAATAACGCTTGAGCAGTTCTTCAATGTTGGCTGGAACCGGTAAGTTGGGGATGGTCGGCTCGGTTGGGCGTGTCTCTGGTGGGGTAGATACTGCCCATGAGAAATTGGCTACAGCATCCCACAAATCGCTATTGCCCGGGCTGGTTGCCCAATCCCATGAGTATACACTAGCCGCCGCTAGATTCATTTCTTTGGCTTTTTGAAAGAATTTTTGAACATCGGTAGGTTCTGCACGCCAGCCACGAGTGCCATACGCCGCGCCCACCGGTAATACTGGGCGCACATACCCTACCAAGCTACTGCTGTTGAATTCACTTACCGAGCGTGCCAACTGCTGGTCAGAATTGTGAGACTGTTCCCAATACACTTGTGGCATATTGTAGTCGCACTTTTCTAAAAATTCTGCCCACGGCACTGCCTGATGGAGAGACGGGTAGCGATACGAACAAAAGGCAATAGGCGTATTGGGCAAACCACTGCGCACGGTAGACATAAAATCGCGGGCGGCTTGGCGTTTTTGCACATTACGATACTCGATTTCGGCATCAACGACATAGCCATCTAAGCGCAGTTGTCTTACGCGGTCAACTGCGGCATTCCCTTCTGCGGTGGGTTCATCCCCGCGTACATAGTGCCATCCCCATGTTTGAATGCCTTCATCTCGTAACGCGCGGGTTAAGTCTAGGGCTAAATCTCGACCGGAAGGGACGTTGAAGGGTGCATCTCCATCAGCAATCTTGACCAAAACGTGGGTGAGTCCCGCATTTTTGGCTTTTTTTGCAATTGCAGTGACATCACCGCCTTCGCAATTGCGAATTTTCCAGATATAAACGCCTTTGCCTTTAATTGCCATAACAATTTCCTGTAGTTAAGTCACTGAACATGCGCGGGTTGAGCGAAAGATAGCGCAGATCGGACACTTGCTACTTGACAGTAAAAACTGCTTCTTGTATAAGTGTACTATAGCATAAATTTGAATTCCAATACAAACAAAAGATGCAAGGCTTGTACCACAAACAACCCTAAAACGTATCTTGCTTTGTTTGGTTGGGTTTTATTTGGCAAGTTTATGACTTAAAGATTCTTGTTTGCTAGCCAACGCAAAACTTTACCAATACCCTTACAAAAATTTTGTACTGATTTATGGAAGCTTTATCCATCTCCGATGTTGAATATGCCCAGCGACTCACAGAACGCACCCTACAAGCCTTTGGTTTGCAAAGAGCACCGGTTTTGCGGCAAACTGCCTACCGCCTCGTGTATCCATCGGCATTACGCTTGAGCCGGCATTTGTTTGAGTTTGACCGGGTGGTGGGGGAGCGCAATTTGTGGGACGCCACACAACTGCTACTGCCCAATTTCATCAATAAAATGTATGTGCAAGGGGACGACAAGATTCCCCCCGAAGGTCCGTTATTGGTGACAGCCAATCATCCCGGCGCGGCAGATGTGTTACTTCTTTTTTCCACTGTCCGGCGGCGCGATGTGCGCATTGTGGCGGGTGTAGAAGAACTGCGCTATTTGCCCAATACCTGGAACCGCCACATTATTTATGTAGACAAAAGCAAACACACGCGTTCTGGCGAAGTGCGGGAAGCCATTGTAAAGTTTTTGCAAAAAGGCGAGTGCATCTTGCTATTCCCGCGTGGTAAGATGGAGCCAGACCCGCGTTGGCTTCAAGGTGCAGAAGACTCGATTCGCCATTGGTCGCGCTCGTTGGAAACTTTTGTGAGCAAAGTACCTGACTTGCAGATATTGCCTGCTGCAATTGGCGGCGTCATCAACCCATCCGTGCTGAAATTTCCTGCCTTTGCCATGCTCGGCAACCACAAACGCCGTCAACGTGCCGCAATTTTTACGCAAATCATTGCCAAGATGCTCCGAAATGAGTGGTTTCAGGTGCAGGCGCAGGTGGCATTTGGCGATGTCCTACTCTCGCGTGAAGTGACAGCCGAAGATGTGTTAGTGGCAATTCGAGAACGCGCACAAACGTTATTTCCAAATCTAAAAAATGAGCAATTTCCCCTAGTGCAAGGGGTCAGCGGCTGGTGGTAGGGCTTTTTCTGTTTTAGGCAGGTGTAGCTCGTTCTGTGTTTGTCAGGGTGTCTCTTTCCGCGTAATTGGTAAGCGAATTTCCATACGTAAGCCGCCTTTTACCGCGTTGCTTGCTTTGATTTCCCCACCATGTGCGCGTACAATTGCACGTGCAATGGCTAACCCTAGCCCGGAGCCGTTTTCCCCTGTGCGGCTACGGCTTTTATCCAAACGGTAAAAACGTCCAAAGATATTTTCTAACTCATTGGCAGGAATCCCTGTGCCGCTGTCTAGCGTAGAAAGGAGCAATTGCCCATCTTGTTGGCGTGCGCTTACGAGTATGGAACCATCTGCCGGCGTATGCTGTAACGCGTTGGATAGCAAATTGTTAAATACTTGCGTCAGACGGTCAGGGTCAGCAACGATGCTCAACTCTTGTGGCAATAATTCGGCATTGAGTTGAATTTGCTTGGCGTTGGCAAGGGGCTGATAGCGTAGCAGAGTGCCCTCCAAAAATTCATTAATAGCGAGTGATTGCAAGTGCAAATGCAGTTCGCTGGCTTCGGCAATCGAAAGGGTACGTAAATCTTCAATCAGTCGTTGTAGACGCTGGGCTTCTTCATGCAAAATGTTGAGTGTTTCGGGGCTGGTGGGCAAAACGCCATCTGCCAGCGCTTCGGTATGTCCCAAGATAACACTCAAAGGGGTGCGTAATTCATGGGCAATATCGGCAGTCATTTGGCGGCGTAAAGTTTGGCTATTTGCCAGTTGCTGGCTCATTTGATTAAAGCTTTGCGCAAGCTGACCCATCTCATCTTGCGAGCGAACCGGCACTTGTGCGCCGAATTGTCCTTCTGCCACAGTTTGCGTTGCTATTTGCAGTTCCTTCAATGGGCGCGACAGTCCGCGAGAAAGCCATACAGCCACCACGCTTGCCAAGACTGCCATACCAAGTACAGAAAGCCACACCAAGCCAAAAAAATCTGCCACAAAACGATTACGCACATTCGCCAACAGCCCCATCGCGCGACCAGAGCGTGCCAAGATAAAGCCTACGGTGCGCTCTCGCACTTGGATTTCGCTGGCATTTTTGAGTAGGGCAGGTGAAACCGCCTTGCCCGGTGGAAAATCGGGCAACTCTCCGAATAAAATAACGCCTTCCGGGCTGACAAGCACCGCATCCGGTGGGAGCAAGCGGCGGTCATCTTGTTGAAGCGCTTGCCAGCTCTCATTTTGGCGGTAATAATCACTCAGGCGTTCAACCAGTCGCTCTTGCGATTGATTATCTATCAAGTTGTTGAACTGCTGGAATGCCAGCAAGCTCACCAACACTGCCAGCACCACAATTGCGCCAACACTCACGCCGACTAAAGCAATAATGAGCCGTGTTGAGAGCGATTTCATGTGGACGGACGCTCCATTAAGCGATAGCCTACGCCGTAGACCGTGGTAATGTACAGCGGTTCACGCGGATTATCTTCAATTTTGGCACGAATATTTTTGATGTGCGCGTCAATCGTGCGTTCATAGCCTTCATAGGCTTCCCCACCGGGCAAGCGTTCCAGCAGTTCCAAGCGGCTGAAAACTTTTTCGGGGTTTTCTAGTAAAGTTTGTAAAATTGCGAACTCGGAGGGCGTTACTTCAATGGCTTGTTCACGTAGGAATACACGGAAGGCGGTGCGATCCAGCGCAAGGTCACGGACGCGTAAGATGGCGGTGGGGGTGGCGGTTTGCTCGGCGCGGCGCAGGACAGCGCGGATGCGGGCGGTCAGTTCACGCGGGCTAAAGGGTTTGGTCACGTAATCATCCGCCCCCAATTCTAGCCCAAGCACCTTGTCATCATCTTCCACCCGAGCGGTGAGCAAAATGACCGGGACTTCACGCTCTTTACGGAGTAAACGCAAAGCCGACAACCCATCCATTTCGGGCATCATCACATCTAACACAATTAAATCCGGTTTTTCATGCCGTGCCACAAATACGGCATCACGCCCGTTTCGCGCAGTTAGCACCCGGTAGCCTTGCTGTTGCAAATAGGCTTGAACCAAACTGGTAATGCGGACTTCATCATCAACAACTAAAATGGTTTTCATAGTGGACAGGACAGGAAAGCATACAGCGTATGCGGGTGATTTTCTCATTTTGAGTATACACTGAAAGTGTGAAGAAAGTGTGAAACCGGTGGGTGTAGCGCCGCACTTATCGGACTTTCACCCCTAACAATAGCAGGCAGTGATAAAATCGAGCGCATGAAACGGATTTTGTACATACATCACGGCGGCACGTTGGGTGGCGCACCATTGAGTTTGCTGTTTTTGCTTAAACAACTCGACCGCACACGCTACGACCCGCATGTCCTGATGACCCGTGAAGGTGCGGCAGTGGAGTTGTATCGGCAAGCGGGCATTCCGGTGACGATTGCGCCGGACGTGAGCGACTTTAGCCATACGGAATTGGTGTGGTATGGTAATTCCCTGCTTTGGCNNCTCCTGGCACAATTTCTCCCTTCCATCCGAGCCACCCGCCGTTATCTGAACCAATTCCAACCGGATTTAGTTCACTTGAACACATCAGCATTAGCCGCTAGCGCCATTGCCTGCCGCCAAGCAGGCGTTCCCACCGTCTGGCACATCCGTGAGCCTTTGGCAAAAGGCTATGCGGGCATCCGCCGCCGTTGGTTGCAAAGACAGGTGGCACAGGCACAGCGCGTGATTGCCATCAGCAAGTTTGATGCGAGCCGTTTGTTGCCCAGCCCACATGTGCGGGTGGTGTACAACTTTGTGGATTTTCAACAATTTGATTATCGCCTGCCCCAATTGCCCGCCCGTGACCGATTAGGGCTAAACGCTTCGCAACAGGTGGTGGTGATGTTGGGAGGGGCAAACCAACCCAAAGGTACGTTACCCTTTGTGCGGGCGCTCCCCCTGCTGAAAGAGCGTGTGCCCAACCTAAAAGTGCTGGTGCTTGGAGCGAAACCCAGTGTGGGTGCTTCACAGCCCGTGCAGGCTTGGGTAAGGCGACTGAGTGGGGTAGACCGCTATGACGAGCAAGTGCTTCAGGCAAGCCGGCAACCGCTGGACAAGGGCTATCTGCGTTATTTGGGCGTGCGCTCCGACATTCCACAAATTTTGGCGGCGGCAGATGTGCTGGCTTTTCCGGCAATCGTCCCGCATTTTGCTCGCCCAGTGATAGAAGCCGCCGCAATGGCAAAGCCGAGCGTGGCAAGCGATTTGGGCGGGCCGCAAGAACTGATTCGGCAGGGCGAGACGGGCTTGCTCATTCCCCCCAACGACCCACCTGCATTGGCACAAGCACTCGCCGAGATTTTGCTCAATCCCACCCGCGCCGAGCAGATGGGCATTGCCGCACTCGCCTTTGCTCGCCAAAATTTTGACGCGCTGAAAAACGCCCAACAGGTGATGCAAGTTTACGCCGAATTGCTGGGGTAGCTACCCAACTGTTGCCCGCCTTTTTCCATGTTACCCTTCCTTTTACAAGAACCAGCTTGGACTGCTTACGCACTGGGGGACCTGCAACCGCCGTGGGACGCCGATTGCGAATGGCAGGTTCACGCGCAAGGCGTGACTTTACTCTATCATGGGCTGACGCCGCCCGTACTGATGGCATTGGGCTCTGCCGAAAGCTTGCACGCCGCACAGTTGCCAGCAAAACGCTACCAACTCTCCGTTAAGGCAGGACATTTGCCGGTTTTAGCCGCACGCGGTTTTTCTCTTCAGCCACTGGCAATGCAACGCTGGCTGTGGCAGGGGCGCTTGCCCACCCCACCCAACCTAGCCCACTTGCTCACCCCGCACGATTTACCATCTATCCAAGCCTTGCTTTCGCCGGCTATCGGTACGGCTGAAGAAGCAGACGGATTTCAACCCGCTCAACTCGCCAATGGCATTTTTTATGGTGTGCGGCAGGAGCAACAACTGGTGGCGGTGGCAGGGACGCACTTGGTTAGTCCCGCATATGGTGTCGGGATTGTGGGCAATGTCTATACGGCTCAGGCATGGCGCGGACGGGGTTTTGCACAAATTTGTGTCGCACAAGTCGTACAAGAACTGATAAAATTACAGCTACAAACAATTGTGTTAAATGTAAAAGCACACAACGTAACTGCCCAAAACGTTTATCGGCGTTTGGGTTTTATTCATTACTGTGACTTTTACGAAGGCTTTGCTCAAAAGGAGTAATCAATTAAAATGGACTTTCATGTAAAAAACGCAGAACTTGCCCCGGGTGGGCAATACCGCATTGACTGGGCGCGTACCGAAATGCCAGTTTTGCGCAGTGTTTATGAAGATTTTTCAAAATCTCGCCCATTTGCTGGCTTGCGTATCGGCGCTTGTATGCATGTCACCACCGAAACTGCCAACTTAATGTTGGCTTTGCAAGCGGGTGGCGCAGATGTCGTGCTGTGTGCTAGCAACCCCCTTAGCACCCAAGATGATGTTGCCGCCGCTTTGGTGACTCAACACGAGATTCCGGTATTCGCTATCAAAGGCGAAGACAACGAGACGTATTTCAAGCATCTGAACGCGGTACTCGACCACAAGCCCAATATCGTCATGGATGACGGTTGCGACTTGGTCAGCACCATTCACAAGTCTCGCACCAGCCTGATTGACACCATGATTGGTGGCACCGAAGAGACTACCACCGGCGTCATTCGCTTGAAGGCGATGGCAAAGGACGGCGCATTGAAGTTTCCCATGATGGCGGTGAACGATGCTTTGACGAAGCACCTGTTTGACAATCGTTATGGAACCGGTCAATCCACAATGGATGGCGTGGTGCGTGCTACCAATTACCTGATTGCCGGAAAGACGGTGGTGGTGGCAGGCTATGGCTGGTGCAGTCGTGGGATTGCCATGCGAGCACGTGGCTTGGGTGGAATCGTCGTTGTGACCGAAGTGGACCCATTGAAGGCACTCGAAGCGGTGATGGATGGTTTCCAAGTGATGCCCATGTTAAAAGCCGCTCCTTTGGGCGATATTTTCATCACGGCTACTGGGGATATTCATGTCATTGACAAAGCACATCTGGAAGTGATGAAAAATGGCGCTTTGCTGGCAAACTCCGGGCATTTTGATGTGGAAATCAACAAGCCAGCCTTGCGTGAACTCTCCGTCAGCGACCCCAAACTGGTGCGCCCCTTTGTAGAACAATTCACCTTTAAGGATGGTCGTAAAATCAACTTGTTGGGCGAAGGTCGTTTGATTAACCTTGCCGCCGCCGAAGGGCATCCTGCTAGCGTGATGGATATGAGCTTTGCTGGGCAGGCACTTGCCGCCAAGTATCTGCTCGATAACAAGGGCAAACTCAGCAATGCCGTTCACACCATTCCGGTGACAGTTGACCAAGAAATTGCTCAATACAAGCTCAACGCAATGGGCGTGAACATTGATGTACTGACTGAAGAACAATTCACTTACCTAAACAGCTGGGAAGAAGGCACTTAATTGTGGCGATACTCGGTCCGAATGCGCTTAAATTCTCCAGCCGTAGCCCCGAACAAACTTTCCGATACGGTTTGCGGCTGGGACAGCTTTTGCAAGATGGCGATATTTTGCTCTTGGAAGGCAATTTGGGCGCAGGAAAGACCTTGCTGACCAGTGGAATCTCGCGGGGTTGGGGGGCAGTGCAATCTGCCACCAGCCCCACTTATTTGCTCGTTAATGAATATTCCCGCCCAGATGGCAAAATCTTTCATCATTTGGACTGCTATCGGTTGGGGAATTTTCCCGATGTGGAGAGCATCAATTTAGCCGAACGGCTGGCAATGAATGGTGTGCTATTGGTGGAGTGGCCGCAGGTGATTTTGCCGTGGCTTCCCGCTGACCATTTGCTCATCACACTCGCCATAATGGGCGATGACCGCCGTGAAATTCAATGCGAAGCCAAAGGCGCCCGTAGCGCTCAATTGCTCACCGCCTTTCGCCGCTTAACCTTTGAGAGATAACCCATGATTCTGGCGCTAGACACCGCCACTCAAACAATGAGCGTGGCGCTTGCCAACCGCGTGGCAGTGTTAGCAGAGCATACTTGGTTTGCAGGCTTAACGACCACCCAACAGCTTGCGCCCGCCGTCCAACAGGTTTTTGCCAGTATGGGCGTTCAAGCGCACCAATTGCAGGCGGTAGCAGTAGCGCTGGGTCCGGGCGGTTTTTCTAGCTTGCGAGCCGGACTGGCTTTTGCCAAAGGGCTGTCTCTAGCGCACAATCTACCTTTAATTGGTATCCCTACTTTGGATATTTTGGTGGCGGCGCACCCGCAAGCACCTGCCAGACTCATCGCCATTTTGCAAGCTGGGCGCGGGCGCATTGCCGCCCAACGCTATCACTGGCAATCGCTTGGCTGGAAAATGAGTGAGAGCGGGCGGATTTATACTTGGCAGGAGTTGGTCAGCGAGCTAGATGGTCAACCTACCATTGTATGCGGTGAAATAGATGAAGTGGGGCGCAGATTGCTCAACCGCCGGGCACGCATTGCCGACCCGATTTACAACCTACGGCAAGCCGGTTGGTTGGCACAACTCGCTTGGCAACACTTAGACCAACGCAAAGCTCACTCTGCCGTTGAGATTCAGCCTATCTATTGGCAAACGCCCCCCGCACCGGCAGTTTAAGCCATGTATGCGCCCGCTTCTGCTGTTTATCGGCTTACCCCACTCCTGACTACAGACTTGCCCCAACTGGTTGCGCTCGAAAATCAAATTTTCTCTGACCGCTGGCATCCGCAAGCCTTTGCCGATATGCTGAACAATGAACACGTCACTGGCTTTGCTTTGCGCGACAATCGTGGGGTTGTGCAGGGGTATGCCGCCTATTATTTTGTTGTTGATGAAGCACACATCGCCACCATTGCGGTTACACCCGCTTTGCGGGGGCGGGGGCTGGGCGAACGCTTGTTGCGGGCGATGCTTGGACATGCTTTTGCTCAAGGCGGAGTCATGGCAACATTGGAAGTGCGCGAAAGCAATACTGTGGCACAAAAGTTGTACCACAAATATGGGTTTGAACTTGTCGGCGAACGACGCCGTTACTATCCCGATGGTGAAACTGCTTTGTTGATGACGGTTTCTCCATTGAAAGAATTGAATTTTCCCGAAATGCAGGAGTTTTTACCATGACCAACGTCTTAATTACTGGTGGGGCAGGCTTTATCGGAAGCAATTATGCCGCACGTTGCATTCGCAATGGGCACACCGTAACGATTTTTGACAATTTGAGCCGAAAAGGAGCCATACGAAATTTGAAATGGCTTCGCAAGCAATTTGGCGATTCGTTTCGCTTTGTGCAAGGGGATGTGCGTGATGGTGTTGCCATCGGCACTGCCGCTCAGGGGCAAGACGCCATTTTTCACCTTGCCGCACAGGTTGCGGTGACACTCTCTGTCACAAACCCGCGTGAAGATTTTGACATCAACGCGCTCGGCACGTTTAATGTGCTGGAAGCCGCCCGTCTCAATGGTCGCCAGCCATTAATCGCCTACGCATCTACCAACAAGGTGTATGGCGGTATGGAAGAAGTGGAAGTGGTCGAGCGCGAAACCCGCTGGGAATATGCTGACTTGCCTTTGGGCTTGCCAGAAACCCAACCACTGGATTTTCACAGCCCGTATGGTTGTAGCAAAGGCGCAGGCGACCAATATGTGCGTGATTATGCACGCATTTACGACTTGCCGACTGTGGTATTTCGCCAATCTTGCATCTACGGCTATCGCCAATTTGGGGTAGAAGACCAAGGCTGGCTGGCGCATTTTGTGATTGCCACTGCCAAAAATCGCTCCTTCCGCATTTATGGGGATGGCAAACAAGTACGGGATATGCTGTGGGTAGAAGATTTGCTCAATGCCTATGACATTGCACTTGGCAACCCAGCGAAAGTGGGGGGGCGCATCTACAATGTGGGTGGGGGTCCAGCTTTTACCTTTTCTATCTGGCGCGAAGTCGGACCGCATTTAAGCCGCTTGGCAGGTCGAGCGCTGAATATTGAATACGGCGATTGGCGGCCCGGCGACCAAAAAGTGTATGTCAGTGATATTCGTAAAGCTGAGCAGGAATTGGGCTGGAAACCGCAGGTTGACCCGGCGCAAGGTTTGGAAAAACTTTGGTATTGGGTGACGGAAAATATTGGCGAATTTGAATAGGCATTCCTAATTTGGCGGTACATTCGACACGGGTCGAAATTGCACTTTTCCTATAAAAAAGTACAACCCGATATTCAGAACGTGTGCAGGATAAAATCCGTGTCGAATATAGATTTACGGCGATAAGCACAATCAGGACTTTCCATGACAGCAGAAACAACCCTTAAACAGTTAGAACACGAAGTTTCACAGTGTCAGGCTTGTGGGCTGGCAAGCGGGCGCACGCGCTCTGTGCCGGGCAGTGGTCCGCTCACTGCCCGTGTCATGTTTATTGGTGAAGGACCCGGCTTTAACGAAGACAAACAAGGCTTGCCCTTTGTTGGGCAGGCGGGTAAATTGCTGGAACAAATGCTCGCCAAAATCACGCTGAATCGCACCGATGTGTATATTACCAATGTGGTGAAGTGCCGCCCGCCGAACAATCGCGACCCCTTGCCCGAAGAACTCGCGGCATGTGGAAACTACTTAGACCGTCAATTATTGCTCATTCGCCCCGAACTCATTGTGACTTTGGGGCGTTTTAGCATGGCACGCTGGTTCGCCAATGAGAAAATTTCTATTATTCACGGCAAACCCAAGCGGTTTGATAAAACCGTCGTGATGCCACTTTTTCACCCAGCGGCGGCGCTCCGCAATCCACAATGGTTGAAGCTATTAGAAGAAGATTTTCTCAAAATCCCCCGTATTTTGGCAAAGTTAGATGCCGAGAAGGCACAGGCGACCCCATCGCCCGCTACGCCATCACCCACAAGTGGGGAGCAGTTGACTTTGTTTTGAACAAAACGAACTTAATAAAAGCTGATTTGCGCCCATAATTTTGGGGTACAGCTTTTTATAAGCAGTTTTCAGACCTTCTTCGCAAAACAAAATTCCCATATTCCTATCTTTTGCATTATCATTAAGCCATGACGCTCAAAAAACTCGGCTTGCATTATTACCAAGCAACACCATTCGCTGTGGCTTTGGCAGAAAGCGGGCTGGCTTGGGTGCATGTGGGCGAGAATTTGGAGCTAATACCGCGGTTTAATCACACCACTGCCCAAATCCTTGCTCGCCCCCAACTTGCCAGCGGCTTGCCTACTCCAGGCAAACGATTTCAGGCAGGCGTACCAGCTCAAACTGCCGCACAACAATTTTTCCAAAATACTGCTCTGCAATTCCCTGCCTTTCCCGAAGTGGCGTACTGGCAAGCCGAACAAAATGGTTTGTGTGGCGATATTTTGCAAGTCCAATGGCAAGCAGAATTTGATGTGGAATGGATGCGCTTGTTGGCAGAAGTTGGCTGTAAAGCGGTTATCGGTAACTTTCCCACAGGTGCTCCGGCGTGGACATTTTGGCAAGCCTATTCACCCGCACTACAAGCCGCCCAACAATATGGCGCATTGCTCGGCTTACAAGAAGCTACCAGCCCATGGTTGTGGTGGGGCACGGCAACATTTCAAGATGACCCGGATCTGGATTTACAAGATACCGGTACGCATACCTTACGCTATCGGCGGGTCGTTTCGGAAGCGCTTGCCACCCACGCGCCCCATTTACAAGTGCTGATAGTTGAATTTGCTTTACGCACCGCCGATTTTGTGCTCGATGAAGAGAACGACGGCAGTTGGCAAGGCAATTGCCAATGGTGGCAACGCTGGCAAGGCGGCACAGACCCCATCTCCTATTGGCGGGATTTGCCAGCCAAAGATAGAGTAGTCTCTTCTCCTGAGCAGATGCAAGAACTCGGTGCGCGGTATTATTGGCATCAAATCCAATGGTATGCCAATGAACTGGCAAAAGACCCGCAGGTGGTCGGTGCAATCTTACACGGCTGGGGTTGTGAGAGTGGGGAAGACATTTCAAACTCGGCGATTCCGGCTTTGTGGCTAGCTGAAATGCAAAAAGGACAAACTGCAGAACCCATTGCTAGCACCGAGCCACTTGTTTGGCGCAATAAAGGACAAATCGGCTCGCTTCCGGCGGTGAAACTGCCGGCATTGCTAGTGAATCCCACATTGCAAGGCATTTCCGCCGTTCCTGATGGGTGGTCGTTGTGGCAAGCGGGTAGCACCACCCCGCTGATTCGTCAGCAGACGCAACCCTGGTCACTGGTGACCAGTCACGGGATACACGCCGACAACTTGGCATTGCCATTCATCCCAACAGCAGGCGCACCCGCTTGGCAAGTCTACACGCAAAACCAACCGCATTGGTGGGCGCTTTCGCAGAAGGTGCAGTCCTTTGAAGTTGGCAAGCGTTACCAGTGGCGTGTGCAACTCAGGTTAGCGGCACTAACTAGCGATGCTCAGGACTTTAACCAACCTTTTGCGGCAGAGTGCTGGCTATGGGCAAACTTCGGCAGTCAACGTTTTGAACAAGCCTTTGTTCTGCCGGATACGCTACGGAACAGGCAGATGCAAAGTTTGCAGGTCGAATTTACTGCTCCTGCTACTGTGGCACTGTTGGCAGTTGAAGGGCGTATGCGTTTCAATCTTGCGTGGAACTTTTGGCTCATTTCTGGCGTAGAATTATTATCAATGTAACGTGTAGTATCCTTCAAACCTACAAGATTTTTTAGCACTCATTCGGATGAAATTATGATGACCAAAACAAAACTCTCTTTACTTATTTTGCCAATGATGTTTGTTCTGTTAGCCTGTATGTGTACCAGTGGTATCGAAGATGCCAAACGTCTGTACGAAGGGGGGCGCACTCTGCAAGCCGTAGCCCAAGACCCCACCCTGCAAGCGTTGGTAGAACAAGCCCCCGAACTAGCGGGCACTGCTCAAGCCGCATTGCAAGACCCGACAGTGCAAGCGTTGATGGAAGAAGTGCCCGGCTTTGCCGAAACTGCACAAGCGGTGTTGAAAGACCCAACTGCCCAAGCGGGCATTACAGCCGCTCTGACAGCCAGCGCCGGTTTGGCGGTTGGAACCAATAATAGCCCGTTTGTAACCACCAGCGATGGAAAAGTGATAAGCTCCACTGCTGAAATGGTCGTTTTTACAACCAACCAATCACTAAGCGAAGTTGCTCGCTTTTACCGCGATGAATTTGCCAAACAAGGCTTAACCGAGCGCACCGCCGCCACCTACGAAACCGATACGACTTTATCCTTGTTATTCGATGGCGCATCCGATGGCAAAGCAGTATCCGTGCAAGCGATTGTGGCGGCAGGGCAAACCACCGTTACCATTATGCAGATAAATAACTAGCAAATACCCTTCTCCACCCTTGCGAATGGCATAGTCAGGCTTTTTGCTGAACTACCCACAATTGATTGCCATACCGATTCCAAAACGACTGACTCTCCCGTCAGTCGTTTTGTGTTATACTCGGCACGCCTGTACTGACACAGATAGAAATTACGTCTTACCCTTAAGAAATAAAAGTGCAATTCAATATGCGGCAGACGTACCGCATACAAAGCGTGTCGCATACACATTTGGCGAATATGCCAAGTTGAAGTTGGCATTTATGGCAGAGCGAACTTATCTACCGTTTTCTATAAACCGTCTGACAGCGCGATTTCTCGCCCTACTTCCTGTGCTACTATTGGGAGCTTGGTTGCGTTTTAACAATTTAGAAGCCCAATCGCTTTGGGAAGATGAACTCTATAGCTGGCAAATCAGCCACTTAGCCACCCCGTGGCAGGTAATTGAAGCCGCACAGCAAGATGTGCATCCGCCGGGCTATCAACTGGTCATGTGGGGCTGGCAACGCCTGCTGGGGCAGACGGCTTTTGCATTGCGGGCATTCTCCGCATTTTGTGGCATTTTGTCATTGGCGGCGCTTTGGCAAGTGGGGCACAACTGGCTCAGCGCCAAAGCCGCATGGCGGGCGACTTTGTTGATGGCAGTTTTATGGTTTCCACTGTATTATAGCCAAGAAGCGCGTAGTTACAGCTTGCTATTATTACTGACCCTATTCAGCGTTTTATTCGCCTTTGCCGGGCAACGCTACCGCTGGCATTATGGCATTAGCCTAGCCTGTTTGCCCTGGGTGCATTATTTTGGCATATTGGTATTTGTCGGACACGGAGTCGGTTGGGTCGTGTACTTCATCGTGAGTAAACGGCTGTGGTGGGGACGCATCCTGCTGTTGGGAATCGCTTTTTTACCCTTTGGCGGCTGGATTCCCAATCTGCTTGGGCAATTTTCGCGCGAGCAAAGCGGGTTTTGGATACCCAACCCCCAACCATTTTGGGTGCAGTTTGTCACTTATTTTTGGTTTTTCTTTAACCGAAAAATCGAGCAAACATATTGGATGATGGCATTGCTGGCATTTGGGGTGGTGGCGAGTTTGGTGATACCCAATCAACGTTTGCTTCGGCGGCGTTGGGCAGGGATATGGCTGGTGGCATGGTTGCTCCTGCCAGCGGGTTTGGTGTATTGGGCTTCTCTCTATGGCTTTTCGGTGCTGACCGAACGCAATCTCATCATTTGCTTACCCGCCGCATATCTATTGGCAGGGTTGGCGCTTGCCTATTTGCCGAACCGTTGGCTCAATTTAACTATCAGCCTGGCATTAGTAGTATTTTTCTTCCGCCAATTGTACACCCCTAATCATTATTGGCGTGAACCTAGCAAAACACAGTACACCCCAGCCATGCATACAGTCTTGCAAGATATATCGGGAAGTTGGCTATTGGCACAAACACCAGATTTATCGGTTGTGGACTATTATTGGGTACAAGCTGGACAAGCACCGGCACAAGAGGTGCTATTAAAGACAAGCACCGATTGGCAAGCCGTGCAAGCGGCGGTGCAAACCCATCAGCCAGCGGTTATCTGGTACTTGCATTCGCGTGGTGAAAGGCTGTGGCAGGGAGATGTGCCCTTTGCTGGCTATGAAAACATTCCACAGCCGGCTTTTTTTGGTTTAGCACTCTATCGCTTCGAGCGAACCAACCGGTAAAGAGAAATCCGCGCATCGGTTTCCCCGGTTGGCAAATTTTACGGCACGCACACGCTTTGATAATGACTCGTGCCATCCCAAGTGCCAGAACGCCAATAGCTACCACCGGTAAAAGTTGAATAGCCAAAATCACCGTCAAAGTATAAATTTGTGCCATCCACATCCACACTAAAAATCACCCCGCGCCAGTCGTCACTGCCGGTTTTGCGTAGCTTCCAACCGATAATATCGCAAAACAGACCGGGTACCACCAAGTTATAGCCGTCCGAATAGTCGGGTGTCAGGTCGCCGGGAGCATCTAAGGTGTACTCAGCGCTGGTTGTGCCATTGCGGTAAAGCACACTAAATAATAAATTGTCCACACTGCCGTCTTCCACATTCGCTCCAGTTTTTAAATAAATATNNCTCACCGGTTAATGGGACCGATGTGGGCGTAGGCGTTGGCGGAACAAGGGTATCGGTAGGCGGGATGGGCGTATCAGTCGGGGGAATATTTGTTGGTGTAGGTGGAACGCTAGTATTGGTAGGTAAAACCGGTGCGGGCGTGTGGGTGGGCGCTTGGGTTGCAGTGCGAGTAGGCGGGGTAAACACGGTGGCAGTTGCTGTGGCATTGGCAACAGCGGTTTGTGTTTGTGCCAGTGCAGTCACTTCACCTTGCTTGGTTTGCACCGCCATATCTGCCGCCGCCATAGTTTGCGTAATTTGTTGAGAAAGCGCATTTGCTTGGGCAGTTTGTTGGTCAACCGCCGCCAGCGTTTGGCTAACATTGGCAGAAAGAGCAGACTCCGTGCTTTGCTGAATGGCAGTGGCAGTGAAGGCACTGCTCAACTCACTGGTTTTTCGCCCAAACTTGTTTACATCCAAAAGCCCTGACCAAGCGAGCAATCCAACCGCCAAGATGCCGATAATCAGCACTCCCGAACAACCCAACCCCAACCACATGGGCAAACGATTGGGGGAAGTAGCAGGCAAAGGCTGGCTAGGGCTTGGTGCAGATGTTGGATTGACCACCTGCGGAACAGAAAGGGTAGCCGGCTTGACAGGTAGGCGGGTGATAGGCTTGGCGGGTGTTGGTGGGCGGTAAGCTGTCCCAGCAGGTTGCGCTCCCAATGCGGTGGGCATAATACCCGGCTCTAACAGCGTACTCTCCAACTGTGCGGCGGGCAAAGTGGAGAGTTGGCTCACTGCTTTGGCAAGTTCGGCGGCACGTACATAACGCTCTGTGCGATCCTTTGCCATTGCCTTGTTGATGACCCAATTGGAGCTTGGGGGCAAATCGGGACGAGCGTCTCGGATGCGTGGAACCGGATCTGTAATATGCTTGACCGCCAATCCCATGGGTGTATCTGCCGAGTAAGGTTGGTACCCCGTCAGCATTTCGTACACGATTGCGCCGAGTGCATACAGATCACTACGCCCATCTAAATCGCGGTCTCCGCGTGCTTGTTCAGGGCTCATATAAGCGGGTGTGCCAATAATTCCCGTACCGGTCAGTGTTCCGCCACCTTGTGTGAGTCGGGCGATGCCAAAATCAGAGAGATAGGGGTTACCAGCCGAATCGAACAAAATATTGCCAGGCTTTAGGTCACGATGAACGACTCCTTTGCTATGTGCCCAATCGAGTGCTTCGCCAATGCGGCTGGTGATATCGGCAGTTTCCTTAATATTGAGCCGTCCTTTGCTCTGAATACGGTCNNACCGGGCATATAGCGCATCACCAGATACGGTTGACCACTTTGTTCGCCAAAGTCGTACACGGGTACAATGGCGGGATGTTCCAGCGCGGCAACCAGTGTGGCTTCACGGCGAAAACGCTCCAAAAATTGCTCATCGTGCATGAAATTGAGCGGTAATACTTTAAGAGCGACTTCGCGCTCGAAACGCGGATCCCATGCGCGGTAGACCGTAGCCATACCGCCCTTGCCTAGCACACCCCGAATTTCATAACGGTCAAAAGTTGAATTAGCCATAAGATACGAAGAAATCAAATCAGTGGGAAAAATGAGTAGATTTATCTTAGCTGAAATTTCCCAAAAAACAATAGAGGGAAGGTACTTACCAGCAAAAGCTATCGGTTAAACGGTTTACAGGGTATTTGGGTTCCCGAAAATAAACTTTTTATCGGGAAAAGGCAGTTAACACCTATATTCGACCCGCATCAGGTTTGCAGATATTTGTAGCCACCTAAAGCACCGCTGAAGCAAAGACCGTTGGGCGTTTTTTCTTAATAAGTGAAAAAGTAACCATTCAACAGTCTGGCGAAACAGGATGAA
>DKKK01000046.1 GCA_002455215.1 Anaerolineales bacterium UBA6668 | reverse complement strand
TATTGTGATTGTAGTACATTTGTACTTTATAGTACTTAACTACTGACAAGCTCCGCTAGGACCAGACATAAACCGCCGCAGAGATGAAAGAATTCTAACTATGGAAAAAGCGCAATATTTCGGGCGTGCCGAGTATAATGATAGCATGACTTCAGAAGTACAGGTGCGTGATTTTAGCTGGCGTGATTTTTGGCTATTACAGCGTGTCTTGCCCCATGCGGTTTACACCTTCCAACAGGCGGCAGTGACCGGACAGCCACCCGTTGTCATCAGCACGCTACAAAGCTATCTCTCCCCCCAAGCCAACGGCTATGCTTGGCTGGCGCACACCCCCCACCATACCCTAGTGGCGCAAATGGTGTTTAACTCACACCAGCATTTGGCACACATGTACTTTTTGGCGGCGAGTGAATCGCAAGGCTTGACAGAACCCGCCAGCATGTCTGCATTGTTAACGCAAGGCGCACACATGGCAGGCGAACAGGGAATGCATTATTTGGTGGTGGAACTTGATTCCCAACACCCTTCCATAGCGCATTTTCACAGCGTAGGCTTTACGGTTTATACGCATCAAAGTATCTGGCGACTATCAGAAAAAACACACATTCGCAAAAGCCCACCGTTTTTACGCAAACCCACCAGTCAGGATTTACACGCCATTGCCCATTTGTGCCACGACGTCACGCCGCGCATGGTGCAAACAGTCGAGTGGCAACGCCCACTGCAAACAGAGCCGGATGGCTGGGTTTTGGAGGATGGGGGCGACATTTTGGCGTTTTTTGCCGTCACCAGTGGTATCAAGGGTATTTTCGTCAAACCGTACGTGCATCCGCAGGCAGAATCGCGCTTGGGAGAACTGTTTTCTGCCTTGTTAAGTTGTGAGTTTACCCGCGAAAACCGCCCATTTTACCTGTGCTTACGTAACTACCAATATTGGATGAGCCGTCATTTGGCTGGGTTGGGGTTCAGCCCAATGGCAGAGCAACAGGTGCTTGCCAAACGATTGGTAATCGGCTTGCCGATTCACAGCACTACTGCCCATGAAAAAGTATCTGCTTGGGCTGGTTCGTAACTCCTTTTCCAATCTAACATCCCAAACAATGAAAAAGTACACCACAATCCTATCCGTCACAGAATTAGCCGAACACCTGCACGACCGCAATTGGGTCATTGTAGATTGCCGGCATGTGCTGACAAACCCGGCGCAAGGACAACAAGACTATCTAAAGAGCCACATCTTGGGGGCGGTATTCGCCCATCTGGAGCACGATTTAGCAGGCGCGATTGTACCCGGCAAGACAGGACGCCATCCGCTTCCCGACCCGCTTGACTTGGTGAATCGTTTGCAAAATTGGGGCATTGGCGCGACTACTCAAGTGGTAGTGTACGACCAAGTGGGGGGGGCGTTTGCCGCTCGCTTGTGGTGGATGCTTCGTTGGCTGGGGCACACTGCTGTGGCAGTATTAGATGGTGGCTGGCAGGGCTGGCAGGCGGCGGGCTTGCCTTGCGAAAGCGGTACATCTCACAATGCTCCCCGCCTTTTCATTGCCGATATCCAGCCAAACCAGACGGTTTCACTGGCAGATGTACAAGCAAACTTGCATACACCCACCTTCCAATTGCTCGATGCCCGTTCTGCTGACCGCTTTCATGGCGAAAACGAGAGCATTGACCCGCAAGCCGGGCACATTCCGCACGCGCTGAATGCCCCCTTTGCAGACAATCTGACCGCGCAGAAAACCTTTGTCCAGCCGGAAGTCCTTCGCTCACGCTTTCAAAGCTTGCTAGGGAACACGCCAATAGAAAATATAGTTGCCTATTGCGGCTCGGGCGTGACGGCTTGTCACAATTTGTTGGCATTAGAAATTGCAGGCTTAAGCGGTGCCCGGTTGTACCCCGGTAGTTGGAGTGAATGGTGTACCTTGCCAGATGGTGAGTTTACAGCCGAAAGATAAGTTGTTGTAAATTCCTACCCCCATAACTTGTGGGTAGGTTATTATCGAGTAAAATAGAGTGTATCAATCTTTTGTCAAGTTTGAAATAGTTTCGTGTCTAAGGCAAGTTTTCCCATGAACCTTTCTGATTGTATTGCGCAACTTAAAAATCATCAAACGCTATTTGAGAATTTCTTGGCGACCGCAACCCTGGCGCAAAGGCAATGGCGACCCGATGCGGAAAGTTGGAGTATGCATGGTGTGATTTGCCACTTGCTGGACGAAGAACGGCGCGATTTCCGACCCCGCATCCAACATCTACTGGCTGGCAATACGACCAGTTGGCAGGCGATTGAACCGCAGGATTGGCCCATCTTGCACCGCTATGCCGAGTGGAATTTTTATGAAACGCTCCAAGCCTTTTTGCTAGAACGTTCTGCCAGCATTGCCTGGCTCGAAAATTTGGAGCAGGTGGATTGGCAAACTACCTATAATCTCCCACCGTTGGATGGCATTCGCGCTGGGGACATTTTGGTGTCTTGGGTGGCGCATGACATTTTGCATTTACGCCAATTGGTTGAACTTAAATTTAGCTTTTGGGAAAACCACACCGATGATTTTGAGTGTGGGTATGCGGGCGACTGGTAAGGTGGATTTGACACGGGCATAAATCGCGCTCTTCGTAACTTCGACATCG
>DKKK01000199.1:1336-2964 GCA_002455215.1 Anaerolineales bacterium UBA6668 | reverse complement strand
CAAGTGCGCTGATGGAAGGCTTGGGCACAAAACCGAGCGATTACAACTATGCGGTTTTTCACCAACCCAACGCCAAGTTCCCCCAACGTGCCGCCAAGCTACTCGGTTTTAAAAATGAGCAAATCGAAACTGGCTTGTTGGTGCCGGTGATTGGGAACACCTATGCAGGGGCGGCAATGATTGGGCTTTCGGCAGTGTTAGATGTGGCGCAACCGGGAGAGCGAATCTTGTGCGTGTCGTTTGGTTCCGGTGCTGGCTCGGACGCCTTCCAACTGCAGGTGACCGACCGCCTGCCGCACGCCCAACGGCTAGCCCCCACCACCCGCGAATACATTGCCCGCCGCGTGGAAATTGATTATGCCACCTATACCCGCTATCGCGGCAAATTGGCGATACATTAAAAAATAAGCTACCTTTTGTCTAGCCAATTCGATGGCAGAAAGGTAAGTTCCCATGACCAAAAGTCCCCTACGCTATCCGGGCGGCAAATCCCGTGCGATTCAACAAATGAAGTATCTGCTACCGCAGAATTTCAGTGAGTACCGCGAGCCTTTTGTGGGGGGCGGCTCTTTTTTTCTTTACCTAAGGCAAGTTTTTCCCCAACTCAGCATTTGGATCAACGACCTAAACCCAGAACTTTACTACTTTTGGAAATACGTCCAACTAGACTCGGAAAAGCTCGCTCAAGAAATCACCCAACTTAAGGTCAAATCCAGCGATGGGCAAGCCCTGTTTAATGAACTGGTGGCGGCAGATAAATCTACCTTAAGCGAGTTGGAACGAGCGGTGCGCTTTTTTGTGCTCAATCGCATTACCTTCTCTGGCGTGGTGGAATCGGGTGGCTATTCACAACTGGCTTTTTTGGGACGTTTTACAGAATCTTCCATTCGGCGAACTGCCGAACTAGGCAAATGGATGGAAGGAATTAAAATTACCAACCTGGATTATCGTGCTGTTTTGGTAGATGGCGGGAAAGAAACCTTTACATTCTTAGACCCGCCCTACATCAAAGCAACAAAATCGAAACTGTATGGCAAAAAAGGTATTTTGCATACTGAATTTAACCATCAGCAGTTTGCCGAACAAATGAAAACTTGCCAACATGCTTGGCTCATCACCTATGACGATTCTCCGCTGATTCGTGCAAATTTTGATTTTGCGCACATATATAGCTGGGAATTGCAATATGGCATGAATAATTACAAACAAGGTAAGGCCGAAAAAGGCAGTGAGCTTTTCATCTCGAACTACCCACTGACCCGGATGATCCACACTCGCACCCAACCCAACCCGGTTGAACAACCCTTTCTTTTCAATCCTTAACCCCTCCTTATGCGCGAAGTATTTATCATCGGAACTGGATGCACCGCTGTTGGCGAACATTGGCAATGGTCCTTGCGCCAACTCGCCTGGCGGGCAGTCTCCCCCGCCCTACAACAAGNNAGCGGGCAAGAACACACCGGCGCACTCATTGCCGACTATTGCGGACTGCGCGGCGTAGAAGCTATGGCAGCCGAAGCCGCACAAGCCTCCGGGGCGGCGGCACTCCGTCAAGCGGTGATGGCCGTCCGCAGTGGGCTAGTGGATTCCGCTTTGGTAGTGGGCGTGGAAAAACTGACAGATACGGT
>DKKK01000199.1:0-1311 GCA_002455215.1 Anaerolineales bacterium UBA6668 | reverse complement strand
CAGTGATGCCGATTGGGAGCTTGGCTACGGTAGTACGCTCACTGCCAGTGCCGCGCTCATCCTGCAACGCTATCTGCACCAAAACCAAATTGACCTGCGCGACATGGCCGGCTTTTCGGTCAATGCCCATGCCAACGGACGCACCAACCCACTGGCAATGTTCCGCAACGCCATCACTGCAGATGCTTTTCTTTCAGCACCCATGATTGCCGACCCTATTACCATGTTTGACAGTGCCCCAGATGCCGATGGCGCGGCGGCAGTGGTGGTGGTGGCCGGTGACAAACTGCCTAACCCACACCAGCCCAAAGCGCAGGTATTGGCTTCTGCCATTGCCACCGACACCCTAGCCGTCCACGACCGCACCAACCCGCTCTTTTTCCGAGCGTCCGAACAATCGGCACTGAAGGCATACCGCCAAGCCAACCTACGCCCAGCCGATATTGACCTGTTTGAACTGCACGATGCCTACACCGTGTTTGCCGCACTCACGTTGGAAGCGGCTGGCTTCGCCGCCCCCGGTTATGGCTGGCAATTGGCGGCAAATGGCGAAATTGGCTTACACGGGCGCATTCCGATTGCCACGCTGGGGGGGCTAAAAGCGCGGGGCAATCCCGCTGGTGCGAGTGGCGTTTATCAAGTGGTGGAAGTGGTGCGCCAATTGTGGGGACAAGCCGGTGCCAACCAAGTGCCCAACGCCAAGTTCGGCATGGCACAAGCTCTGGGCGGAACGGCTGGCACAGCCGTCACGCATATTTTGGCAAACGCCTAGCCCCGCCAAATGACCGCTGTCCTAATTTGCAAGTGCAATCTCGCTGGAGAAACCACGCTCACTTGGCAAGGCGAACTTCTGCACACCACCCCACAAGTGTTCTGTGTAAAAGCCATTTTTACCTTACGCGAACAACTAGATTTGGGCTACACCGTTTTTCAGCGCGGCGATATCTTCATTGAGTGGTTTTACACAGACCGCTACTATGCCATCTATGAAATTTGGTCTGCCGGACAAACCGAGCTAAAAGGTTGGTATTGCAACTTTGCCAGACCTGCCAAGCGGGTGGGTGATGAAATCCGCTCGTTAGATCTGGCGTTAGATGTGTGGGTAAATGGCAATGATGGCACGTGCTTAATATTGGACCAAGCCGAGTTTGATGCACTCCCGCTTGCATCCGCCGAGCGGCAGGCGGTGCTGGATGGGCTTGCCGACCTGCAATTATTGGCAAATACTGACCACTTACCACGCACCCTAGGGCTTTCTTAAAGTCCTAGGGTGGTGCGGCTAGTGAGAGGGCAATGCCCCCTCACTAGCCA
>DKKK01000120.1:14116-14497 GCA_002455215.1 Anaerolineales bacterium UBA6668 | reverse complement strand
TGGGATTTCGGGATTTCGCTGAATTTTTCAAGAAACAACGTCAAGTCTTTCCAAACTGCTGTGCTTGACAATATCTTGAATCTGCGCAATCCACTAATCCGTCTAATCTGCGTCCCTAATCCGCTTAATCTGCGTTCCCATCCGCGTCACAGATTATGGGATTTCGGGATTTCGCTGAAGGTTTGAAACTGTTATGCCTGACAATATCTTGAATCTGCGCAATCCACTAATCCGTCTAATCTGCGTCCCTAATCCGCGTTCCCATCCGCGTCACAGATTATGGGATTTCGGGATTACGCTGAAGGTTTGAAACTGCTGTGCTTGACAATATCTTGAATCCGCGCAATCCACTAATCCGCTTAATCTGCGTCCCTAATCCGC
>DKKK01000120.1:9462-13993 GCA_002455215.1 Anaerolineales bacterium UBA6668 | reverse complement strand
CGTTCCCATCCGCGTCACAGATTCCCCTTATTTCAACACAATTGGCAGATACACCGCATAGTTGGCAGAAAACTGCAAAAGCGTGACCGAATTTGGCGGGAAGGCATATACCCCATTTTGCCCAACGCCTGGCAGGATGGGTGCGGCAGGTAAGGGCTGATAACCTTGCAAGAGCCGGTCTCCATTGTATTGCACGGTTTCATCGGCTAGTGCCACCGCCCGTAGGTCTTNNAAACCCTTGCAGGTCAATTTGTAGGCGGTAGGTCTGGCTTTGCTTGTTGATCACCACCAGCCACACCTGCCCCGCATCGCGTACTGCATAGGCACTCAGTTGAGTGGGCGCGTTGAGCGATTGGGTGCTGGCAAGCAAATCTCCTTGCGCCTGCCCCCAAAGCGCGTAGGCAAAATATTGGGGGCTATAGCGGAAAGTGTATTCGCCCGCTTGCGAGCCGCCATTACCCCGATTGCTATCCATCAGTCGCATCATAGCAAAGTTGGTGTAGCCATTGCTACTGTCATCTGTATCATACAGCATAAACTGATTGGCAATATCAAAGCCATGAGTCGCCAACTGCCCCAGTACATCTGCTTGAAAAAGCGCGTTGATGGCTTTGGTCATGGCTTGATTAGGGTCGCCAAACTGCAAAACGTAGTTGTGTTCGGTGAGAGCCAGCGTGGAAGGTGTGACACCCGTGGCGGTAAAATCCGCTTGCAGTTGGCTTTTTAGGCTGGAATAGAGCGAGTGTGGCACGGCAAGGTTGCTCTGGGACAAGGTGGCAGGTCCGCTTCCCAGTGCGTAGTGGTGAACATCATAAAAGTCTTGATTTGCGCCGGCTGTCGTCAGCACTTCTCGCCCCCAACCGCCGCTATCATTCCCCTGCCAAGCTGTACCCGGCACATCCCCCACCAGCCCCACCTGCACAGTGGCATCCACCGTCTGCATTGCCGCACGAAAGGCACTAAAACCCGCGTGCCCAGTGATGCCATTCACAAATTGCTCGCCTTCACATGTCCACAGCGGTTCCCAGCCGTAGCTCCACGGGGCAGGGCACCCTTCATTGGCATACACTTCGTTGCCCACTGCCCAATAGCGGATGCCCAGCGGCGAAGAATAACCCCGCAATGCACGCAAACTCGCCCATCGCCCAACGCTCCCCCAATCATCACCGTTGCTATCCACTCCAATCACCCGTGCATCGCTGACATCGCCATTGAAAAATGCCACCAGTGCGGCGGCTTCTTGCGGTGTGCCATTGGGATTCACCACCCACATGCCGCTTTTGTTGGTAGTGGTTAACAATTCAAGATAATTGCTAGGTTTTGCCGCCCAACCCAGAATGGAAAAATAGCTGTTGTTGCCAGAATCCCAGGCGCGGCAGGCTTGGGCGTGGGCTGGCAGGTAGCTGGTCAAATTGCTGGGGGTGGGTCCACCTGCCGCTGTGCCCGCACTGGGGGTTAACTGCAGTTCACATGCCAACCAGCCGTAGGTATTGCCCCAACTGCCGCCGGGCATGCGCAGGGTGTCGAGCGGAGCTTGGGCAATGGCGGTGAACAGGCTTTGTTTGAGCGTAGGATTGCCAGCCAAAATCCACCAGTTCCACGGCACCAGGTTCGTGCCAAACAGATGGTGAGAGACGGTTTCCAATGCGGGGGCAGTGGTTTGCACCGTTAGGCTGTGGCTGGGGGCAGGCGCGTAAAATAGCCGCACCTGCCAATTGGTACTTGGATTCAGATATTGTTCTTCTGCCACCCACAAATTGCCGCTCAGGTCAAAAGTTATGCCCATCGGGTAGCTGGCGGTGTACGTGCGGTCAGGGGTCTGGTTACCGTCATCCAAAAATGCCTGTACCTGCCCGCCGCCGTTGCTCCCCACAAACAAGTTGCCAAAAGAGTCAGCGGCAAGGTCGTGGGCACTGGAAACGCTGTAACTGGCATTGGCAGTGGGGGAATTGCTGGTGGGGAAGGCAAAACGCAGGACGCGGTTGTTGGGGTAATCGCTCACATACACCCGCCTTTGCCAATCCACCGCCACCCCCAGCGGCAAGCGGAAGCGGTTCAAACCAGTCACGCCCGCTCCGGCATCGGCAGTGCCACTCCCCAGCGTGTTCAAATCTGCTTGTCCAAGTACTCCGTCCGGCAGGGTGTCGCCATACGGTGCAACGAGCGGTAGTTCGTACCACAACACGCGCTGGTTAAATTCATCCACCACGTACAAGCGTTCGGCATTGTCTAGTGCCAGCCCGCGTGGGTAATAAAAGCCTTCGCGGATACTGTTGCCAGCGGGGAAATCGTTATCGGGAGTGCCACTGCTAAAGTTGGGCTGTCCCAGCACGATGTCGGCAGTGGTGGGGGTGGGGTCACTGGCTGGGTCGAGAAAGACCAAGACGCGGTGAAAGTAGGTGTCGGCGGCATACAGGTTACCCCAGCGGTCCACTGCTAAGCTTTCGACACCGCACAGGGTATGGGCGGCGGGGGCGTAGGCACAGCCATCCTCATCGGGGTTGTCATCGGTAGTGCCAAAAACCAAGTCGGGTGCATCCCCTGCCAGCATTTGGGCGGTGCTTGCCCAACTGTGAATGCGGCTGATGGGATGACGTGCCAGATAGACGCGCCCAGTTAGGCTGATGGCAATGCCAGCGTTACCGCTATTGGGGGCGGTTTGCCCATCCGAAGTGTTGTCTGGCAAGTCGGTTAGGGCGTTGCCATTACTCGCTACTTCCAAGAATTCAATTTCGTCTAAATAGAAGACATTTTGTGCCGAACCGGTGTTTTCCTGAAAGTTGATACGGGCAATGTGGGTGGGGTTGCCCAATTGCGCCCAGGTGATGGTGTAGCTTTGCCAGGTGTTGGCGGGCGGGTTCAGGTTGATTGTTGTGCTAGCCGCGCCGCTATCGCTTTGTTGGATGTACAGTTGGAAGTTCGCACCATCTGCCCCGCCGTGTGCCCAAAAGCGAATGCCGGTGTAGCCGCTGGTGGTTTGTGCCGGGCTAGTGCGCAAGGAAAGCCCTGCCCAGCCTGCAGTGTAGGTGACGGCGATGCTGTTTGTGCCGGCTTGTGTCGGGTTGGTGTTGGCGAAGTTGGCTGTGGTGTTCCAAGACCAGTTTCCCCAGCTGGTGCTGTCGCCATAGACCGATAAGTTGGCGGCACGGGCGGGCGCAACTGCCAACAAGCAAAGCAGGAGGAAGATTGTTAGGCGGTGGGTTAGTTGGTTGGTCACAGTGTTTTCTCCATTTGGGGCAGGTGACTTTGTAATAGTTATAAGATTAATGCAAAAATGAGTGAATTTCAACAGGGAATCTGGGGGATTTTGAACGCAGATTAGGGACGCGGATTAGAAACGCAGATTAGGGACGCAGATTAGGAACGCAGATTAGACGGATTAGTGGATTGCGCAGATTGGGAAGATTGTCAGGCACGGCAATTTCAAACCTTCAGCGTAATCCTGAAATCCCAATAATCTGTGACGCGGATGGGGGACGCAGATTAAGCGGATTAGTGGATTGCGCAGATTCAAGATATTGTCAAGCACAGCAGTTTCAAACCTTCAGCGTAATCCCGAAATCCCATAATCTGCGATATGGATTGGGAAGATTGTCAGGCATAGCAGTTTGAAAATTTCAGCGTAATCCTGAAATCCCTATAATCTGTGATGCGGATTAGGCGGATTAGTGGATTGCGTAGATTCGAGATATTGTCAGGCATAGCAGTTTGAAAATTTCAGCGTAATCCCTAAATCCCAATAATCTGCGATATGGATTGAGAAGATTGTCAGGCACGGCAATTTGGAAAGACTTGGTGTTGTTTCTTGAAAAATCAGCGAAATCCCTAAATCCTTATAATCTGTGATATGGATTGCGCGGATGATAGTGTCGTGATTGAAATTGTGCTAAAATCAATCAAAAGTGGATACGCGGATGAATCAGATGATGAGATTACACAGATGATGGAACATTTTAAGTACACTGACATCACTCAAAAGATTATTGGTGCTTCATTTGAAGTCCATAAGTTTCTGGGCAATGGTTTCCAAGAAGTCATTTATCAACGTGCTTTGGCGTGGGACTTGAAACAGGCGGGCTTGCAGTTTGCGAGAGAAATTGAGCAGGAGATTTTTTACAAGGATTTGCCTGAACCAATCGGCACGCGCAGAGCAGACTTTGTGGTTGAAGGCAAGGTGTTGGTGGAGTTGAAAGCAAGAACTGAAATAGAAGGGGTGCATATTGCGCAAACTTTAAGTTATCTTAAAGCCTATCGTTTAGAAGTTGGCTTGTTAATCAATTTTGGTGCAAAAAGTCTTGAGTTTAAGCGATTGGCGCTTAGTCAAAATTCAGCGAAAAACCGGATACGCGGCTTGGACGAATGATGGGATTGCACGGATTAGGAACGCAGATTAGACGGATTAGTGGATTGCGCAGATTCAAGATATTGTCAGGCATAGCAGTTTGAAAATTTCAGCGAAATCCCTAAATCCCATAATCTGTGACGCGGATGGGGAACACGGATTAGGGACGCAGATTAGACGGATTAGTGG
>DKKK01000120.1:0-9424 GCA_002455215.1 Anaerolineales bacterium UBA6668 | reverse complement strand
TTGAAAAATTCAGCGAAATCCCGAAATCCCAGTAATCTGTGACGCGGGTTTCGTTTTCCTTCCACGCCATCACTTCAACACAATCGGCAAATAAATACGCGGGAACAAGTTGGTGGCTTCCACCGCACCCACATCGCACAGCAAGGACGGCTGGTTCTCGCGGGTAGCATTGCGCTGGTCACGGGCGGGGCATAGGCTAGCAGAAATGCGGTTGATGAGGTCACTACCGCTTTGTGGCAGATGGTTCGGGGTAGAGCCACCGTTCAATGCCAACGCGCCCAACAATAGCTGATTGCTCACATACGCCCCACAACTCCCATCGCTGGCATAACTACCCACCACACTGGGGGCAGGCAAGCCACCTGCCCAGCTACAACTCGCGTTCACTACGCCACCCGCATCCACCGCGCTGTATGCCAAAGTGAAGGCATTGCCACCCGTGCGATTCAATTGCCCACTGCCGTTACCACGCAAAGTGACAAATTGTAGGTCGGTGGCGGTGCTATCCAACCCCGCCCACACGCCCCAACTGCTGTTCTGGCTGACTGTACTATTACTCATGCCCAAATAGCTAACCTGCCCCTGATAAATGCCATCCCCAGAGTTATCGTGGATACTGCTTTGGCTGATTTGCAAATACGAGCCAACTACCTGCCCGCTGGCACGCCACAGATAAATTGCCCCGCCCTGATGGTTTGCCAGTTCGCTGTTGTTCAAAGTGAAGTAAGCCGAATTGGCAAAAATGCCGCCACCGCTCACCTGCGCACGATTGCCAATCATGCGGCTATTGGCGATATGTACCCAATTGGCACTGGTTGCCCCCAAAACTTCGTGCAAATATAGCCCGCCACCATTGTTACTGGCATTATTTTCGCTAAAAGTGACATGATTCAAGAGCGCACCCCCTTCCGCTTGATAATAACCTGCGCCATCAGTAGCCGTATTGCTCTCGAGTGTGGCACTTTCCAAGCTCAGCGAACCTTTCCAATTGCTGATACCCCCGCCGCGCACGGCTTGATTACGGCGAAAACTGCTGTTACGCACGATCAAACTTTGGTTGCTATCCACTCCCCCGCCATCGGCATTGCTGGTATTGTCTTGAATCGCCGAATTTTCAATCACCAGGCTGGCAGTTGTGGCGGTATTGGCGTTGTAACGATTGGCAATTCCGCCACCCTGTGAATCGGCATGGTTGGCTTCCACATAGCTGGCACGCACAGTCAACTGCCCACCAATATTTTCAATGCCACCACCGGAGCCGCTGGTTGTGTTACCACTCAGGGTCGAGTGACTGATTTGCACTTGTTTGCTGTTCCAAAAGCGCAAAGCCCCACCACCCGCTGTACTGCTGGAATTGCGAACGGTCAATTGGTCAAATTGCTCATAGCCGTTCGCCCCATTATATGCCCCGCCCCACTTGGCAGAGCCTTCCAAGTAGGAATTTTCTATCAACACCAACCCGCCTTCATTGGCAATTGCCCCCCCCCAAGCACTGCTGGCACTGTTTAGCAAGGTAACTCCTTTAAGCGTGAGCGCGGTATCAAAATCCTGCCCATCATCCCATAAGACAATCGAACCCCCTTGCGAACCCCAGCCATCTCCCGCTGGAGAACGCCCACCCGTTAGGATAATATCTTGCAGGGTTAATTGCCCGGCTTCGGCAATTTCAAAAAAACGTGGGTGCTGGTAGCTAGGGGCGTTTCCTTGTGCAGATAGGGTGATCAGATTTTGCCCAACGATAGTGACCCAACCGGTAATGGTGGCAGAAGTATAAATTTCGATAGTGTGTGGGCTGTTGCCACAATTGAAAAGCAAAGTGCCGCCTCCGCCACCGTTGACAACCGCCAACGCCGCATCAAACGCCGCTTCGGTGCAACTGGCGGGTGTGCCATTGCCCACCACAGCGTTGGCGGCGTGTGTGGGCAAGACTGTCCACAGTAAACTCAACATTAGGAAGGGGATGAAAAATAGTTTAGGATTCATGGGAAATGCTAGATGAGTATTTTTTTAATGGATGACTGCTTCAGTGTATAATTTTTGTGGCGCAGAAATGTGATATTTTGTGTCAATCTTTATGCAGTTACCTTTTGCCACATTCCACGAAAACTTACGTTATTTTCGCAAGCGTTTGCAGATGACCCAAGACGACTTAGGGTTGGCGGTTGGATACACCCGCGAACATATTGCGCGTTTGGAGAGCGGGCAACGAAAAATCAGTGCGCTGACCTTTTCGGCACTGTTCGTGCCAGCTTTGGATTTGGCGCACCAGCCAGCAGTGGTGGCGCAGTTGTTAACGCTCCTGCCCCACAAGCCTACCCGCNNCCCGCCACACGCCCGCCGAGTATATCCCCTCCACCCAGCAACGCATCCAAGTTGTGCAAGTGGCTCCGCCCCCGCCACCTGCTCACACTACGTTAACCTTTCCGCCACTACCCGCCCGCCTATTGCCGTGCATTGGGCAAACCGACTTACTTGCCCGCGCCCAATCTGCCCTAGCCAGCCAATTGCGCTTGTTGGGTTTGGTGGGTGCGCCCGGCATTGGCAAAACTCGGCTAGCACTCGAAATTGCCTATCAAGCCTTGCCACTGTTTGGGGAGCAGTGCATTTGGGTAGATTTGTCGGAATGTTTGACAGACTTGGACGCTTTGCAGGAAATAACCACCCGCTGTGGGTTCACTGCCCCAGCAACCGCACAAACGCACTGNNATTTTTGTTGGTTTTAGATGGATGTGATGCGGTGGAAAATTTGCAAGTGGCACTCAAGCAATTGCTGGCGAGCGTGCCAAACCTGACGGTGCTTTATACGCGCCGCAGTGCCTTTGCCATTCGCGGTGAGTTTCGTTGGGCGGTTGCGCCGTTGCCCCTGCCTGACCTGCACGCTTTGCCACCACCGGCTCTTTTGTTGCAAATTCCTTCCGTTGCGTTCTTGATTCGGTGTTTGCACAGTTTTGGCTGGGAAGGGACTGTGACAACTGCAAATGCGCTCACCTTGGCAAGCTTGGTGGTGGCAATGGATGGCTTGCCGCTGGCGATGGAACTGGTGGCGGCACAGTGCCAAGATGTGTTGCCGCAAGCCGTTTTGCGGGCAGTGGTGGCACAGCGCAAGGGGGTTGCAACTCCCCAACAGTGGGCAAGCCCTCTTCATGCCGCCATCGCCACCAGCTTTGCGCGTCTATCCGCTCCCCAACAGGCAATTTTTGTCGCTTTGGGGGTTTTTCACGGATGGTTTACCGCAGACCAAGTGCAGGCGGTTTTTCCACACGCCGCAGAAGATTGGCAGGTGGTGCGTGCCAGCGGGCTTGTGCAAAGCTTGCCCGGCGAAGATGCACCCGCGTTTCATTTGTTAGCCCCCATTGCCGATTTTGCCCGCGCCCAATTGCACGCCCAAGCAGATTGGCACGGGCTTTATGCCGCGCATTGTCAGTTTTTTGGCAAATTGGCAGGTGAAGTGTTTGATGGCATTCGGAGCGCACAGGTGGCGATGTGGAACACGATAGCCGCTCGCGCAACTCCCAACTTTTGGGCGGGTTTGGATTTTGCCTGCCAGCAGGGAGATAGCCCAGCGGCTTTGCAGATTGCTGGCAATTTGTGGTGGTATTTTTATCGGGCTGGGCAGTTGCGCTTAATTGCCGAGAAGTTGGCTTTGGCACTGGCTTTGCCCAGCCCGCTGATTCCACCCGATAATGGGTTGGTTTTACGTGGGCGGGCATTGAACGGTGCAGGGAACGTTGCCAACGAGTTGGGGGATTTGGCACTGGCGCGAAGTTATTTTCAGGCGGGTTTGGCGCTGTATGGCAGTGAACAGTCGTTGGGGTATCTGACCGTTTTGCACAATTTAGCCAATTTGGAATTGGCGAGTGGCAATTTGGCACTGGCGCGGGATATGCTTCTGGCGTGTGCCGAAAAGATGCTGGCGATGGGCGAAGCACCGTGTTTGGAGTATATCAATCTAGGTCGGATTTTTTTGGACTTGCAGGAGCCAACCCCAGCGGAGGGGTATGCGCGGCAGGGGTTGGCATTGGCGCAACAGCAGGAGGATAGCTGGATGGTTAATTATGCCCAACTGATTTTGGCAGATTGTTGTGCCGAAATGGGCAGGCTGAACGAAGCGAAATCATTGTGCGAAAGTAGTGCGCAAGGATTTCTGCAGGATGAACAGTGGGAATATGTTTTTTCGGCATATTTGTTATTGGGGCGGGTGCAAACTTTGCTGGGAGAGTGGGAATTGGCGGGCGTGCATTTGCAAAAAGCATTGCATTATTGGCAAACTGAGCAGGATGTGCTGGGGCAGGCGCTGGCGCGGTTTCAACTTGCAGGTTTGTATTGGGCACAGGGTGCTACCCCACAAGCGGCAGAAACCTTCCAGTTAGCCAACCAATTCCGTCAGCAGGCAACCCGCGCTTTATCTCCGCGTGAACAGGCAGAGTGGCAGGAATTTGCAAGNNGCAAGCAAGGTACTTGAGTAGTGAGGGGGCTACGGACGCCAAGGATACTTACTAAATTTGGGTTTGCGCTTTTCCACAAAAGCGTTTTTGCCTTCCGAGCCTTCTTCGGTCATGTAGTAGAGCATCGTGGCATCGCCTGCCAACACTTGCAAGCCGGTTTGCCCATCGCAATCCGCATTCATGGCGGCTTTTAAGAAGCGAATGGCGATAGGGCTTTTCTCCAGAATTTCTTCCGCCCATTGCACCCCTTCTGCTTCCAGTTGTTCCACCGGCACAACTTTGTTCACCAGCCCCATCTCTAGGGCTTCGGCGGCGTTGTATTGGCGGCACAAATACCAAATTTCACGGGCTTTCTTTTGCCCCACAATGCGTGCCAAGTAGCTACTGCCATACCCAGCATCAAAACTGCCCACTTTCGGACCTGTTTGCCCAAAAATGGCGTTGTCGGCGGCAATTGAAAGGTCACAAATGACGTGCAAAACATGCCCCCCCCCAATGGCATAGCCCGCCACCAGTGCCAGGGTTGGTTTGGGCATGGTGCGAATGATACGTTGCAGTTCCAGCACGTTCAGGCGTGCCACCCCGTCATCACCGACATAGCCGGCATGCCCGCGCACTTTTTGGTCGCCACCACTGCAAAAGGCATATTTGCCATCGGCGGCGGGTCCATTGCCCGTGAGCAATATCACCCCCACTTCGGGGTCCATCCACACATGGCGAAAGGCGTCTATCATTTCGTCTATGGTTTTGGGGCGGAAGGCATTGCGCACTTCGGGGCGGTTGAAGGCAATGCGAGCCATCGCCGCGCCGTTGGGTGCGTAGGCTTTTTGATAGGTGATGTCAGAATAGTTTTTTACGGTTTGCCAATTGGGTGTCATGGTGTTGCTGGGAATAGGAGATAGAAATTAAAGGAATGAATGGGAAATGGAAAGCAAGGAGAGATTATGCACCATCCGTCATGCTTTCTTTGATTTTATGGTGGATTTCTCGAGTGAAGGCGGCTTGTGCTTGGCTGTCGGTGCAAATTTCAATGAGCGTGCTGGCTGGGTGGGCAAGGGCTTGGGCAAGTGCGCTCGCAAATTCAGCGCGGTTGGCTGGGTTGTGATAAGCCAAGCCATATTGCTGGGCGGTGGCGGCAAAGGTCATGCCATGCGGGGTGAGCCATAACTCGGTGAAGGGTGGTTCGTAGTTGTGGATGGGCAGTTGGCGAAAGATTCCGCCGCCATTGTTGTTAAACAAAATGATGAGCAAGCGGGAGTGGGTGCGTTGCAGGGCAAGTAAGCTATTTTGGTCGTGATAAAAAGCCAAATCGCCTATCAGCAAGACAGTCAAGCGGTCAGTCTGCACGCTGGCTGTGCCAATGGCACTGGCAATGGTGCCATCGATGCCCGCCGCGCCACGATTGCAATAGACTGGCAGTACGTGCGGGCTGGGTGCGATAAATTGCCCAACATGGCGGATTGCCAAGCTGGAGGCAACAAACCATTGGCTTTCGGTGGGAAGCGCGGCAACCAACTGTGCAACGATACTGCCTTCTTGCCAGTGTTGAGCTTGCAGGCTGTGAACCACCTGCCATGCAGAAACTTCCCGCGCTTGCAAGTGCTGAGTATAGCGCACGGCGCTGGCAAGGGGCTGATGGGCTTGCAAGGCGGTTAGCAATGCCGAACACACCTGAAGCGGGTCGGCAAAAAGCATGTCACGGGTCAGGTGGTCGGCATCTTGCCAGTCGGGTTGGGAATGGATGGTGATGCGGTGGCTGGTGTGAGATTTTGCCAGCCACTGAAGTAACGCCCCACTGACGGGCATTGCGCCAAAGTGCAGAATCACCGCGGGTGCGGGCTGGTTTTTGAGTATCCAATCATATGCACCCAGCGCGCTGGCATTGCGCACCCCGGAAAGCGGCTCGGCAAACACGGCAAACCCGAGCGTTTGGGCAAGGGCGTGGAGGCGCAGGTCAAACCCCCCACCCGCGCAACGCGGTCCGCACAGGATCACGCCACTTTCAGCACCCGCGAGCGTTTGGGCAAGCACTTGCAGGCTGGCTGGGTCTAGCTGGGACTGCCCCACCCAAATGCGTGCAAACGGTTGTCGCTCGGCACGCCCTGCCACTGCCCTGCGCCACTCGTCTGCCGGTTGAGACGGTAGGTCCCCCACCACTTCTACGGGTTCCAACGGTTTTTCAAAGGGTAAGTTGAGATGAACCGGTCCGGCAAGCGGGCTTTGGCTGGCAGAAACGGCACGGCAAACGAGGGAGCGCAGGTAGCGCAAGCTGTGGGCACTGGGTTGGGCGGCAGGCAAAGGCACTTCCACTGCCCAGCGGGTGTGGCGGGCAAACATGCCGTTTTGCAAGATGGTTTGGCTGGCGCCACTTTCGCGCAAATCTTGCGGGCGGTCGGCAGTTAACACCAGTAGCGGGATGCCCGATTGGTAGGCTTCGACAATGGCGGGGTAGTAGTTGGCGGCGGCAGTGCCGGAGGTGCAGACCAACACCACTGGCTTTTGGCTGGCAAGGGCTTGCCCCAAGGCAAAGAACGCCGCGCCCCGTTCATCCAACAGGGAATAGATTTGCATTTGGGGGTGCGCGGCAAAGGCTAGGGTGAGCGGTGTGCTTCGGGAGCCGGGGCTGATGACCACGCGCCAGATGCCGTTGCGGGCAAGCTCATCCACTAAAATGCTGGCAAATAGGCTGTTGCGGTTTGCAAAATTGGGCATGGTGGGTTACATCGCTTGCAAGGCGGTGCGCATGGGTTGAAATTTCAGTTCGGTTTCGTTCCACTCGCGTTGCGGGTCGGAATCTGCCACAATGCCTGCCCCGGCAAACAGGGTGGCTTGGTTGCGCTGAACCACAGCCGAGCGAATGGCAACAAAAAATTGCCCATTCCCCTGCCCATCCAGCCAGCCCACGGGTGCGGCATACCAGCCGCGTGCCTGCGGTTCGATTTGGAGAATGAGCGGGAGTGCCTGTTCGCGGGGCGTGCCGCCCACGGCTGGGGTCGGGTGCAGTTCGGCTAGGATATCTAGCAAGTGGATGTGGGGGGCTAGGCGGGCGCGGATGGGTGTATGCAGGTGTTGGATATTGTTGAGCTTGCGCAGTTGGGGCTGTTTGGCAAAGGTTAAACTTTCGACATAGCCTTTTAGGCGACGCCGAATCGAATCCACGACAAAGGCGTGTTCGTGCTGGTCCTTAGAACTGGTGAGCAATTGGGTGGCAAGCTCTTGGTCTTCAGTGGCATCTGCCCCGCGCCCAATCGAGCCTGCCAACGCTTCGGTGAACAGCTCATCGCCCTGCACACGGCACAGCAGTTCGGGTGTGGCTCCTAAAAAGGCACTTTCGGGCGAGAAGGAAAATAAAAAGCGGTAACAAGCCGGGTAGCGGTTTTGCAGGTTTTGTAAGGCACGCACGGTGTCAAAATCGCGCTCGGCGGTGAGCTTACCCACCCGTGCCAGCACTGCCTTTTGGATGTGCCCTTTGCTGATTTGCTGGCGAATGGCTTGCACTTGGGAATCCCATTCTGCCCGCGTTTGGGAGGACTGCCATTGGGCGTAATTTTGGCTGGGCAGGGGCACACCCGCTTGGCTGGCTTGGGCAATCTGCTGAGATAGGGAGAGTGCTTGCTGGCGCAGGTGTTCACGGGAAATCGGCTGGTCGGCACTTTGCAGGGCATGGACGGTCAGCCAGGTGTGGTTATTTTCTTGGGTTAGGCAAAAGGCGGGTAGGGTAAAAAGGGCACTGGGAAAATCCTGCCAAATGCCGTGGGCGGTGTGGGGCGCGAAGGATAGCCCACCGATGAGACGTGGGCTAGGATAGGACATATCGCGCTCTGATAGGTTGATTGCGTTGGATAGTAAGGCTTCAACTTGCTGGCGAATTTGCTGGAAGCGCCCGTGCCCTTCGGCGGTGATGCGGGTTAGCTCGCCAAAACCAACCATGACAAAGCGTTCGGTTGGGTCGGCAGAATCGTGCGCTAGGTAGCATTTGGGCAATTGGGGGAAGCGGCGTAAACAGGCTAAAAAATCTATGGTTGGTAAGGGCAGGTGAAAGGCAATGACTTGGGCAGAAGCTTCGGTGATGGGGGCGGGGACGGGAAAGGGTGCCAGCACGCCCACACTGCGGAGGAGCATGGCTTCGAGGGCGGGCAGTGCGCGTTGCAAATCGGGTTGGTCGGTCGTTACCCAGCGCACTACCAGTTCATTGATGGCACCCAGCCAGGCAATGGCGGTTACTTCGGCATCGAGTGGGGGAATATCGCCATCTGCCATGCCTTGCTCTAGGTAAATTTGAATGATGCTGGCAAAATGCCCGTACACTTCTTGGCGTTTTTTGACAAACAAATTGCCTGCGCCCATTGATTGCACAAGCACAATTTTGGCAAGGGCACGGTATTGGGAGAAGGTGTCTAAGCAGGTGCGCAGGGCGGCGCGAACTTTTTGCACGCCACTGGTTTCTGCCTGAACGGCAGACATCAGGCGGGCTGTGAGCTTTTCGGTGATTTCATCTACGAGTGCCAGAAATATTTTTTCTTTGCTGGGGAAGTGAAAATAAACCGAGCCTTTGGATGTTTGCGATTCTTCGACGATTTCATCTACTTTGGCGTCGTGGTAGCCTTTGCGCGAGAAGACGGCAATGGCGGCAGATAGGATGCGCTGACGGGTTTCGGAGAAGCGGTTGGGGTTTGGCATGGCAATAAACCGACTGGTCGGTCTATTGTGATTTTAGCGAAAGGTGGCAGGTTCGTCAAGGAGTTGGTGTGGCTAGTTGCTGGGCAGGCGAGCCGAAGCCGTTCCCTCTACCCCCCGAATAATTCTTCCAAACTCTGCGCGGTTAGAATGCGCGTGACGGTTGCTTCTAGCCCAATGTCATCTACCAGCCGCTTGGCTCGCTCTTGCACCCAGGCTTCCAGCACACCAAATTTCGACTTGAGCATGGCTAATACAGCGGTGTGTTCCCCTATGTCAATGCCTTCTTCTCTGCCTTCTTC
>DKKK01000052.1 GCA_002455215.1 Anaerolineales bacterium UBA6668 | reverse complement strand
ACTTATTCCTTAGGCACTACCCAGAATTTTTACTCCTTGCGATTGCCCCTATTCTTTGGTACAATGCGTCATTTGGGCTATTGTTTTAGGTAGTGGCTCAAGAACAAGTGAAAATGAGCGTGCAATATGGCACTTATCACTTATTTTTCGACCACTACCTTGTTTTAGTCAACACTTTACCAAAATTGAATTTTGAGCAGTAAAAAGATGAGCAGATTTGTAAATTTAGTAGATTTATTTCAACATCTTTCAAAAAACACTTGGGAACGCATCGGTGATGGTTATGAATTGAGTATTTCGCAATCAGAAGAAACTCTTACGGATAATAACCTTTTAGAAATAAAACGTTCCGGTTTAAAAAATATTCACATAGTTAAATTTAACAAGCCGAAGGAAGCACTTTATGGAATTGATTGGGAATGGTGGATAGGTTCACAAAGAAATGGTTGGATTAAATTTGCCGTACAAGCTAAAAAAATATATGTGCCTTCTAAAAGCTATAATACTTTAGATCATAAGGTAAAAGGGAGATTACAGCTAGATATTTTAGATGAATACGCACGAAAGTCTCAAGCTGTTCCATTATATTGTTTTTACAACTATTTGCTAGACACAGAACCTATACTTAAACCATTCTGGCGTGATTGCACTGACTTATTCACACCAACAGAGTTTGGTTGCACTGTAACTCCATCATCTATTGTTCGGCAAGCTCTTATTGTTAAGCAAAAAAAATTCGAATTTATACACCAACAACGCCAGACCATCCCATTATATTGTTTAGGTAATTTAGGGTGTATTTTTAAGTTTCGGAATAATTTTGATAATTTTATGATTCACGGCAATCTTCCCAGCCATATAAAATATTCTTTGCAAACAGACGTTCCACTACGTGAAATAGAACATGAATTTCCAAAAATGCATTTCGAAATAAGAAATGATAGCGATGATGAACTTCCCAAAAGAAGAAATAATGTAAATAACGGCGAATTTTCAAAAGTAAGTGTGATGCCTAAAAGAATATTGGTCATCAATTTTGGGGAAAATGATTATTATGATTAGTCGAGTGATAACACATGTATGAAGCAAGTATAGTGGATAAGGAAATTTAGACACGAAAAAGGGGATAATTAAGGTGAAGATTTAGCGTTATCTGAACTATCACTCAAAGAACAAGCCGAATTACTCAGTGTCAGTTACTCGAGTTTGTTCTACAAACCAGTTGCGCCATCCGCACGAGAGTTAGCCATCAAACACCGCATTGATGAGCTTTACACAGCCTACCCATTTTACGGTTCGCGCAAGATTTGTAGCCCACCCGCCCTTTACATCACATAACGGCGTGGCACGCGCATACTGATTCCGGTTAACACTTCATACGAAATCGTGCCCAACCACTCGGCAATCTCATCCACACTGATTTGCTCCGCCCCATCTTGCCCGATAAGCGTCACACAGTCACCATTGTAAGCAGAATCCCATTCAATGTTCACCATCAGTTGATCCATGCACACCCGCCCGGCAATCGGGTAGCGTTTGCCACGGATGAGCACCTGCCCACGATTAGACAACCCGCGTGCGTAGCCGTCCGCATAGCCAATCGGCACCGTCACCACCCGAATGCGATGGTCACTTTGCCAAGTATGCCCGTAGCTAATCGGCGTATGCGCTTCGACCACCTTAAAATAAGTGATGGAAGAACGTAAACTTAGGGCGGGTTGCACGGCAATGGTGCGCTGGCACTCGCTAGAAGGGTAAACGCCGTACAACAAAATGCCGGGGCGCACCGCATCCAAGTGGCTGGCTGGCAATTGCAAGATGCCCCCGCTATTGGCAAGGTGAAACAACGGGCGGGGATAGGGCGAATCGAGCCAGAATTGTGTGGCTTGTAGGTAGCGTGCCAATTGTTCGCGGGCAGAACTCAAATTTTCGGCATCGGCATTGGCAAAGTGCGAAAAAACCCCTTCAACTTGTACGCACTGGCATTGGGTGGCAAACTCAAAAAAAGGTTGCGCGTTATACCAGTGTGTGCCGGAGCGCTCCATACCCGTGTCAATTTCCAAATGTACCCGCGCCTTCTTGCCAAGTTCGCTGGCAGTTTGATTGATTTGCGTGAGTTTTTCGATGGAAGTGGCGGTAATCGTCAAATTGTGTTCGAGATAAAACGGAATTTGCGACTGACTCAACCCACGTAGCACCAAAATCGGAACTTCAATGCCCGCTTGCCGCAGTGCCAACCCTTCTTCTAGCAAAGCCACACATAAATAGCGTGCTCCTGCCGACACCAAGCACTGACTGACAGCAATTAGCCCGTGCCCATAGGCATTTGCCTTTACCACCGGCATTACCATTGCATTGCCAACTGCCTTTTGAATGGCGTTAAAATTTTCGTGCAGAGTACTCAGGTTAATTTCTGCAATCGTTGGGCGACTGGTGTCTCCCTGCGGTGGGATGAAGCGCGTTATATCCACCGTCTAACTCGCTTACAATAATCTAAATACACCTGTCCAACCGTTTCGCGCAGATAATCTTCTTCCATGCGCACCTGAATTTGCAAAAACAATTCATTGGCAATCCAAATTGCCGCCGTCAGTGTGCAGGGCAGAAACAAAAAACAAAACAAGCTATTGATGCGCAGACCCAAAAAAATCGGGTTGCGGCTGTGGGCAAACAACCCGCTTGTCACCAACTGAGTTTGTTTGTTTTCGTCCACGCCAAATTTCCAGGCATTGCCTAAATTTTCTTGCGCCCAAAAAGTCCACACCACCGATGCCACCATGCCCAAAGCGGTCAGGCGTGCCTGCCATACCGTTGCGCTAAAGTTGGCAAACCAAGTGAGTCCGCCCAGCCAATGATAGATGGTAGGAAAAATAGCAAAGGCAAACAGCCATACCAACTGCCCCCCGATTGCATACTTTAGCCCGTGAAAGGCGTACAATTTGGCGATTTGCGTGTGCTCATCGGCAAACGTCTTGGTAACGACTTGTTTGCGTACCTTGTAGTGGCGATAAGTCGAAAGCGCCAGCACGTAAAAAACCGCATAAACGACTGCAAAGATGCGAAAATGCCAAAGTTCTAGAAACATACTGCTTTAATGAGTGTGAGGCGCTTTGCTTTTGGCGTATTGCTTTTGCAATTCGCGGCGCAAAACTTTTCCAATGAACGAGCGCGGGAAATCTGCCACAAATATCACCAAACGTGGCACCAACTCCGGCGGTAGGCGGCGCTGACAATAGCGGACGATACTTTCGGCGCTGGGTTTTTCCTTGCCAGCAATCACAAAGGCAATCGGTTGGTTGGCAATAGCAGTCACAACCGCTTCCTTAATTTGCGGAATTTCAAACAACACTTCTTCGACATCGCGCGGAAAAAACGGCTGTTGTGGCGATTTATCGGGATACCACATATCCGCTTTGCGCGAGATAATCTGGAAGAAGCCATCTTCATCCATACGGGCAATATCGCCCGTCATCAGCCAACCATCGCGCAACGTTTGCGCCGTATTTTCCGCATCGTTCCAATAGCCTTGCATCACCTGCGGTCCGCGAATAGCAAGCTCACCAATCTGCCCAACTGGCACGGGCTTGCCACTCGCCAAGTCCAAAATCTGTGCGCTGGTGTTGGGTAAGGGAATGCCGATGGAGCCGATCTTGCGCTTTCCATAGATGGGGTTGGCATGGGTGACGGGGGCGGCTTCGGTTAAGCCATAGCCTTCTACCAAGCGCCCTTTGGTCAGGCGTTCAAAACTCTCTTGCACTTCCACCGGTAGCGGGCTAGAGCCACTAATGCAGGCGCGGATGGAGCGAATACCGTACTTGCGAATGCCGGAAAAATCGCTCAACTGCATATACATTTGTGGAATGCCCGGGAAAAAGCTCGGTTTCTCCTTCTGAATGGTGCGCAACACTTCTTCGATGTTGAATCTGGGTAAAACCAGCATCGTTGCGCCCAAGGCAATTGGCATATTGAGCGCAGTTAATAAGCCATAGCTGTGCGAGAACGGCAACACCGACAGTACTTTCTCCGCGCCATCTTCGACTGAAGGAATCCAGTGGCGGGTTTGCAGGGTATTAGCAACCAAATTGCGGTGGCTTAACATCACGCCTTTGGCAAGGCTGGTTGTGCCACTAGTGTATTGGATGATGGCTAGGTCGTCGGGCTGGCACGGATGTTCAATCCAGTCGTGATGGGTCTTTGCCATTAAGCTGGAAAGTTGCTGAATGTGCGGGTCGGAGGGTGGGGCGGTGCGCTTGCGGAAAAGCTGTGCAAGCCAGGGCAAGTATTGGGTAGGGGAAGTCAAAATTGCCGCCCGCAAGTCGTTCTCGCGGCGAATTTCTTGCAAGGTGTCCCAGCATTCTGGAATGGTCAACACAATTTTCACTTGGGCATGGCGTGCTTGGTGCAAGATCTCTGCTTTGGGTGCGATTGGCACAGTCAGCACTGCCACCCCGCCTGCCATGAGTGTGCCATACAGGGCGTAGATTGTCTGCGGGATGTTGGGCAAAATCAACATCACCCGCTCGCCTGCCTGTATACCTAGCTGTTGGAGCATCGCGGCAAATTGGCGACTCTGGCTATACAACTTGCGATATGAAATTTCGTTCCCGTAAAAATTAATCGCAGGTCGCCGTGAAAAGCGTTCCACCGCGCTTTTTAGCAAAGCTTGCAACGGTACAGCGGGAATGGCAATGGTGTACGGCACTTCTTCATTGTAGTGTGTCAGCCATGGACGTTCCTTCAGCCATTGCGGGCGTTGGTCGTGCAATTGCTCGCGCCAACTTAGTTTTTTGTCTTCAATGAAGCCGTCCAACGTGCGATTAACGGCTTCACGGCGTTCTAGCATCACCATATGCCCGGAATAGCCCACATTTACTTCACGCGAGTCAGGAATGATCTCTCCCAATGTCTGAAAATACGCTTGTTCAAAGACCGCATCCCAATGCCCACGCACAATCAGGGTGGGTACACGGATTTGTCGGAATAACGGCGTCCCTTTCCAACGTAACAAAGTGCGATTGTGAATAGCTTGGAGGGCGTGCATCTTGCCAAAAAGCCAGCTTTTGGTGAACGGGCGTAGTAAATTCAAAATGCGCAAAGGGGTGCGCTCAATAATGGTACGAAAGGGTGGCTTAATCTTGTACTCGCTCGCCGATGCCACCAAGACCAGATTTGTCAACTTTTCTGGAAAATTGAGCGCAAATTGCGTGACGATTGCGCCCCCAAACGAATGCCCCACCAAGACAAAAGGGCTATTGACCCCGCATTTTTCCAATACGGCTTCCAAGTCGTTTTGCATCTCCGCCATTGTATATTCACTATGCGGAGCGTCCGAACGTCCATGCCCCCGTAGGTCGTAGGCAATGACGCGATTTCGCCAGCAAAAATGTTGAAGTTGGTACTTCCACTGCGTGGCTTGCCCGCCAAACCCGTGTACAAACACCAGCGTTTTGTCGGGTTTTTCGGGGGCAATATCAATGACAGAAAGGTGGACATTGGGAGAATGTGATACCAAAATTTGTTGGCGATAGAGTTCAATGTCGAGTTTCATGTCTGTGCCAGCCTGCGTTACCAGTCGCCCACCACCACCGTACTGCCGAGCAAGCGCAAAATTTCACTTTGTGCCTGCCACATTTCGGCTTTTTCTTGCGGTGTGTAGTGGTCATGCCCGAGTAAATGTAAAACCCCGTGAACGGTCAGCAGTTGCAATTCTGCCAATATTGCATGACCGCGTTCGCTGGCTTGTTGCTGGGCTTTTTCAATAGACAGAATAATATCCCCCAAATAGTCGGCTTCTTCTGGGATGAGCGCGTCAGGGTCGGCTGGGAAGGATAAAACATCGGTGGGGTGGTCTTCGCCCAAAAATTGCGCATTCAGGCTTTGGATGTGTGCATTGTCCCCGATGACCACACTGAGACTGACCGCTTCGGTGACATTTTGTTGGGCAAGCGTGGTTTGCACGGCTTGTGTGAGCGCTGAATGTAGCTCAGCTTCGCTGAAAGCGGGAGGGATGGGCGTTTCGATAATTAGGTCAAGCATGGGTGGTTGCTGGGGGTTGGGTGGTTGATTCGGGAAAATCCGGGTAGCGCAAACGCGCATGATAAAAACTTTGCAAAGTTTGCACAAACGATTTGCGAATCACTTGCAAATCGTTTAGTGTCAAGCCAGAGTCGTCCAGTTGATGAGCTTCTAAACGCACGCGAAGTACCGCATCCACTAAATTTTCTAAAGCTTCAGGCGTTTTGGGCAAATCGGCGCGTGCCTTAGCTTCCACTGCGTCTGCCAACATGAGCAAAGCGTTTTCTTTGGTGCGCGGACGGGGACCGGGGTATTGAAATTGAGCTACATCCACCTTGCTTTTGTCACCGCCTGCTTCCGCAATAGCGCGGTTGTACTGAAAGAGCGTGACCAGTGTGCCATGATGTTCTTGTATCGCTTGTTGGATAGGTGGCGGTAGATTGTGCTGTTTTGCCATAGCCAAACCATCGGTCACATGCGAAACCACGATGCGCGAACTCTCCAGCGGGCTTAAAAAGTCGTGCGGGTTCATGCCCCCCAGTTGATTCTCGATAAAGTATTCCGGGTGCATCGTTTTGCCAATGTCGTGATACAAAGCCAGCAAGTGTACCAACGCTTCGTTTGCCCCGATTTCTTGGGCGGCTTGCTCCACCAAATTAGCGATTTGCAAGCTGTGTTGGTACGTCCCCGGTGCTTTGCGAAGCATGTCTTGCAAAAGCGGGTGGCTGTGGCGGGATAAATCTACAACCTGAATGGCGGTTAACAATTGGAAGGGACGACTCAGCACGGAGATAATGGCAAGCGCTAGCGGTGCGCTGAGAAACCCCTGCCCTGTACTGACCCACAAGCGGGTTTGCGCTTCACTCCAATTGATATACGGCGCTATCAATTCGCCCGATAGTGTGCTGAGAAAGCCTATCACCGCCACAACCGCCCCAGCGCGAAAATAGTCATTGATACGAGCGGCTTTGCCCATTGCCAGCACCGCCGCAATGGCGGTCAGTAGGTGGTACAAGGTCAATTGGATGGAGCCTTGTGTAAAAATGAGCAGGAAGATCGTGAATAACGTGCTAAAACCAATCGCAACGGATGAGCGAGAACCAACCTGCACCAAGATGGCAAGCGCCGCCAATGGAAAGAGAAAGCGCACTTCTTGGCGGTTTTGCGGCAGGAGAATTTGCCCCAATACCAGCGCGGCTATCCAAATCATAGCGAGATACACTTTTTGCGAGCGAGCGGTTTGGGCGGGTGGGTAAAAACGGCGCAGGAACAGCACCGCACCCAAACAGTAGCATAGCCAAGCCGTGACCGGCACGCCAATTTTTTGCCCAAGTGGTAGATTGTCACTCTGCAAATTCATCTCGTTGTAGGCTTCGGCGTCCAACTCGTCTATGGTGTCGCCCCGTGCAACAATAACCTGCCCCACCTGATAAGACCGCTCTTGTTGTGGAACACTATCTCGCGCTTTTTGTTGTTCTTCTGCCGTCTTACCTTCATTTAAAATTGAGTTGATGACAATAAAATCTTGAATCAGGCTTTGAATCAGTGTGATTTCATTTTCATTGAAGGTGAAGCGAATCAGAATCGGGATTCTTTCTTTGACATCCTTCAACTCGTAATCGCGCACCTGACGGCTGAGCGAAGTTTCTAAAACTCTTAAGGCTTCGGCGCTTAGGCTCGCCCATTCTTCGTCTTTAAGTGCCAGGACGGCATTGGCTTGTTCGGTGGTGAGTTTAGCAAATTGCAGATTTTGCAAATCTGCGACTTTTTGCTCGTTGGTAGAAAACTCATCGGTGCGGACTATTTTGATATAGTCGAATAATGCTTGTGCGTTGGCGATCTGACGGCGCAAAACGGCTTCATCGGGTGGGTCATAGACCGGAGCAACCGCATTGGCGGCTTTTTGGCGGGCTTGCTCGGTGCTGACCTTGCTCACATACGATAGGGCGCGGTTGGCGGTGATGTCTTGAGTCGCTACTTCCCCAACGGTGAGCGTGGTTTGGGAACGCAAAAAGACAGGCGCAAGAAGCACCAAGAGCGCAACCAAACTCGCTACCCAGTATGCACGCCATACGTGCAAGCTATCTAAGATGGATAGTGTTTGCGAGCGGTTGGTTAGGATAGGCGTAGGGGTCACTACTTTTTAGCCGTTTTTTAAGACCTTCTGCACCACTTGGCTGACCAACTTCCCATCTGCCTTGCCTTGCACTTGCGGCAACAGCTTTTTCATCACATCCCCCATCACCGGGCTACCCCCCAATTCTTGCACAATCGGGCGCACCAAAGCGGTGATTTCTTCTTCGCTCAATTGCTTGGGCAAAAATTCTTGCAGGACGGCAATTTTGCGCTCGGCTTCATCCACCAAATCTGGGCGGGCGGCTTTTTCGGCATCGGCGATCACTTCGCGTTGGGATTTGATTTCCTTTTGCAACACTTTCAGAATGCCCGCATCATCCAAGGTGATGCGCTCGTCAATTTCGATTTGCTTCACTGCCGCTTGCGCGTTGCGAATGACATCTTTGCGAAAACTGTCTCCACTACGCATGGCGTTTTTAAGTTCGTTGGTTAAAATGGTTCGAATGTCAGACATAATCGTTAAGGTTGTGTAATTTTGAGATTGTCAAATTGGGCAGTAAAGCCGCCTTCAAAGAGACTTTTGGCGAGCAGGGCAATTTCACCTTGGGGCACTTGCCCTTCAGTCAGCTTGATATCCGCCAAGTTTTGCCCGTTTACAAGGAAAGTTAACTGTGTGCCATTGCAGGTGGCTTGCAGGTGGTTGGCTTGTGGGGCGGGCAAGATGTGTGCGCTGGGGGACATATCGCCACTACTGTCATGCAGATAGGTGGTTTCACCGTCTTTCCGTTGCCCAACGCCGTAGTAGCCATCACTGCTTATTAGGAAAAAGAAGAAGTGATCGGCATCCTGCAAACCGCAAATGACACCAAAACCGTTTTCCAGCACGCCACTGGGGCTAGATGCGGTGACTTCAATTTTCACCGCGGAGAAAGTTTGCTTGGTAGGGCTGGACCACACATTCAATTGCGAACCCAATACTTCAATTTCAAACACACCCTGTGCTAGGCGCGTTTCGCTGTCGGGGGCAATTTGGGTGTTCCATTGCTGGGTGTTGTCAGAAAAATCATCTTGCAGGAGCACCGTGCCACTGGCGATTGTTTCCCTTTGGCAGGCAGACAACCCCAAACAGAGCGTTAGCATTAGCGTTAGCATTAATAGAAAAAAAGAGAACGAAACTTTCATAGAGTGAAAATTTTAGCACAATTTGCGTTGGACGGTTCAACCTGTTACAAGCAAAATCCAAAGCGAGTGAGAAGTCTTTGATATTCGGCACGGGTTATTTTCGCTATACATGCCGAAGAGCGATTTGCGTTTTTTCCTTAAAGAAAAAACGCGCAGTTTTCACCCGTGCCGAATATAGCACGTTGGGCAGGATTTCTACCTTCGGTCGAAATGACCCGAAAATCAGACGCGCTTAAGTGCTGGGCGATGTTACGAAAAAGCGCAATTTCTACCCGTGTCGAATATCGCATTGCTAGTCACCCCCACTTGCACCCAGAACTAACTTGTAGTAACGTTATTACAAATTGCAGGATTGGTTTTTTGACTCGAACATTACAAATGGCTTTTTACTGGGCACGTGGAAATTTCGCTTATTTCTTCGAGAACCAACACAATGCAAACTTGCTAAGAATATCAAGTTTTATCGTAACTGCTCAGGCATGTGCTTC
>DKKK01000069.1 GCA_002455215.1 Anaerolineales bacterium UBA6668 | reverse complement strand
GTCTGGCGAAACAGGATGAATATCAATCAGGCGCAAGTGCGGATAATGGGGGATAGGCTATCTCTATTTTGTGTGCCCAATCTATAACGCTAGGTTCGCACTCGTCAACTCTGCTTTCGCTGTTAGCTGAGTATTCACTTTTTTGAACCGTGTCATCCGATAATCTGTCTAACCCGCCGGTCTACTGCATATTCGATGATGGACGTGGCAGAAAAAACTGTCAATCACACGGATTTTCGGAGTGAGAGATTACGCTGGATTTTATTCGATGCTATTTTTTATGTTGTTACCCAATGTCTGAGCCATTTACAGGGAAAAAACGTAATTTGTACCTGCCCTGAGTATATATATTTCCTTAAGGGAGTAAGCGCAGTTTTGGCTTGTGCCGAATATCGTAGTAATTTGCCCAAAGCGAGAAAATCACATCCGATTTAACCAGACAGAGAAATTTGAGTACTATTCAATTGTCAGAAGTTTTGTCAGATAAAGGTGGAAGAATCAAAGAGAGCCGGGTGCGCTGTTCCCGGCCCTCTTTAAAGGAGGAGAAGAAGAGATTTCATACGACCTTAATATACACCTTTTCGACAGATAAAACTCGACGCAAACCCTACGATTACCCTACGCAAAATTGATGAAACCACATTTACAGTGCCAAGATTGTCGGAATGGCGATAAAACTATTGAATGAGACTCGGTGTAGGTTGAATAGAATGAATGCACACACCTTTAGCTACTAGTTGAACGACCAAGACCCATATTGAGAGAAGCAATATGGGTTATTTCCTAATTTGCAATATTAAAGTACAATTATGCTATTATCGCGAATCGTTCCAAACCTTAAACGTTTTGAAATTTACCCATCCGGCATACATCTAAAAACATCCATGTCTCAACATGATATTTCCAATATTTACAAGTTTGCTTGGGCACAACTAAACAATCAATTGCAAATTATTCGCACCACACCCAATTTCAATGAGCTATTGGGTGTCCAAACGCAATTATTGTATTTACCATTGACTGACGTTATAGACGAATTTGTCGGGTCAGAATCTGCGTTACAAGATGTGCTGGACGGTAAACTGCCACACTTCCACATAGATAATGTGAACCGTGGTGAAAGGGATGGGCGTGCCCGCTATTTTCGTTTTACTGTCACACGCTATAACCCGGAGCAACCAGCCGATGGATTACTATTGGGCATAGAAGATGTAACACAAACCGGCTTGATTGAGCAACAACTCACGCAAGAACGCAATGAACTGCGTTTGTTACAGCGCGAATTGTTTCGTATGAATTCGCAATTGCAATATATTGCCGCTACTGATATGCTCACCGGTTTGGCAAATCGCCGCCACTTTGACGAAGAGCTAGACCGCGAACTTTCGCGGGGTTTACGTTTTGGACGCACGACAGCACTCCTATTTATTGATATTGATAATTTTAAGAACTATAATGACCAATTCGGGCATTTGATGGGCGATGAAGTTTTGCGCCATTTGGGGATGGTGCTAAAAAAATACACAAGGCGCATTGATACGGCTTGCCGTTTTGGAGGGGAGGAATTCGCCATCATCTTGCCGGAAACATCTGCGGCAGGTGCGCTGAAAATAGCAGACCGTTTGCGTCAACGAATTGCCGTTGAACCGATACACAGTGTTTATTTGAACAAAACACCTCCTTTAGTAACAGTTTCGATTGGGGTAGCCATTGCACCCGAACATGCTACCACACCCATTGCTTTGGTGCGCTCGGCAGATGTGGCTTTATACGCCGCCAAAAAACGTGGAAAAAATCAAGTAGTGGTGTATGAGCGTGCTATCGAATAATTTGTAACACTCAAAAGTTTGTTTTATATTCGGCACACATGCTGAATAATACCCGTGCCGAATATAAACAAAAAGGCTGTCTAAATACTTAGACAGCCTTAGAGATAGAGCTTATTGGTTGGCTATTCGCCACCCTTCTTCAATTCAACTGTAATCTTTTGGAAGTTAGCACCCTTGGTGTCTTCGGTCAAGCCTTCCAATGCTTTTGTTGCCAAATCAGTGCGATACGCGCCTTCGGCTGGAGCGGCTTTGAGTACTCCAAAGTCCACACTAATTTGCACGGTTTGATCCCAAGATGCCTTGTTCATCATACCAATACCCTCAGGGGAGGGCCAAACGAGGGCATTGATTTCATTAAGTTGCCAGCGCATGTGGCTCTCGCCGAGAGTGGGTCCATTTTGCAAGACGATATCTACACATTCATCAAAGCTGTCACGACAGAACATCCAACCTTGGAAGGATGCTTTCAAGAAGCGTACGGCTACGTCTTCATTATCTTTGAGATAATCAGCACGAGCAAATACGTGGTCTTGGAGCATGGCAGTGCCAATATCATTGTAGTTGACTACTGTGAAATCCTCGGGCTTGTAGAGTTCACCTGTGTCTGGGTTTACGGCTTCTAGCAATTGGGCATATTCGTTGTAGGTCATCGCTTGTGCCATGTCAATTTCACGGTTGAGCAAAAGCGACATATCAAATGGTTGTTGCACTACGGTCACTTGTGCGGCGTCTGCTGGGTCAATGCCTGCCTTGCGCAAACCGGCAAATACTTCCCATTCGTTGCCAAAACCCCAAGTGCCGATACGCTTGCCACCCCATGTTTCTGGACCGGCAATGCCACTATCTGCCCAGCCGACTTGTAGCGTACCACTGCGTTGGAAGACCTGAGCAATGTTGACCAAGTCTGCGCCTTGTTCGCGGGATGCCAACATTTTTGGTACCCAGGCAATGCCAAATTCTGCATCACCAGCGGCAACCACTTGTTGGGGCACAATCTCGACTGCACCTTCTTTGATTTCCACATCCAAACATTGTGCCTCGTAAAAGCCTTTGTCGCGGGCGGCATAATAGCCAGCAAATTGCGATTGGGTGACCCATTGCAACTGTAATCGGACTTTAGTCATTTCTGTGCATTGGTCACCCGTACTGGGGGCAACGGTGGGGGCGGCGGGTTGTGGACCAGCACCGCAAGCGGAAAGTGCTACTGCGGCAGTGAGAAACACGCCTGTTGCCAAAACCTTGAATAGATTTTTCATAATAAAACTCCTCCAACGATAAAACAAATTGATTTGCGAAAAGAAAAGTGGTTTGTTGACGTTTTGAGAATAAGCTACCTCCAAAAAATTAAGGCTCTTCAATCGTGCGAATCGATGCGTGCCAAGGAATTAGCACTCGTTCTAACATCACAATCGTTAGGTAGAAAGTGATGCCTACGACACAAGCAATGATAATTGCCGCCCACGCGTTATCAAAACGGAAACCAGCGGCTTCTTGTGTAATGTACACCCCTAAGGCGGAACGATTACCGCCGAAGTATTCGCTGACCACTGCTCCAATCATACTCAGTGCGGCGGCAAGCTTAAAAGCGTTGAACATGAAGGGTCAGGCGTTGGGCAGGCGTAATTTCCATAAAATTTCAAAGTCACTTGCCGCATATGTTTGCAAGAGTTCCAATGCGCTGGCATCAATCAGAGTCAAGCCGCGTACTGTGTTGATCATCATTGGGAAAAAGACAATCACCGCCACGATTGCCATTTTAGAGAGTTGGTTATCTACGCCAAACCAGTTATTTAGGATGGGGGCAAATGCCAAAATAGGCACAGAATTAGCGGCGATGGCGAAGGGCATGAGTGCTTCGTTGATGATACTGAAACGCGCCGTGATGAATGCCATCGTAATGCCAAGTAAACAACCAATGGCGAAGCCGCCCAATGCTTCTTGAGTGGTGTACCAACCAATGCTGACCAAGCGGGGAAAGTTGCTCACAAAGGCTTGCCAGATTAAGCTGGGCGGTGGCAAAATAAAACGTTGAATTTTGAACATCCACACAAACAATTCCCAAACCAGCATTACAACAACAAAAATCAGAATAGCAGGTAGGTTTTTTTGAAGTGCATTTGGCATGGCATTCATAAGATGGCTTAGTTACGTTGGGTTCGCTCAATCTCGCGGAGTTTTTCGCGCAAATGGTTGGCAATTTCAAAGAAGCGCGGGTCTTCCCGCGTCTCATCGGTGCGTTCTTTGGGCAGATCTACCGGGATCACCTCGGCGATTCGTCCGGGTCTTGGGCTGAGCAAGACGACACGTGTGCTGAGAAACACTGCTTCGGGGATACCATGTGTGACAAAAACAATGGTAATGCCGGTTTCGCGCCAAATTCGTTGTACTTCCATTTGCATGCGTTCACGGGTCATTTCGTCCAATGCGCCAAATGGTTCGTCCATTAACAAAAGTTTTGGCTCAAATGCCAATGCGCGGGCGATGGAAACCCGTTGTTGCATGCCACCGGATAATTGCCAGGGAAAAAGCTTGCCAAATTTTTCTAACTCTACCAAGCGGAGCATTTTTTCAGCACGGGCAATCCGCTCTTCCTTGGGGTATTTCATAATTTCCAAAGGAAGTTCAATATTTTGCAGAACGTTGCGCCATTCGTACAAAGTTGCGGCTTGAAATACCATGCCATAGTCACGGTCTAGGCGAGCTTGCTGGGCAGACTTACCATTGATCAGAATAGCGCCAGTACTGGGTGAAGTTAAATCTCCAATCAGACGCAGTAGGGTAGATTTGCCACACCCCGAAGGTCCAATGAGCGAGATAAACTCTCCGGCTTGAATCTCTAAATGAATGTCTTCCAACGCGACAACGCGATTGGGTTTGCCAGGGTTAAAGACTTTGGTGACGTTTTGAATGGAGGCAACAGGGGTGGGCATAGCTAAGTTAAAAGTTGAATTTAGCGCGATTCGATGACGCGGTGGCGATTTTTCAATACCCAATATTCGATGAGGGAAACGGCGAGAAAAAACAATATGCCAAGCAAAGCGCTGACAATGATTGCCGCCCACAGGCGGGAGGGTTTGGTTGCATAATACGAGTTGAAATTTAAGATAGCCCCGCCCAAGCCTTCACGGATACCGGAAGGTAACTCACCGATGATAGCGCCCACCACACTAGCCGTTGCGCTCACCTTTAGGGCGGTTAAGATGTAGGGGAGTGCGGCGGGAAAGCGCAGTTTCCACAGGGTTTCCCAAGTGGTGGAAGCGTAAGAACGCATGAGTTCAACGGCTACCGGATTGGGGCTACGCAAGCCGCGCAAAGTGCTAACAGTGACGGGGAAAAAGGTCAGGTAGGCAGAAATGACCGCAACTGACCCCCAATCCTGCCCTAGCCAGATAATAATCATCGGGGCAATTGCCAAAATGGGTACGGTTTGAGATGCAACCACATAAGGCATGCAACCGCGTTCTAGCAAGGTGAGATGAGCAAACAGTGCGCCTAACACAAAACCCAGCAAGCCGCCCAACACAAAGCCGGAAAATGCTTCACGAAAGGTATAGACACTAGCAACCGCCAATGTTTGAATGAGGGGTGGTCCATTGCGCCGCGATTCATCGGCAAATGCGCCGAAAATGTCCCATAAATGGGGTAAGTTCAAGTCGCTAAAATATTTGACACGCCAGAAAGGTTGGTGAGCAATTTTAAACGGGTTGTTGTCGGGACGCCACGGATCTCCGGCAAACCACTTCAATCCTTCCCAGACGACCATTAATCCAATCAGCAGGATAAAAGAAACCAAAAACCGCCGAAAAAGCGGTGCGTTACGAGCAAAGAAGGATTTTTCAGCAGTTTTGGCGGAATTACTCATTGGCGTTGGAAATTAGAAAGATGCCTCTAGCAAACCACAAACGATATTCGGCGTGGGTTTAAGCGAAAAGTGCAGTTTTCATGCGTGCCGAACAGATGATTATCCTTTTAGTATACTAAGACTCCAAAATTGCGCAACTCAAAGGATACTATTTGCTGTTTTGTGTACTATTAGGTGAATCTTTGGGTTTGCTAGGTGTTTCTTACGGTCTGCAACCAGAAATTTTAGTCTTTTGTTCTAGGCAGGTACTGCCATGTGAGTATGGCAACCATTGGCAATCCTACCAAACTGACCCAGAATGGCAGATTAATATTGTAAGCATACAATCGCCCGGCGAGCGCATTTGCCAGCATCATGGCAACCAGGTAGGCGATTAGCCCGGTGGCAAAGGCACTCCCGATTTGGTGGGTTGGGGCAATGCGGCTGGTTAGGGCATCTAGGTAATCGCGAATAATAATGTAGCCGGAGCGAAAAAAGTAGGCAATAGCGAGTGAATAGGGATTGCCGCTCCACAACAGCAGGATACAATACACCGCCGCCATGATAAGCAAACCGGAAACCATCCGGCGTGGGGGAAAATTACCTAAAAATAGATGGAGCAACATCCCACCCAGTGCCATAATCGAACCAAACAAGCCATAAGTTAAGTCGTCAATGTGCCAACGGGTTTGCAAGTAATTGGGGCTGAGTGCCATGCCCACGTGAAAAATCACCATGCTGATAAACATTACCAGCAGATACCGCACGAATTGTTTTTGTTGGAGCAATGACCAAAAATCTGCCCAGTGCGGTTTTTCGGCGTTAGGGTCTTTGGGCACGGTTTGCAGTGTGCCAACGGTCAGTGCCGAGAGCGCCAGCAGGACAATGGCAACCCAAAAGTTGGTGCGCAAGCCGTAACGTTGTGCGATCCAGCCACCAATCCACGGCGATACTGTCATGCCCGCCGTGAAAGCGGAATAGACCAATGAGAAGGCACGCTGGGTGGTTAATCCCTCGCGTTGCATGGTGATATAGCGGCTAGTAGGTGGGGAAAACATAAAGGAGATGCCAAAAATGCCCAATCCCAGCGTAAATATGTTGATGCTCGCACTTGCCATCAACACCACGCCCAGCACCCCTACCCACCAAGCCATCATCATCATCTTTTTAAGGTCAAAACGGTCTGCCGCTATCCCGCTGGGTAAAACAACCAATGCTTGGGTGAGTGCATAAAATGCCAGTAAATTGCCCACCTGCACTTCATTTGCGCCAAGCCGTTCTGCTTGCAAGGAGATAAAGCCATAGAACAAACCGTCTCCCAGCGCCCACAGCAACAAGGCAAAGGCCAGGCGGCGCAAATTACGATTGAGTTGAAGCCACGGAAAGATGGTTTGTAAAGGCATAAAAAGGTGGCGGGGTTATTGAGCCGTGGTTAATCGGTAAATCCACCCGGTACGGCTGATAAGGTATAAATTACCCGCCGTGTCTTCGGCAAAGGATGTGATGCGTAACCCTGTTTCTGCGAAAATTTCGCTTTGCCAAACACCACGGGTGTCTTGTTGCAGTGTCCAAACTTTGCCCGAACAATAATCCCCAAAAAAATAACGCCCCTGTAACTCAGAAATTTCACCCCGATAGACATAGCCGCCAATCACTGAGCAATTGCCCCCTTCACGCCCATACGTCCACACAGGCGGGATAAACCCATCCGTAGAGCAAGATTCTGCCGAGTAACAGTGAGTTCCTTCAAGAATATTCCAGCCAAAGTTGCCACCACCCCTTTGACTCGCTGGCACGAAATTTACTTCTTCCCAAGCGTTTTGCCCCACATCGCCCACCCACAAATCGCCTGTGGCACGGTCAAAACTGAAACGCCACGGGTTGCGTAAGCCAGTGAGCCAGATTTCGGGCGCACCGCCCCCTTGAGCAAAGGGGTTGTCGGCGGGAATGGTGTAAGGCGGGTCGCTGGTAACATCAAGGCGCAGGATCTTGCCGAGTAACTGCCCGTTGTTTTGCCCGTTTGCATCCGGGTCGCCATAAAAGCCCCCATCTCCCAAGCCCAGATAGAGCAGTCCATCTGCGCCAAAAGTCACCATACCGCCATTGTGGTTGCTGTAGGGTTGGTGGACTTGTAAGATAAAAGTTTCGTCCTGAGCAATTCCGTTTTGTACGGAATAACGCGTCAGCAATGTGTCACCCTGTAGGTTGGTGCTGTGGACAAACAACCAGTGGTTTTCGTCAAAGTTGGGGTGAAAGGCAAACCCCAGCAAACCTTGCTCATTGGCAGTGCTGACCTGTGCAGAGATATCTAAAGTAGGCTCATTGCGTACTTGACCCCAATCGGTCATTTGCCAAATTCGCCCACTTTGTTCGGCGATGTAAAAGAACTCACCCTGTTGGGTAAACGCTAGCGGCTGTTTAAACTGAGCGGCAAGGGCACGCCACTGCCAGTGTGGGTTAGTAGCAGGAATGACAGGGGCGGTAGTGATTGCGGCAGGTCGCAAAGCGGCTGAGGCTGGTTGTTGTGCAAAAGGAAGCGAGAGTGCAATCGCAAGACCGACAGCACTACAGCACCATAGCAAAATAGCCGTAAGCAGTAATAAAATCACATGGGTATTGTGCATAAGTTAGAGTTGAATACGTTGAATGGCATCAATTACGCGCAGTTGCTCGTTTTCTTGCAAGTCGTTGTAAAAAGGCAGACGTACCAAACGGTCACTGATGTCTTCAGTTACAGGACAGTCGCCGAGCTTTGCGCCAAAAGTTTGCCCCATCGGAGAAGCATTTAAAGGCAAATAATGAAAAACGCTTAGAATACTCTGTGCCTTTAGCGTGTTGATGAAATGTGTGCGAGCAGATAAGCTAGGCAAGAGCAGGTAAAACATGTGGTAAGGCTGTTCGCAGTGTTCGGGGACAATCGGCAGGCGAGCGCCCTGTGCTTCTGCCCATGCCGGCAAGTACTCGGCATAACGTTCCCAAAGCGTGTGCCTTTTCGTTTGAATTTGCTGGTGCGCCTCCAGTTGAGCATATAAAAATGCCGCCAACACTTCCGAAGGTAAATAGCTGGAGCCGAGTCCTACCCACGTATATTTATCCACTTGTCCGCGAAAGAAGCGGCTACGATTGGTGCCTTTTTCACGGATAATTTCGGCAGACTCAATATAATTGGGGTCATTAATCAGCAGTGCGCCCCCTTCACCACAAGTAAAATTTTTGGTTTCATGGAAGCTTTGAGTTGCCAAACAGCCAAATGTACCCAAATACTGCCCCTTGTATTTGCCGAGCAGACCGTGCGCATTGTCTTCAATGACCGCAACGCCACGCGGTTGGGCAAGCTCTAGAATACGGGTCATTTCACATCCCACGCCAGCATAGTGAACCGGCACAATCGCCTTGGTGCGCGGAGTGATTAGGCTTTCGAGTTGTACTTCATCTAAGTTGAGTGTGTCGGGTCGGATATCTGCAAAGACAATTTTTGCGCCACGTAATGCAAAGGCGTTTACAGTGGAAACAAAGGTAAAAGATGGCACAATCACTTCATCGCCGGGTTGGACATCTACCAACAATGCCGCCATTTCGAGCGCATGGGTGCAGGAAGTGGTTAGCAATGCCTTCGGCACGCCTAGCCAACTTTCCAACAAAGCATGACATTTTTTGGTAAAAGCACCATCCCCCGAAATCCAACCACTGGCAATCGCTTGCTCGATATAGTGTGGTTCAATGCCGGTAAAATAGGGTTTGTTAAAGGGAATGTCGTACATAAATGAAGGGGCAGTGGGCTATATTCGGCGCGTGTCGAATATAGGTGGTGAAGTATTGATTAAGCCAGTGGGTTAAAAATACACTTCGTTCCAGTAGCGGGCGAATTTGCCACGGGTGATAACCGGCAAATCGCTTGCAGGTTCACCCAATACATAGTGGCGTAGTGCCAATTCTACATCGTTAAAGCCAAAATGGGCACGGGCTGGGGTTGTTCCTGAAAAACGCAGATTAATTTCAAAGCATACTGCTTTGCCCTGATGCAAGCGGCTCTGCACATTGCAAGGACCGAGTGGGCGCAAGGCTTGGGCAATGCGTAGCGCTTCGGCATGAACGGGCGGGTACGCGCCCGCTTCGGCATACACACTGGTTCCGGCATGTAATTCGCGCCGAAAAGTAATGATACCGCGTACTTGCCCAAAACGGTCGCTAAAACACCCAGATGTATATTCATGTTCAGCATCTGGCAGATACTCCTGCACCAAATAATCCGGCATAGCTGACACTTTTTCTAGGTCAGCCATCTGTTCAATGTGAAAAATGCCTTGTGACCCCTTACCAAAACGTGGCTTGGCAATCAGCGGGAAGCCGACCTGCTTCACCAGCGCTTGTAAACTGTTTGTGTCAATACCCAGTGCATATTGCGGATAATTGAAGCCATTTTGCGCCAGCCAATCGCAGGTTGCCAGTTTGTCATTACCAATGCGCAAAATTTCAGGGGGGCTGACAATCGGCAAAGCGCCACATTCAGCTTGAATCACCGCAGAGTTCTCCGCCAAGACACTCAACACCTGTTCGGTGCCTGACAATATGGCATGAATCCGTTCCGCGTGGCAGATGCGAATCAGCCAGTCCAAAAAGTTGGGGTCATTTGCAAATGGGGAAATATAGGCTTTGGGAACCAGATATAACCCGGCAGATTGCGGGCTAACGCACGCTCCTACCACCCGGCAGGGTAGTTTGGCAAGGGCAAGCGCTTTCAGGATGCCTTGACTCACATTGCCCCCTACACCTAGTACCAACACATTTAATTCGGGAATATTCATATCGAAATTCTTACGCACAGACAGGGAAGCAGGCAAGCGGAAAATTATACAGACTTGAATGTAGTCTCTCGAATCACGTAGGTGGGGCGCTCCATCATGCGAAAGTGCATTCGCGCTAAGTACTCCCCAATGATACCGAGCGCCAAAAGTTGTGCCCCAGAAAAAATGGCGATGGTTGATGCCAAAAAGGCAAATCCTTGCACGCTCACCCCTTGAATTAGGTATCGTCCAACTACATAAACCAACACCAACCCGCCAAAAAATGCAAAGCTAATGCCTACCCAGCTAGCAAATTGCAAGGGTAAAACACTAAAACCCGTCATCATATTCATGGCATGGGTGAACAATTTGCGAAAGGTATAATTTGAAGTGCCAACGGTGCGTGCTTCGTGGCGGACCGTTACAGCCCCAAAGCGTGTGGTTGCCCAAGTGAGCAAAACATCAATAGACACATTGGGACCGCGGTAAGTTTCAAATGCTTGGCGTAAGTGGGTACGAAACGCGCGGTAAGCACTCACTTGGCGGGCAATATCCACCCCCATTGCGCTTTTTAGAGCGAGCTTTGTCACTTGCGAAGCCAGATTGCGCCACAAGCCATGCTGTTCCATTTCTCGTGCGCCGTACACCACGTCATAGCCTTCAGCCAGTTTTTGTAATAATAACGAAATTTCTTCCGGTGGGTTTTGCAGGTCATCATCCATTGTTACCACCACATCATATCGCGCAGAACGGATGCCCGCTAAGAGCGCATTGTGTTGTCCGAAATTGCGCATCATATCTAAACCGCGTACGGTGGGGTATTGTTCTGCCAATGTGCGAATCACCTGCCAAGTGTTGTCGCGGCTTCCATCATTGACCAGAATCACTTCATATGCTTGGGAATAATTGTCCAATGCCTGGGTTAGCCTAGCTAGCAATGTGGGCAAACTTTTTTCGCTATTGTAGGCGGGAATGACAATGGAAAGGGTGAACGCGCTCATGGGGTTTGGGGCAGGGGGGAGCAGTGATAGACGCGGGTGGTTTTGTCGAAGGGTCCGCCATGCTCAACTCCATAACCAGGAAAGGTAACTTGCCCAGCCAGAGTGCAATGGTTGGCGACATACGTCTCAATTTCGTCTTGTAGATTTTGGTTCGCTGGGATCAGGTGAAATGAAAAATGCTCATCTACTAAAAGCGTGTTGATTTGTCTGTCGCGCAAGACTCGTTCTAATGCTTGGCGTGCAGAAAGTTCGGGAAACCCGTCTTGCACCAAACGAATATACTCATCGGTGGTGAATGGCGTTTCGTGAAACCACCAATACCAACTACCTTCTGCAAGGATGGTGGGGTGGTCGGGCAAAAGCGCTCGTATCTCTGCCGCGGCACGCTCATAACGGATGGGCGCACTGCGTTGCCCTAGCAGAGCCATCCCAACAATAGACGCAAACAAAAGCGGGGAAAGCAAACCAATGGGCAGGATATTCCGCCATTGCGGTTTTTTCCAATGCTGGGCAAGTGTGTCGGCTAGGCAAGTGGCAAAGCCCACACTGAGCAAACTAAACCACGGCACGAACTCAGTTAGATGGTGTAGCCCTTTATACGGGAGCAAGAATCCTAGCCACAAGATTCCGCCTGCGCTGAGCAAAAACCAATCTAGGTGTTTGCGGCGGAAAATAGCAGTGCATAAGCCTGCCAGCCAGAAAAGGGTTTCGATAGGGGCAACTCGCGAGTGTTTCCACAAGCCAGTGAGAAAAACAATACCAAACAGGTCTTCTTTTAGGTAGCGCCAGAAACCCTTCGTGAGAAAAGAAAACGCATTGGCATCTGAGAAGGCAGAGAAAACAGAACCGATTTCGGAACTAGCATTGGCATTGGGTAAAATCTGGGCAATGTAATAATAGCCCAGCCCAAGCATTGCCCCACCCACCAATGCAACCGCTTGCCCCCACTTTTTGCGCCAACAACTCTCGCCAAATGCCCACAAACCCGCCGTTGCTGAAAAGTACACCACAATGGGCGATAAATCTATAATGGCTGTACACAAAAAGCCCAGCAAGATCGCTTTCCAAATGCGGGGGTGTTTGTGCCAGAGAAAATACCCGAGCCAGGTCGAAAACCCTAACATTTGCACCCAAGCATCCGGGCGAAGCATGTGGCTGGTATATAGGATACGCAATGAAAACAGGTACAACGCGGTGGCAAGCCAAGCGCCAATACGCGAAAAATGCAAACTGGCAAACCAATACACGAGTAAACCACACAATGCCGCTCCCGTTAGGCTTAGCAAACGTGCCTGCAAAAAGCCAACACCCCACAGGCGAAACCATCCACCCATCAATACCGCAAACAAATGCCAAACAGTTTGACTGCGGTAAAGCCCGCTTGTATCCCCAAAGATAAGCACTTCATTTTGCCCACTTTGGAGCATACTTACACCAGTTGAGCCGAACCACGCTTCATCGCTATGTGGGACGGGGTACGTCAATAAGGAAGGGCAACTGACTGCCAGCCAACAGAGATACAATACCAGTAAGGCAAAGGCGGGTGAGAACAAGAAGGCTGGAAGCTTTAGATGATACCCGGCAAGCTTGATATTCTGCATACGTGGCGAATCTGGCGTTGCGCTTTTTTCCGTAAGGGTAAAAGTGCGATTTTTATGCGGACTGAGAATAGCCATAAGAGCGCGGAACATTCTCACATTAAACCACAAAGCAGGTTTATTGCAACCCGCTTTGTGGCGAAGATAGATAAATAAAAAACCTTTATATCTTCCTTTCCGAGTAGTGCATGAACCTTATTGGTTTTTTGCGCGGACAATGCGATAAATGTTAGTCACGTCAGTGTAATAAATATAACCGTCCGTACCGCTTTCCGCATCAATCAAACAGGGTTTATCCGTACCTGTTTCAATCCGCTCTGCACGTACAATTGTCAAGGGGTCTGTGCCCATTTCTAGGCGAATCAACTTGCCCACATGCCAGCTACAATAGAACAAATTGTGTTGCCATTCGGGGAAAATATCGCCTTCATAGAACATGATGCCGGTTGGGCTGATGGTGGGGGTAAAGTAAAGTAAGGGGCGCTTGTAAGGATAATCTGCTGGCAAGTTGTTGTCTTCGCAGAGCGGGTCAGTGCGCCAGCCATAGTTGCCACCCAATTCAATCCAGTCAATTTCGTCATCACAGTCGCCGCCATTTTCAGAAGCGTACAAACGCCCAGTGACGGGTTGGAAATCTAAGTCGAAGATGTTGCGCAAACCGCTGGCAATAACTGTGCTGTTGGGATCCGGATTATCCGGCGCGGGTTTGGCGGGCAAACTGGAAACATCAACACGGTGGATACGGGCATTGGGCGAATTGGGGTCATTGGCGGCATAAAAATTGTTGGTAGAGCCTGCTCCAATGTACAAGTAGCCGTCCGGTCCAAATTCCAAACCACCGCCATTCAAAATAGTAGAACCTTCAAAAGCAATCGGAAATTCAAAAGCAATTTGCTCGTCTTCCCCAGTGCCATTTTTTACAGTAAAGCGTGAGATACGGTTAATCAATGCGTCCTTACGTGTGTAGAAGACCCAAATATAGCCGTTTTCTTCGTAGTGGGGGTCTACAGCCATGCCCAGCAAGCCACGCTCGCCGGAAATATCAATGTTTGTCAATTGAATGACGGGAGCAGATGCGTTGCCAGATTTATCAATGATGCGCACGGTTCCGTTTTTCTCTGCCACAAAAAAAGTGCCATCCTGAGCAAAAGCAAGGTCAAGCGGGAATACCAAGCCCGATGAAAAAGTTTCGACATCAAAGATAGCATCCTTAATGATATTCTGGGGGGCAGTCGTTAGGTTTACTTCTGCTGTAGGTTCAGAGCTGGTATCTGGCGTGGGGTCTGCTTTTGCTTGGCAAGCCGACAGCAAGATGAGCCAACCGATGGCGATAAAGGGGATAAGGTGGCGATTGGTTTTCATAGCGCGGTCATTATACCCCTACTGTGCAAGAAAATAAATACAAAACGGAACAGCTAGGGCGACAACTCAGCAGGCTTAAGAGCTACGCATTCTTCCCTTACAAGAAAGGGAAGAATCATTTGTGACCTTGTTGAGTGTGCAACTGTTCCGTTTGGTAACGCTTGTTGTCAGAAAAACTTTATGGCACAATCTCAAATTCGGCGGTTTGAGTAAGCGTGCCGTCTAGGTAAATCTCTACTTTATAGGAGCCAGTGGGCCAAATATCGCCGTATTCAAGGGTGAAATCAATCGTGCCACTGCCTTCGCCCGGTGTGTGGTCAGTCACTGTGATTTCTTCATCGGTATAGGGGGTGCCTGCCGCATCTACTGCGTCCACGGCGTACCATTTGGCTTGCAATTGGTTTTCTGCTGTGAAGTTCGAGATAGATACCAAAGCGTGTAAGGGGTCTTGGCTAGAGCTAATGGTCGTGGTGGGATTGACACATTCGGAATTGTCAACCACATCTTCGCACATTTCTACTTTGGTCACCGTTGGCGGCCCACCAGCACTACATGCCAACACGGCGGCAGTTAGTGCCATGACAACTAGCAAAATCGGGAATAGTCGTTTCATTTTTTTTACTCTCCTGTTTCAAAACAACATGTGCTTTTTGCACGATTCGGCAAACCAGTGTGGTTGTCGAGAATACGGTTACGTCAAAATGATTATCTAACAAAATTCAAATCAGCGCAAGAACAAGAGAAAGTAAGGGTGCGGTTCAAAGTTTCGGAAAAATTTCAGGTCGGTAACGAAGGACAGGCAAATCTCGACATAGAGGGTACAGATTTTTTGCTATACTCGGCACAGTCACAGATTGCGGATTTTTCTTTTT
>DKKK01000155.1 GCA_002455215.1 Anaerolineales bacterium UBA6668 | reverse complement strand
TCATCCGCACTTGAGCATTATGGATACGCATCCAGCCTCGCCAGACTGTCGGTTTTGCCAAATAAGGCTGAGCAGTTACTCTTTTTCTAAAAAAGGCGGAAATTCAATACTCGGCGCGTGCGCCGAATATAAACCGTGTTAAATTATTATTTTTACTGGATGTAGGAAAAGGGTTGATTGCTACGCATGAGCGTCAGCAACTCGGTGCGCGTGGCGGTATCAAAGGCATCGAGTACTTGCCTAACCACTAAATGAGCATAGCGGTCCATACCAATTGCCCACTCGCGCAGAAAACGCGCGACTTCATTGGGGGTATTTGCCGCCATCTCGCGCAACAAAGCCGCCAATGCCGCGCGAATCTCGGCATCGTTTTCTGACATTTGACTGCGAATCAGGTCAAAGATGGCGCTAGGGTCGTTGAATAAGCGCTGTTGGATCAATCCCATCAAACTTGCCAATGCAAAGCGTCGTACCCAGCGAGAACGTGACTGCAACCAAGTGCGAGTTACGCCCAAAAATTCGCGCGGGTTGACCCTAAGCAAGGCAGTGCCTGCCGAAAGCCCCAGCGCATCTGCCATTGTCGCATTTTCCAGCGATGGCAACCAGTTTTCAATTTGCTCTTGCACCACGAATGGGCTTGCCGGCACACACAATGCCAGCAGTTCACCTGCCAGCCAGCGTTCTTCATGGCTATTTACCTGCCACAAGCGACAAGCCAACGCAAAACCCAGGTGTGGGTGTTGCTGGATAGGTAATCGTAGCGTGTTTAAAATTTGGCGTAAGACCGGTTTGGGGGTATTGTGTCCTTTAAATGGCGCACGCTGTGCCACAATCTCGCTTTGGCGAAAGGCATAATCGGTGTAGGCTTCCAATATCAGGTGGGCAGAACGAACAAACTGTTCTGGATTGCCAATGAGTCCAACTAATTGATTGGCTTGGTTACGGATGCGGGTTGGGTCTATAGGTGGCATATCAGGTTAATGGGCTATCTGATACAGTTATCATACAACAAATTGTGAAAATTGCGATAATACTATAGTACCCCGATGCAAATCGTAGGGAAAACGGTGGTTTCGGGTTGCACTTTTCGATATTCTGCAGGGTCGCATGATAAAATGATAGTATCAGCCAGTTTCTGTGGATATTTTAAGTTGTATTGAAATTGGTTATGGAGTCAGTAATAATGGTGCAACAAAAAATCGGACGGTATGAAATTATCAGGCAATTGGGTAGGGGCGGTATGGCGGCAGTCTATCAAGCGCGAGACACACTTTTGGGGCGCAATGTTGCCATTAAAATTATTCACCCCGAACTAAGTAACAACCCACAATTCAGTGAGCGATTTCTACAAGAAGCTCAAATGCTAGCTGGCTTGCACCACCCTGGCATCATCGCCATTCACGACATTGGCGAAAGTAACGGCAGTTACTACTTGGTTTTGCCCTTGCTAAAGGAGACGCTGACCGAACGCATTGCCCGAGAGGGGAGCTTGAGTTTGGCTGAAGTGTGCAAATTGATGAATCAAATTGCTCCCGCCGTTGATTACGCTCACCAGAACCACATTCTGCACCGTGATTTAAAACCCAGCAATATTTTATTCGATGCCAACAATGTGCCATATATCAATGATTTTGGCATTGCTAAATTGCTAGACAAGACTGATGGTCAAACCCGCACCGGTATGATGATTGGCACTCCCAATTACATGAGCCCCGAACAAGTGCGGGGCAGAAAAGATATTGGTCCTGCCAGTGATATTTACAGTCTTGGGGCAATCGTTTTTCAATTATTAAGCGGTAAACCGGTTTTTGATGGGGATAGCGATTTGGATATTGCTTTCAAACACACCTCCGAACCTGTGCCTAACATTCTGGAATATGTTTCAAGCCTACCCCCAGCCATACAATCAGTATTGGAAAAGGCGATGGCGAAGCAACCCACAGACCGCTATGCCAGTGCTGTGGCATTTGCCAATGCGCTTGAGACGGCATGGCATGGAACTCGCTCTGTGAACTTACACGAGGACCGGACATTGTTGGAGTCTGCCGATATTCTGCCCACTCTGATTGAAGCTCGTCCAACTGCGCCCGTCTTGCCAGCCCGCACTTCCCCTCCCATTGCACAACCCCAACCAGCCCCTACTCCGGCAGTACAAGCCCCGCCATCCAAACCAAAGCCGTCTCGCTGGGTTTGGCTTACCCCCTTGTTGATTTTGCTTGTGATTGGGTTGGGTGCTGGAGGCTATTGGGGTTACACAGAATATGACAAAGAACAACAACGAGTGCAGGCAGTCAAACTCGCCCAAGCCAGTAACGAAACTGCCACCGCCCAAACAGTTTTGCTCGCCGGACAGACCGAAACGGCTTTGGCTAACACTCAAGTATTTGTGCAAGGACAAACTGCCACTGCCGATTTTGCCATTCAACAAGCGACACAGTCGGCGATTGTCCAGACGGCTAGCCTTGCGGCAGAGCAAACCCTACAAGCGCAAGCCACCCAAGATTTTATTTTCGGAAAAACTCAAACGGTTGTTGCCGGTATCACACTTGCGGCACAAGCCAACGAAGCGACCGCTGTCTCCGGCACTGAAACTGCAGTCGCAGTCGCCCAAACTGCGGTTGCCCAAACTGCCACCGCCGAAAACGCTATCAACCTGTATTTGTCTTCTCCCAAAGCGGCTTTTTTCAAAGACAACGAAATTTGGGTCGTCAACTTGGATGGGAGCGAACTGACCCAACTGACTACAGACCGCGTGAAAAAGTCCAGTTTGCGCTGGTTTGACCAGCGTACCCTGACGTTTATTGCCGGGTTGTGTTTTCATCAAATGGATATTGTGGACAAAACTACAGTCGAATTGGGCTGTTTGAACACTTCTACTGTAGTAGAAGGATTTGAACGCTCACCAGATGGCAAGTATTTCGCCATTAGTGCAGACGACACGCTGTATGTGGGAGAATGGCAAGCGGAGCAAATGGCAAAGGTTCAACGTGCCAAAGATTTACAAGCATTGGCAAATTGTTTTCGCTATCTGCACAGCCCGCCACACGAGGTGCGCTGGGCAAACGATGCAAAACGGGTGGCGCTTTTGGCTGATATTCCGTGGACTATCCAACGTGGCAACAGTCAAGAACTAACCACCAGCGAAGTGGTGCAATTGATTAAAGTTGAGTGCGGAATCTTTAACCCCGACAATACCGATGAATTTCCGGGAACCCGCTTTACCCTACCGCGCTACAAGACTCAGCTTACCTTAGGTTCTTTTGGGTGGGATGGTGTGGATTTGTTTAGTTTCACAGATAGTTTACGCAACAACGGCTTCGGTGATTTGTGGCTATACAACGCCAGAGAAAAAGGGGAGGCACGCCAAGCCGAACCGCTAGGCACACAAACTTGCTGTTATCGAGACTTGCATTGGAATTCCGAGGGTAGCATGGCAATTTTTGCTTGGCAAAATATAACGGATAGCCAAAACGCCATTCAACTTTATACCATTGCGTCCGGAAGTCTGTATCAGGGCGGGAATGCACAGTTGATTCCCTTGCCCGAAGGCTTTTTTGCCGACCCCAAATCTCAGCCCTTCGCTGTGTTATCACCCTTGCCCTAAGCGAGTTCACCCGCTATACTAACGGCATGATACCGTTTGCTCCTGTACCGCCAAAATCCGCACGGGTGGTTGTTGCCATGTCCGGCGGGGTAGATAGCTCAGTCGCCGCCGCTTTGCTACGTGAGCAGGGCTATGAAGTGATAGGGCTGATGATGCGATTGTGGAGCGAAGCGCCGCAACCCGGTTTTTCTGCCAGCGATAACCGCTGTTGCACACCGGATGCGATGGGCTTGGCGCGTTGTATCGCCGCCCAATTCGACATCCCGTTCTATGTGATTGACACGCGCGAAGTCTTTCGCCAAAAAATTGTCGAATTCTTCATTCAAGGCTATACCCACGGAGTCACACCCAACCCCTGCATGGAGTGCAATCGCCACATTCGTTGGGATTTTCTGCTAAAGAAAGCCCTAGAACTCGGCGCTACCCACCTTGCAACGGGTCATTATGCGCGGATACGGCTGGTGGATGGCAAGTACCAATTGTGGCGGGGGATGGATGCCGCCAAAGACCAATCGTATGTGCTGAGTGTGATGGGGCAAACCCAACTACAACACGCGCTCTTTCCAGTGGGCGAATTTACCAAGCCGCAAGTGCGCGAACTCGCCCGCAAGTTTGAACTGCCCACCAGCGAGCGCAAAGACAGCCAAGATTTGTGCTTTTTGGCAGACGGCAACTACCGCCGCTTTTTACACCAGCACGCCCCCGAAAGTGTAACACCGGGCAAAATTGTGGATACCAGCGGCAAGGTGCGGGGAACACACAATGGGTTGGCAGAGTACACCATTGGTCAGCGCAAGGGCATTCGGGTTGCCGCAGAAATCCCGCTCTACGTGATAGACAAATCTGCCGAGAACAACACGCTGATTGTCGGCGCACAAAACGAGCTTGAGCGCAGTGAACTACGAGCAGAGCGGGTGAATTGGGTCAGTGGCGAAACGCCGCCTGCGCCGTTTCGTGCGTGGGTGCAAATCCGTTACAAAGCACAGCCAGTGCCTGCCAGCATCGTGCCAACCGGCACCAGCGGGTTTACCGCCCTGCTAGATGCGCCCCTAAGCGGTATCACCAGCGGGCAAGCGGCGGTGGTTTATGATGAACAAAACTGCATTGCCGGAGGCATTATTACGCCATGATTTTACCGTTGCTATTGATTGGTGGGCTACTCGCTACCCTGTATGCTGGCGTGGCGCACGCACTTTGGGGAAAAAGCCTGCGCGGCTTGTTCGGTTTTATCCTAGCCAGTTGGGTGGGCTTTTGGCTGGGTCACTGGGCTGGGGTTCAATTAGGCTGGGGTTGGCTGGCAATGGGCAACCTGTACATTGTGCCTGCCACGCTGGGAGCGCTAGCGCTACTGTACGGCGCCGCTTGGCTAGAAAAAACCAGCACCCGCTAATTGACCTGCAATTCCCGCCACTCGCCGGGTTTCAGCCCTTCTAGCTTCCACTGCCCCACCTGCACCCGTACCAGCCGCAAGGTGGGGTAGCCTACTGCCGCAGTCATGCGCCGCACTTGACGATTACGTCCTTCGCGGATGGTGAGTTCAATCCATGTATCTGGGATGGACTTGCGAAAGCGAATGGGTGGCGTGCGCTCCCACAGTGTGGGTGGCGACTCTAGCAAGCGAGCTTTGGCGGGCAAGGTCATACCATCATTGAGTTGGATGCCTTGCTCAAGTTGTCGTAAGGCGGCTGGGGTGGGAAGTCCCTCCACCTGCACCCAATAGGTTTTGGGCATTTTGTAGCGCGGCTGGATGATGCGTTGCACCATTCTGCCATCATCTGTCAGCACCAACAACCCTTCACTGTCGTAATCTAGCCGTCCGGCAGTCACCAGCTCTGGCATGGGCAGGTAATCCGCCAGCGTTGTCCTGCCTTGCGGGTCGGTAAATTGGGTGAGAACCAAATAAGGCTTATTAAATAAAATGATTTTTGCCATTTCTAGTTATGGGTATGCCAAAAGTGCGGTATGCAGGGATTGCATACAAAATTTTACGGATTTATAATGGTATTGTCGGCAGAATTAAGCAAACCGAGTCTACAATCTGCAAATTTACCCAAATCTGATGAACTTACAAAACCTAATTGCCACACGCTTGCCAGCGGGCAAACTTGCACTGCTCTCAATTGTACAGCAAGTCAGTGCGGAAGGAAATCTGCCATTGTATTTGGTGGGCGGTTTTGTGCGTGATTTACTGCTTACCCAATTGCGCGGCGAAGTGGTTTCTGCCCTAGATTTTGACCTGATTGTGGAAGGAGACAGCGCCCAACTGGTGCGAGATTTGACAAGCAAGGTCGGTGGGCATTGGCGTATCCATCCGCGCTTTGGCACGGCACAGTGGGAGCTACCCACCCACTTGCAGGCGAGTAGCACACTCACCCACTTGGATTTTGCCATGTCGCGCACGGAGCGCTATCCACAGCCCGCTAGCCTGCCCATTGTAGAACCCGCCAACATTTTGCAAGATTTTGTGCGCCGCGATTTTACTGTCAACGCGATGGCGATTGTGCTGTACCACGCAGTTGCCCACTACGGCGATTTGCTAGACCCCCTGCATGGCTGGCAAGACTTGCAAGCGGGTGTGTTGCGCATTTTGCACCCGCAGTCGTTTCAGGATGATCCAACGCGCATGTTGCGCGGGGTGCGCTTTGCTACGCGGCTCGGTTTTGATTTTTCGCCAGAAACCGAGCAAGCCTGGCCAGACGCTTTGCCAGTAGTGGCGCAACTCACGGCTGACCGCATCCGCCATGAGCTAGACTTGCTGAGTGCGGAAAAAAACGCACTAGCCGGATTTGCCCTGCTAGCGACCAGCCGATTGAGCGCGGCTATCCACCCGGCATTGGCGCAAATTTTGCCAGCGGGTATCATCGCGCCCCAACAGTTTGGCTTGGCGGGCTGGCTGTGGCAAGTGCCCAGTGTGGCACAAAAAGCGGTGGCAGAGCGGCTCAATTTGCCACTGACGGTGCGCGATACTTGCTGGGGGGTACGGCAGTTGCTGGAAAGACGGGTGGAATGGCAGGCTTTTTCCCACCCCAGTGAGTGGGTGCAAGCGTGGGGGAGCCTCCCGCTCGCCAGTTTGGAACTTGCCTTGCAGATTGCCGAACTCGCACCCCTACACCCCACCCTACAATCCTACCTTTCCGTATGGCGCACGATAGCCAACCCGATTAACGGTGACGATTTGCGCCAATTGGGTATGAATCCGGGTCCGCAGTTTAAAACTGTGCTGTGGCAAGCCCATGCGGCAGTGTTGGATGGTGTTGTGCCTGCTGAACGGCAAGCGGTGTTGGATTGGGTGCAAGCCCGGCGCTGGTGATTATCTGCCAAAGCGCCTTTGCCAGTCATACAATTTGTTGAGCGCTTCGATTGGGGAAAGTGTGTTGACGTCTAGTTGGCGCAGTTCATCCAGCAAGGGGTTGGTTTCGGGGAAAAGTGCCATTTGCTGTGCCTGATGCGCGGTCGGGCGTACCACCATATTGCCGCTGGACTCTTGTAATTTGCGCAATAACTCACCTGCTCGCTCCAGCACCGGACGCGGAATGCCTGCCAAGCGGGCTACGTGAATGCCATAGGAACGGTCTGCCCCACCTGCCACAATTTTATGCAAAAAGACTACGTCTTCGCCATCTTCTGAAACGGCTACATTGTAGTTTCTCACACCGGGCAATAGCTCGGCTAGGTCGGTTAGTTCGTGGTAGTGGGTGGCAAACAGAGTTTTGGCGCGTAATTGCGGGTGGTTGTGGATGTACTCGATGATTGCCCATGCCAGCGACAGCCCATCATAGGTGCTAGTGCCCCGCCCGATTTCATCGAGAATCAGCAGGCTGTGCGCGGTGGCATTATTCAGGATGTTGGCGGTTTCAACCATTTCCACCATGAAGGTGCTTTGTCCGGCGTGAATCTCATCTTGCGCCCCAATGCGGGTAAAGATGCGGTCTACCATGCCCAGTGTAGCAGAACGAGCGGGGACAAACGAGCCGATTTGCGCCATGAGACAGATGATCGCCACTTGGCGCAGTAGGGTGGATTTGCCGCTCATGTTGGGACCGGTGATGACCCACACGCGCTCGCCCGGCTGAAAGGCGCAATCGTTGGGGGTGTAGCGCACACCGGCGGGCAGGCGTTCTTCCACCACTGGGTGTCGCCCATCCAAAATTTGGCGGTGTTCCTGCGCCACCAATTGCGGGCGGATAAAGTTGTGGCGGGCGGCGGTTTCGCCTAGCGCCAGATACACGTCGAGTAAGGCGAGCTGGCGAGCGGTTTCGAGCAAACTGGTACGGTGAGACACAATTTGTTGGCATAGTTCGCCAAAAATGCGCTGTTCTATCGCCAAAATCTGCTCTTCGGCGTTCAGCACCAATGTTTCGTACTCTTTTAGTTCGGGAGTGATAAAGCGCTCGGCGTTGACCAGTGTTTGTTTGCGGATGTAGTCGCTCGGCACTTGTTCGCCTTTGGCACGGCTGACTTCAATGTAGTAGCCAAACACTTTGTTAAAGCCAACTTTGAGCGTGCGGATGCCACTGCGTTCTCGTTCTATTCCTTCTAAATTGGCAATCCACTCGCGTGCGCCTTTGCTGGCGGCGAGTACACCCTCCAGTTCAGGGCTGAAACTGGGCAAAATGAAGCCGGGGCGCTCCAACGCTCCCGGTGGCTCACCAATCAATGCGGCTTGTAGAAGCTTAACCAAGTGCGGGTGCGAATTTAGCTGGCGGGCAGTATGGGCTAGCTCGGATGAGTCGGCAGGGGAAAAACGCGCTTGCAGGGTGGGAATCGCTTGCAATGCGGCGCGAATCTGCCCGACATCGGCGGGGCTGGCATGTCCCCCCAAGACGCGGTTGATGAGCCGTTCCAAATCGCCCAGCGGCTTCAGGGCGGAACGCACTTCAGCGCGGAGCAGGCTATCGGCAAAAGCGGCTTGCACACCATCTAGGCGGGTTTGGATAGCGGGAATTTCGAGCAAGGGCTGGCTAACCCACTGGCGCAGGAGTCTTCCGCCCATAGGGGTTTGTGTGCAATCGAGTAAGCCTAGCAAACTGCCGTTTTTTTGCCCGCCACGCAGGGTTTCGGTCAGTTCTAAATTACGGCGGNNAGTGTCCAACTGCATAAAACCGCTGGTGGTGTAGTAACTCAGGCTGGTGAGCAGTGCCAGTGCTTGGGGTTGGGCAGTGTTTAGGTAGTGCAAAATCAGCCCGGCGGCGCGAATTGCCATCGGTTTGCCTTCAATGCCAAAACCCGCCAAGCTGGAAACGCCAAAATGGTTGAGCAGGGCTTGCCGAGCAAAGGAATCACCCGCCTTCCAGTGGGCAATTGGGGTGCGAAATGTGCCGGAGCTTTCCAGCGCAGGTGGGGTGTCGTCTGGTGTCACCAGTTCGGCGGGGGCAATGCGTACCAACTCGGCACGTAGGGTGTCTTGTAACTGGTGGGCGGTACTGGCGCTTAGTTCGGTGACTTGAAAATGTCCGGTGGTAATGTCCACTATCGCCAGCCCAGCGGAATGGGCTTGCGGCGTTTCTTGCAATACGAGTGACGCCAGGAAGTTGTTGCGCTCCGCCGAGAGCATATTCGGCTCGACAAGCGTGCCCGGGGTCATCACCCGTACTACCTTACGCGGCACGAGTCCCTTGATGGGTTCATCTCCCATTTGTTCGCAAATCGCCACATGGTAGCCTTGTGCCAACAGACGGGACACATAGTTGTCGCGGGCGTGGTAAGGAATGCCTGCCATCGGCACGCGCTGGTCTTTGCCCACGTTGCGCCCGGTGAGTACAATATCTAACACGCGAGCAGTGATTTCGGCATCTGCGTCAAATGTTTCGTAAAAGTCTCCCAAGCGAAAGAATAAAATAGCAGACGGGTATTGTGCCTTGATTTCAAGATATTGCTGACGAATGGGGGTGGAGTCGGACATGAAAGAAGTAAAAAGTAAAAAAGTTAAAGAAGTTAATAGTTAAGGATTAAGAAAATTAAAGAAATTATGGGAAGGTGGGAGTCAATGCTTGTGGTTTATCACACGTATCATTCACAATGATCACTCAACGCTGATAACTCCAATTTTCATCATTCACCATTCATCGCTCAGCAAGATTCATTTACCAGGTCTTGTTCTATGGCGTTTTCGATTATAGCACAACGGTTGCAACGGCTGTGCGCCTTAGACAAAAAAGGGCAAATCTGACCTGCGTCAAATATAAGGCTATAATTAAGGTGGCGCATACAGGAGTTTTTTCTTAAAGAAAAAAAGCGCAAATCTGAATTATTTCGAATGTACTATGAAAAAAACACTACAAAATAACTACGCTCGGATTGGGCTGTTGGGGATCGGTATCCTTTTGACCGGCATTTTGCTAACGAGCATGGTGTACCGTGGCAAATTGGGCGAGCGCTACCAACCGCTAAACCATTTCGTCTCGGAATTAGGGGAAGTGGGTATTTCACAGTGGGCAGGTCTGTTTAACGGGTGTTTGGTGGTCAGCAGTGTGTGCTTTGTGATTTTTTTGCTGGGGCTGACGCAACGAATGGGCGGCTGGCTCGGCGGGCTGTTGGGCGTGGTCGGGGTGGCGCTCAGTGTTTTTGGTATGATGGTCGGTTTTGTGCCAATGAATCACCTACAGCCCCACATCTTTTGGGCGATGGGCTTCTTCAATCTGGGCTTGGTTTTCATCAGTCTCTTTAGCGCGGCGCTGGTATGGGGCAAATATAACCTGCCCAAGTCATTGATTCTGCCCGGTGGGCTGGCATGGCTGGCATTTGCGAGTTTTCTCTTCGTCCTGAGATTCAGCCAATCGAGTACAGGCACAGCACCATTGGCAGAAATTATCCAGAAATTAGCCCAACCCCGCCCAATGGTGTGGACGCTGGCTTTGATGGAATGGCTGGCAGTTGGCTCTATCTTACTGTGGATTCTATGGGTGGCGTGGGTGATGCACCGGCAGGGAAGCGCTCAATGATTTGCCCCGCTTGCCAAGCCACTCTACCCGCTGGACACACCTGCCAAAGCGTGTGGGATGAACTCTATTACGCTCAACCCTTGCCCGCCCCGTCTTTTGATGCGTTTTGTATGCAACATTTGGATAGTTACTGTTTTTCGGCAAAATCGTATGCCGCTCATTTAACGCGTTTATATATTGGGGTAGAATATGCTAATGACCCAAAACAACTGGCGGCGGTGCAACGTTGGCTAAATGGCACGGTGTCGCTTACCAAGCCAGCCCTACTTGCCACAGTCGGCACGCGCACCGTTTGCGATGTGTATTTGGCAGTAGCACAAGGGCAACCAGCCATGCAAGTTGCTCATTTATGGATTGCGGATGTTTGGCAAGCCTACCAACCCCAGCACGCACTGGCAAAGGAGTGGCGGACATTGGCACTCAATTCATTTACAGGAAAATCGTATGGACTCTCTTTTTGGCGCAATTGAAGCCGGTGGCACCAAGTTTGTATGTGCAGTCGGCATATTTGACGAAACTGGCAAACCCCAAATTGTGGCGCAGACCCGCATCCCCAAAACTACTCCCGCAGAGACTATGCCGGCAGTCTTGGCGTTTTTTGCCAGCCAGCCCGCGGTCAAAGCAGTTGGGATCGGCTCANNTCACTCGCCTACTTGGGGATATATCACCAGCACACCCAAGCCCGGCTGGTCAAACACGCCATTGGCAAATCGGATTCAGGCAGAACTGGGCGTACCGGTAGGCTTTGACACGGATGTCAACGCTTCGGTGTTGGCAGAATCGCTATGGGGGGCTGGGCAGGGGCTAAAAGATTTGCTGTACTTGGTGGTAGGAACTGGTATTGGCGGCGGCGCAATGGTGAATGGACAACTCTTGCACGGGCTACTGCACAGCGAGATGGGGCATTTCCTGCTGGCGCCACGCGCCGATGATGGCTTTGCCGGACACTGTCCTTTTCATGGCAACTGCTTAGAAGGGCTTGCTAGTGGACCTGCCATTCGCGCTCGTTGGGGTATTCCCGCCGAATCCATGCCCGCTGACCATGCGGCTTGGGATTTGGAAGCGTATTATATCGCGCAAGCTTTGCACGCTTTTGTGTGTTTATTCTCACCGCAACGTATCATTTTAGGCAGTGGCGTGATGCAACAAAGCCAACTTTTCCCAATGGTGCGCCAAAAACTACTTGAATCGCTCAATCAATACGTGCAACACCCTGCTTTACTGGAACAAACCGAGCAATATGTCGTGCCCGCCGCACTGGGGCAACTCGCTGGTTTGTACGGTTCTTTTGAACTAGGGAAAAGGGAGATAAAAAATTAAGAAATTAAGGAGTTAAAAAATCAAGAGAATTAACTCCGCTTTCCATGTCTCCTATCCCATATCTCCTATCCCGTATCTCCTATCCCATANNCCATATCCCGTATCCCGTATCTCCTATCCCATACCCCGTTTCCCACTCCCTCTTCCCATGTCCTTCCTTGACCATTACCACGCTATTCAAGAGCGAATTTTGCTGGCATGTCAGCGTAGCCAACGCCAAACAGAAACGGTACAATTGGTAGCTGTTTCCAAAGGACAGCCGCTGTGGAAGGTGCAGGCTTTGTATGAGCAAACCAAGCAGGTACATTTTGGCGAAAATCGCTTCCCTGCGGCACATGAACGCATTCAGTCTGCCCGTGCCTTTGAGCAGGCTGGGCGTCCCATCCAGTGGCACTTTATTGGGCACGTGCAAAGCCGTAAGGCGAAATACTTCGCAGGTAACGACTATGCGCTTCTCCATTCGCTCGACCGCTTCGAGTTGGGGGAAAAATTAGCCAGCGCCCACCAAACGCAAGCCCCGTTGCCGATTTTGTTAGAATGTAATATCTCTGGAGAAGCCAGCAAAGGGGGTTTCTCCTTGCAAGATTGGCAAAGCTCGCCCAGCGTTTACCAGCCTTTCTTGAATGAAACCGCCCGCTTGTTGGATTTTCCCCAATTGCAGGTGCAGGGGCTGATGTGCATGGCGCCTTTGGGTGCGGAACGTGCTACAATTTCAGCGGTGTTTGGCAGTTTGGCACGTTTGCGCGATGATTTGGCGAGACGCTTCCCTGCCGGCACATGGCAACATTTGAGTATGGGGATGAGTGATGATTTTGAAATCGCTATCGCGTGTGGCGCAACTTTGGTGCGTGTTGGCTCTGCAATTTTTGCAGATGAAGCATAATCTATTTTTACGGTGACAATTTTATGGCAACTATTATCAATGGCATTATCAACCTTCTTGTACTACTGATCATTATCAATTCAATCTTGAGTTTTATTGTGCAAGATTACCGCAACCCGTTTGTGGCGACAATCCATACGATTGTTGAGCCCATTCTTGCGCCGTTTCGCCGCATCATACCACCGATGGGTGGCTTAGACTTCAGCCCAGTTGCGGCAATTTTGGCGCTACAAATTTTGGGTAGTATTTTGACTAGAATTTTTCGCTAATGACCATGCTCGGAAATTTACTCGCGCTAGCATCTGCGGCAGTTTGGGGGGCAGGCGACTTTGTTGGCGGACGCGCCACACAGAGAACCAGCCCTTTTCAGGTTTTGGCTGTCTCGGCGAGCAGTGGCTTGCTTTTGCTGGTGTTGGTGGCTTTGGTCTGGCGTGAACCAGCGCTCACCCCGCGCGAAATTTTGTTCTCTGCGCTGGCTGGTACGTGTGGCGCACTGGGCATCATGGCATTGTATCGCGGCTTGTCCGAAGGGCACTCGGCGAGTGTTGCCCCAACTGCCGCCGTTATCAGTGCCGCCCTGCCAGTGTTGTACGGTATCCTATTCAATGGCTTGCCCACCCCATTGCAGTTGGGTGGGTTTGTGCTGGCATTGGTCGGCATTGCGCTGGTTTCGCAAACCGAAAGCGCCGGGCAAGCCCATTACTGGCAAGGTCTGGGCTATGCTGTCATTGCAGGTGTTGGCTTTGGTGGCTTTTTCATCTGTATCTCGCAAGTTTCTACCGAAAAAGTCTTTTTGCCTTTGCTGGTTGCGCGAGCAATGGCAGTGTTGGGGGCATTGCTCTTGCTGGCGCTGAATCGCCAAGCCATCCCCCAACCGCACCTTCAGCCGCTTGCCGTGCTAGCGGGCGGGCTGGACGTGACTGCCAATGTGTTGTTTGTGCTTGCCAAACAAACCACGCGCTTAGATATTGCGGTGATTCTTTCATCGCTCTACCCCGCTTCGACTGTTTTACTCTCCAAGTTCTTACTTAAGGAACGTGTCTCGCTGGTACAATGGGGGGGCATTGGCTGTGCGCTGGTGGCAATCGGGCTTATCAGTAGCGCCTAACCGCCGAATATTACTTTTTTTTAAACTTTTCAACATGAACAAACTCATCTTGCACCCTGCTCGCGAAAAATCTTTGCTCCGCCGCCACCCGTGGGTTTTTGCCGGAGCGGTAAAATCGGTGGTGGGCAAACCGGCAATGGGCGAAGCGGTGGAAGTTTGGAGCGCGGATGGGGAATTTTTGGCGGTGGCGGGGTATTCTCCCCTGTCGCAGATACGCGCACGGGTGTGGGACTGGCATCGCGGCACACAAATTAATGAGACATTCTTTACCAGCCGGGTACGCCGTGCCTATGACCTGCGAACTTCGCTTGCCTTGCGTACCAATGCCTACCGCCTGCTTAACGCCGAATCTGACCTATTGCCCGGTGTAATTGCTGACCGTTATGGTGCAGTGATTGTGGTGCAATTTCTAACTGCTCCCGCCGACTTTCACAAGCGCGAGATTGCCCACGCCCTTGCCAGTTTGCCGGGCATTGAGAGCGTGTACGAACGCTCGGATGCAGATGTGCGTGGCAAAGAAGGCTTACCGGAAAGTAACGGTTTGTTGTCTGGGCAAATGCCACTCGACCTGACCGAAGTCTTTGAGCGCAATACCGATGGCACGCAATGGCGGTTCGTGGTAGATGTGGCAGGTGGGCACAAGACTGGCTTCTACTTGGACCAGCGTGAAAATCGGCAGATATTGCGTCAGGTGGTGCAAGACTTAGCCCAAAATGGGAGCAGTGAAGTGACGGTGTTAAATTGCTATTCATATAGCGGAGCATTTGCGGTGGCGAGTTATGCTGGCGGGGCAAAGCGCGTGATCAATGTGGACAGCGCCGCCCCCACACTGGCTTGGGCAAAGCAAAACTTGCAACTCAACCACTTCCCAGCCCCAGAAGAAGACCTAATTGCCGCTGATGTGCCGGGTTACTTACGCAAAATGCGCGATGCCGCCCGCCGTTTTGATGTGATTGTACTAGACCCACCCAAATTTGTGCAGAACCAAAGCCAATTGGAGCGTGCTACTCGTGCCTACAAGGATATTAACTTGCAGGCGTTTCATCTGCTACGCCCGGGCGGGGTCTTGCTGACCTTTAGCTGTTCGGGCTTGCTCAGCCCGGACTTGTTCCAGAAGGTGGTGTTTGGCGCGGCAAACGATGCCAAACGTGATGTGCAAGCACTCCAATGGCTGGGGCAAGCCAGCGACCACCCAACCTTGCTGAGCTTCCCCGAAGGACACTACCTAAAAGGCTTGGTGTGTCGCGCTTTGTAAATTTGAAGAACGAAACTGCCTTGCGAGTCTGGGTTATTGGGCTGACGCTTGCCGGTGTAAGTTTGGCAAGTTGTACTGCGCCAGCCCTGCCAACTGCCAGCCCACCCCCGACTCTTGCTACTGTTGCCCTGACGTACTACCAAACGCCTAGCCCTGACCCGCTCCAGCCGACCGCACTGCCCAGCGCCACAACGCTACCCAGCGCTACGCCCACCCCACAAACCCACACCGTACAAGCAGGCGAAACCCTGCTCGGCATTGCCATCCAATACGGCATTCGCGTTGAAGAGTTGTCCGCCGCCAATCCGAGCGTGCTGGCAAATTTTTTGAGCGTTGGGCAGGTGTTGGTGATTCCACAGGCAGAAGGCGGGCAACCGCTACTGCAAGCCGTGACTCCCACCCCACTGGCGCTTGGCGTCCCGCTTTGGCAGTGTCAAGCCATCACAGGCGGGGGACAGACTTGCCTGGCTTGGCTGGAAAACCCCTACAACCAGCCACTTGCCAATTTGGCGGTGCAGGTTCAGCTTGGGGAGCAGGTGCAGGTGGTGATTCCCGCGCTAAATGTGCTAGGGCAAGGGGAACGCGTGCCGCTTTTGACGCAGTTTTCACACGCGGGCGGTGCGGTTCACAGTCAATGGCTATCGGCTGGGGATGGGCAAGCGGTTGCTGAGCAATGGCTACGCCTGACCGTTAGTGAACAACAAATCGCAATGCAGGAGGAAAGTTGGCAAGCGCAGGTGTCGCTCCACAATGAAAGCCCAAACGCAGTGCAAGCGGTTCGGCTGGTGGTAAGTTGGGTGGGGGCAAAGGATGAATTACTAGGATTTCGCGTGGTAGATGACGCGCAAATATTGCCTGCCAATGAAGTACGCACTTACCAAGCGAGTGTGTTCCTACCCAGCGGGCAAGCACCCATTCGCGTTGAAGTGTTGGCTGAAGGGAAGAAGTAGCCAGTTTCGTAGTGCAATTTTCACACGTGCCAAATTACCCCGGATTGCTCAAAGACTATCGGCACGCCAACGCACTTGCCCGCCGGTAATGGTTGCCAAAACTTGTGTTTGCCAAATCTGTTGCGGGTGACAGGTGAAGATGTCGCGGTCAATTAGCACACAATCGCCCAAAAAGCCGGGGTCCAACCTGCCGAGTCGGTTTTCCATGCCTGCCGCATAAGCGGCGCCCACTGTGTAGCCCTGCACTGCTTGCGCCACGCTCAATCGCTCTGCCGGATACCAGCCATCGGCGTGGGGAGTGCCATCGGTGCGGGTACGGGTGACTGCGGCATGAATGCCCAGCCAAGGGTTCGGGCTTTCCACTGGGGCATCGCTCCCCAATGCCAGTACTGCCCCGGCTTGCAGTTGGCTTGCCAGTGCGTAAGCGTAGCGACTCCGGTCACCCCAATAGCGGTCTGCCATTGCATAATCCGATGTAGCGTGTAAGGGTTGCATTGAAGCAATCACTTGCAGGTGCGCCAAACGCGGTACATCGCTGGGGTGCAAAATTTGGACATGCTCGATACGGTGACGCCGAGCGGTAGGGGCAATGCCCAACTGCGCTTCCAGTGTGCGTGCGGTTTGCAAAGCGTCCAGCACATCATGGTTGGCGCGGTCGCCAATGGCATGAACCGTCATTGCCCAACCCATTTGGGTTGCGCGGCAAGCAATATCGGTCAGTTCTTCTTTGTCTGTCACTACCATGCCTAAATTATCCGGTTCGCCAGCATAGGGGGTGAGCATGGCGGCAGTGCGGGGTCCGAGTGCGCCATCAATAAAAACTTTCACCTGACCCAGGCGCAACCAATCATCACCCAAACCGCTTTGTACGCCGAAGGAGAGTGCGGCGGGTAGGTATTTGGCACGCAGTTGTTTGAGCACGCGTAAGCCCAGTTTGCCTTGTTGGTGCAGGCTTTGCAAGGTGTAGAAACTATCCCGCCCATCGAAACAATGCACGCCCGTCAGCCCCAATTGCCACAGTGTTTGCTGGCAATGTAGGAAAGCAGATTCCCACTCGCTGGCGGTGGGACGCGGGATGGCTTGGGTGAGCAGTTCCATTGCCATTTCGAGCAGTGCGCCACTGGGTGAGCCATCCGGCGAGCGTACAATTTGCCCACTGGCAGGGTCGGGGGTGGCGGCGGTGATGTGTGCCTGTTGCAGGGCAAGTGAGTTTGCCCAGCCGCTGTGTACGCTTTTGCTAAGCAGGTAAACCGGATGGTAAGGGGCAACCGCATCTAGCCAGCTGGCGAGTGGGGCAATTCCGGTTACATCAGTATGAAAGCCCTGCCCCAAAATCCAACTGCCCGGGGGGATTTGTTGTGCGCGGTCTGCTACAGCCTGCAAGATGGCTGATAAGGTGGGCAATTCGACATTGAGTGTTTGCAATTTTTGCGAAAGGTGGTGCAAATGCAGGTGGGAATCGGTTAAGCCGGGCAATACCAGCCGCCCATGGGCATCTAGCAATTCGGTGTGGGGTTGTGCGAGTGCGCAAATCTCAGGGTTTTTGCCCACTGCAAGGACGCGCCCATCTCGAAAGGCAATGGCTTGTGCCCAAGGCTGGGCGTTCCACTTTTGGGAAGCGGTTTGGGTGTAGATGCGGGCATTGTGGATGATGAGCGTAGGCATGAGTTTGTGACAGAGTCGGAAAGGGTGATNNTCGACACGAATGAAGGTTATCTGAAGTATGCCGAATCTAAATCGCTATGCCGAGTATAAGCGAAAGCTGGTTTGTGCGAAACGCCCCGTCCACCATAAGTTTGTCAGTAAACAAATTACGATAGAACCTGCCTGCGTGTGCTATACTTGCACGAATATTTCCAATATTCAGATAAGAATTCGCAATTTTATGCAAAAGCCCATCAACTCTTCGCCCCAATTGCCCGCCAAAATTGCGCTTGCTGTGATGGTTGGTTTATTGTTGCTTACGGCAACCTTGTTTGGATGCGTGATGCGCAAGGATTTGCCATATTATTTTGAGCAAGATGAGACAACTTTCATCGTGGTTAGTTTGCGCATGACTGAAAATGGGACACTCAATCCGGGCTGGTTTGGCAACCCCGGCACAACCATTATTTACCCATTGGCATTTTTTTATCGCGTCTTATTGATTGNNTTGTGCACAAACCGGCAATTGGTATGCTCCCGCCCCAGAGTTCGTCCGCCAAATCGAGCATCAACTCACACTTTTATACCTGCCCGGGCGCATCATCAGCACTATTTACTTCTTGCTTTCCATCTGGATGGTCTATCAATTAGCCCTTGAATTGACACGAAAATATGCCATTGCGGTTTTTTCGGCTGTTTTTTACACGTTCATCCCATTAAATTTTGCCTATTCCCAATGGATTCGCACGGATGCGGTCGGTAATTTTTTTGTAGCGCTCAGTTTGTTGTGGATGATTCGTCCTTTTACACGTGCGCCCAAATTCCCATTGCGTTGGTTCTTGGCAAGTTCAGTGGCGCTGGTTTTGGCGGTTTCATCACGCTATTTTATGCTGGCGTTAGTGCCAGCCTTGTGTTTTGCCATTTTGCTGTATTTCTATAACCAACTCGGTTTAAAACCGCTGAACGTTGTCAAAAATTCGTTTGTTTGGTGGTTTTTCTGTGGTGTGGTGGTGTTTTGCTTGTTCTTTTTGCTCAACCCATTTATCCCGCTCGACTTTTTTACCTTTTTGGCGGATATGAAAAGGGAAGGTGCTGGTTGGTACACGGGTCAACCACAGCTTGGACGAGTGGGCAATGCCATTTGGTACTTCACCCAAGCCTTACCAAGCGGCACGTTTCTGGGTTGGGGAGCGCTGTTTTTAATGGTGGTGGGGTTGGTAACCATTTTACGCCGAAAAAATAATTTTGCTTGGTGGGTGGTGTTGAGCTTTTTGGGTTTATGTGTGCTCGGTACGTGCCTGTTACGCTCTCATTGGGCAAGACACGCCATTGCCTGGCTACCGGTACTGTCTATCTTGGTTGCGGTCGGGCTTGATGCTATCGTTTCACACTTACACCAACGGCTACCGGCGCTTCGTTGGCAACCGCTATGGACATTTCTCGTTTTGGCAGTCGGTTTATTGATACTGCCAGTTTGCTGGATTGTGCGCTGGCAATCAGCTTTCAGCGTGTATAGCAACCGCATTCGCATGACAGAGTGGGCGCAAGCCAATTTACCCGCCAATAGCCGCATTGCCTACGAGTTGCACGCCATCTCTCATCAAATGCCAAATATGCAAATGTTTGACCAAACCTGGATTCCGCCCAAAATTGACCTAGTGGAACAGTGTCAAGAGCATATTGATTACTACATTACCAGCGGATTCTTTGAGTATGCGTACCAGCAAGAGCCGGTTTTTTATGCTGAGCAACTCGATTTCTACCGCTTGCTAGAGCAACACGCCGAACTGCTTTACGAGTTACCCGCACAATTACCCCCCGATAGTTTTGAATCCACTTTATTGCATGGGCGGTATCGCTCGCGCATCTACCGCTGGAACTGGGCACACCAACCGGACGCGCTTTGCCCCATCCCATAAATCTTCTTCATCATGGATTTTTCTGCTCAATTTGAAAATGAACCGAGCGCTACTGAAAGGCTATTCACTCGCTTGGATACCTTACCCCAGCGCATTGTCGTGCCCTTACTCGGCATATTAGGATTCTTGCTGTGGGTGCGGTTGTTTGGCTTCACTTGGTTATTCTCGGTGAATATGCCTTTTTCTGACCAGTGGAGCTTTCTTAGCCCGCTGTATGATGGCTTTCAGTGGGGCGATATCCCATCTGCCTTCTTTTATCAGCACGGACCCCATCGGCAGGGGCTGAGTTTTGCGCTCCTACTGCCAATTTATGCCATCAGCGACTGGAATGTTCGGCTAGATAGTTTTATCATTGCCTTGATTTGCATACTATGCGGATTTCTTGCCTTACGCCTGCGCAGGAGGCTCATCCCCGGTGCGCCAATGCTATGGGATGCTAGCTTGTTGCTTGCTTTTTGGGGTGTCAACTTTTTTGAAACGATTTATATTACGCCCAATGCTTCACATAGCATCTTCCCATTGTTACTAATTTTAATTTTTGCCAACGTATGGCTGTGGCAATCCGGTTGGCAAAGAAATATCGTGCTTTTCATCCTAATTTTTGTAACGATATTTACTGGATTTGGGCTTTCTATCATCCCGATTGTCTTTATCTTGGCAGTTTTTCAATGGATGCGCAAACAATGGCTGGATGGCTTGGTTTTGCTGATTGGGCTAGTCGTAACTATTGCGGCATTCTCACTTAATTATCAGTTCCAAGTTTCTGCCGAAGGGTTTCAAGTCATACAACCCAACCCACTGAATTACTTGTTATTCGTCATTTCGATGTTTAATTATTTCTTTTTGTTTTTCCTGCCACGTTACACTTTCTCCTATTTTCCAATGGGCGTGGTTTTTATCAGTGCGGTGATAGGTGTCAGTCTGTTGAGCGTTTACCAACTTGTCAGACAGCCCAAGCAAAGCGCAGAAAAAGTGCGGTTTTGGGAAGTTCTCCTGCTTCTGGCTGGTACATCGCTGACCTACACTGGGTTGACTGCTTATGGACGGGTACAACTAGGGTTGAATGCGGCAAACGTCTCGCGCTATATGGCATTGCTGTTACCCGCCTTTGCCGCCGTTTATTTTGCACTCTTGCATTTCAGAGAGCGCTTGAACCCGTTTTTGCTACCCTTATTGCTGGTGGTCATGTGTGTTCGCATCGTTCCCGAAACCTATCTAGCATATAAAAACGGACTGTACTATTCGAGTTTTAAACTCTGTTGGTTTGAAGGGTATCAACTCCAAAGTAATGTAACCGATGCAAACCAACGGGTGGAAGAAAGCGATACGAAGGACGTCTTCCAAGAAAAATGGCTGGCTTACCCTGCTAGGTGGGATTATCTTGCCAGCCAACAAGACGGACCCTTTGACCCGCAAATGGATCTAACATCCCTAGAGCAATGGTATCCCCAGCCTTGTGAAATGCTCAAGTAAGCGCAACCTGTCGTATCAAAGAGCAAGGTTGTCTTTCGGACAACCTTGCTCTTTTTCACAAACTTCATTCAAAACACGCTTAGCGTTTTTTCTCAATCGCGCTCAAGAAAAGCCGCGTGCGTTGATCTTGCGGGTGTTCAAAAACCTGTTCGGGTGCGCCGCTCTCGATGATGCGCCCGGCATCCATAAAAAAGACACGGTGGGCGAACTTGCGGGCAAAACCCATCTCGTGTGTGACCGTCAACATGGTCATGCCTTCTTCCACCAGTTGTTGCATTACTTGCAACACTTCGCCAATTAATTCGGGGTCAAGTGCAGAAGTCGGTTCATCAAAAAGCATCACACGGGGTTGCATTGCCATCGCCCGTGCAATGGCTACGCGCTGTTGTTGCCCACCCGAAAGGCGTGCCGGAAACTCGTGAAATTTGGTTGCCAGCCCCACTTTGTTCAAAAAACTCTTGCCAATTTCAACTGCTTGGTTTTTATCCATGCGTTTGACAGTAACCAGCCCTTCTATCACGTTATCCAGAGCGGACATGTGCGGAAACAGATTGAAAGATTGGAATACCATGCCGGTACGCAAGCGAATTTGGTTGATGGTTTTTGCGGTTTCACGGGCAGGGAGGCTCACATCCACCTTGAGCCCATCCACTTCCACAGTGCCAATATCCGGATGTTCCAAAAAGTTCAAACAGCGTAACATGGTGCTTTTGCCGGAGCCACTCGGACCGATGATACACACCACTTCAGCAGGCGCAACATCAAACGAAATGTCTTTTAAGACGTGCAAGCGNNTATTTGTGCAGATTATGGACAGAAACAATGGGTGTGGTCATCGTCCGCGCTCCCCACGTGCCAGGTAAGCTTCCAGCCGTGTTTGCAATGCAGAGAAAATAATGGTAATTGCCCAGTAACACAAAGCGGCAATGAGCAAGGTTTCCATTGATTTAAACTTTTGACGCCCAACGGTATTGGCACGCCATAACACTTCATGTACAAAACCAGTCGCCGCTACCAATGCCGTGTCCTTCAACATGGAAATAAAATCATTGCCAAAGGGAGGAATGATGATGCGTAAGGCTTGGGGCAAAACGACTCTGGTAAGAATTTGGCGTTGGTTCATCCCAATTGCCAATGCCGCTTCGCGTTGCCCCTGCCCTACCGATTGGATACCCGCACGGAAGGTTTCGCTCATGTATGCACCGTAATTGATACCGAGCGCTAGCACTCCCGCCGTCCAACCATTTAAACGGATTCCCAATTGCGGCAATGCCAGGAAGAAGAAGAACAATTGTAATAACAAAGGTGTACCGCGGATGAGCGAGACATAAAAAGTAGCGATTGCATAAGCAGGCGGAAATTTGGACAGCCGTCCCAATGCGCCCAGCAAAGCCAGCGCCCCCGCTAGAAAAATCGAAACAATGGCTAACACGATGGTATCGCCCAAACCCTGTATGATATACGCCGCATTTTCTCGCATAAAGGCGCTATCTAATTGAATGGTGCGGAACGGTATGCCCATTCCGGTCAAATCAATGCCACTAAATGCTACGATGAGCAATACCAACAAGATAATCAATGAAATGGTTGTTCCAGTACGGAACTTCTGCACCCGGCTTTGTTGCAAGGCATAAATTTTTTCAGCCTGCAATTGGGAGTCTGTAGTCATTCATTTGCCTCCAAAAAAAGAAGCGGGTAAGTTTGGCTTACCCGCTGACAAAACACAAGGCGATTATTTCGTTGGGTCTACGGTCAGGTCTACTCCATCAAACCATTTTTCAGAAAAGCCTTTGAGTGTGCCATCATCGTGCATGGCTTGCAAGATTTCACTCACCTTTGCCACCAAACTGGCATTGGAAAGTTGGCTGTTTTTATCAAAGGCGGCGGCAAGTTGTTCTGCATACACTGGCTTGCCTACGGCAATAACCGGAATGCCATTGGCAATCGCGGCATCCACCACCGTTTTAGATGTAAGCACCACGCTAAATTCTGTACGTCCGGCTTGCAAGGCTTGCATACATTCGTTATCAGTTGGCAAGGTGACAACGGACGTGCCGGTGGGTGGTTCGGCAAAGTATGAGCCTTCGCTCAGCCCCAAATCATTTCCTTTTAGCCAACTTTCATAAGTGGTGGCGCTCCCCATACACACTGCTTGCCCATTGATTTGGTCTAAGCTGGTGATGTTGGCACTGGTGGCGGCGGCAAATTGTGCCGGGCTGTAATAATAAGCTGGGTTGGCAAAATCCAGTACTTGTTGGCGGTCTTTGGTGATGGTCATAGAGCCCACACTCATATCCCATTGCCCACCCCAATTTCCTGCAGTGATTAAATCCCAATTTGGGGTAACAAACTCGATTTCGACTCCTAAACGCTTGGCAATTTCAGTGGCTACGTCAATGTCAAAGCCGACATAATTGCCATTTCCGTCCAAGAAAGATTGTGGTTCGTAATTGGGGTCGGTCGAAACGCGAATGCTACCACGCTTCACAATCTCGTCTAACAAATCGGTGGGCGCGGCTTTGCCACCGCACGCCGTTAAGGTAAGTATGCCCAACAATGCGAGCAACAACAGGGGGATAAGTTTTTTCATGATTTCTCCTTTTCAATCAAATCGACTCGACACGGGTTATATGCGGCACGTGTGCTGAATACAATATTGCATTTTTCCGCTAATGAAAAAAAAGCGCAATTTCCATCCGTCTCGAATAGAACACATATGCCGAACAACGGGATAACTAAGTACGTGACAACACGCTTGCAAGCGTTGGTACGTGCTTAGTTTGATTGTATGGATGTTTTTTTGCAATGACAAGGGGGGGATATTCCAGGGCTTTCTTAAAGTTATGAAAAGGGTCGCAAAAAAAGACCTTCTTGGCTA
>DKKK01000067.1 GCA_002455215.1 Anaerolineales bacterium UBA6668 | reverse complement strand
TAGTCGCTCGTCAAGCGAGCCGAAGCCGCCTCCCACGTTCCACCTCCCCCTCCGCCCTTTACATCTCACCACAAACGCGATAGCATAAACACATGCGAAAATATACCTTCCCTTGCGTACTCATCGCACTTTTGATTGGAGCTTTTTTGCGCATTTGGCAAATCACGCTGTACCCGCCGGGACTGCATTTTGACCCAGCCAGCAACATCGTGCTAATGAGCGAAATTGCCTTCAAAGGAGCTCGCCCCATCTTCTACTCATCCTGGTCTGGGCGCGAAGTGCTGTTCTTCTACCTCGGTGCCGGCATGTTTCGCTTGCTGGGCGCGAGCATCTTTAGCCTACACCTAACCTCCATCTTCACCGGAATACTCACCTTAGCGGCAGGCTATTTCGCCATCCGCCAATTTTGGTTGGCAATGGCAATCCCCAGCCCCAAACATTTTTCACACTGGCTTGCCACCTTTGCCATACTATTCTGGGCATACAATCTCACCCACATTTTATGGTCGCGCTATGGCTTACGGCTCATCTCCATGCCACTCCTACTTTCGCTCAGTGCTGGCTATTTCTTTCGTGCGGTGCGCACCCAGCGTGGGCAAGATTGGCTCATCAGCGGCATTTTCACCGGGCTAACCGCCCACACCTACATTTCGGCACGCGTCTATCCGCTTGTGTTGGGGTGGCTATGGCTGGGTTTGTTTTGGCAAAGCTGGCGCGGAACTGGGCAAGTGAGCTTAACCACCCGAGTCAGGCAATTTTTTTACTTTGCTGTGCCCGCCCTGCTCATTGTGCTCCCACTTGGCTGGTACTTCTACCAGCACCCCAGCGACTTCTTCAATCGCGCCAACCAACTCGCGGCAAACGGCAATTCCGAAAACCCAACCGCTTGGCGCGTCATCACCGCCACACTCGGCATGTTTTTTGTTTACGGCGAACCCTACTCACGCTTCAACCTGCCCGGCAAACCGTGGTTGGGTCCCCTTGCCGGCGCATTTTTTCTAATAGGTGTACTCGCCAGTGTGTGGTACATTGCAAACCCGCAAGGCAAACGCCAACGTTGGGGCTTGCTCAGCCTGTGGGTGTGGATAATCATATTTCTTATCCCCATGATGCTGGCAGTGCGTGACCTATTACCTTCCCACTTCCGCTCGTTTGGCATCATGCCCATGGTCTTTCTGCTCCCGGCTTGGGGCGTTTTGCTGGTGTGGCAACTGCTCTCCCAGCAAATCACACGCCTGCAAGCGCATACCACCCTACCCGCGTTGTTCGGCATCCTGGCACTCGCTGGCAGTATCAACACCTATTACGAACATTTTTTCCTGTGGGCACGTCAGCCCGACCTGCACGGCGCAAACGACGGGCAATTTCGCTCAGCCAGCGAATATCTCAACACACTGACACTCGAACCCGCCGAAGAAGTCTATCTTGCCGCCTATCAATACCGCCACCCGGCAGTGGCAGTGCTTGCCCGCGACTATGGACGGTTGCGTTGGCTCATTCGCGCCGAAGCACTGGTTCTGCCACGCCCCAACCATCCGGTGCGCTACATCTTCCCACAGAGCGACCTGCCCCCCGCCGAGTGGATTGTAGGCTGGGAGCCATTTCTCACCGCTAACCCCAAAGAACCCAAAGGTGCAGTAGATTTTTGGGCATATCGCTTTGAAAACGCCGCCCAAGTCCCTGTACCTTCCCTGACCCCCACCCATTTTTCCTTTGGCGGGCAAGTGGCACTCACTGGCTGGCAAATTCAAAGGGAAGCAAACCATCAACTGGTAAGCGATTACTGGCTAGAAATTACTGCCCCACCCGAACATCTGGACTATCGGCTAGTAGTGGATTTGGTGGACGAGCAAGGTAATCCAATTACACAAAGCTACAACGATGCGTATTTAGGTGAACAGTGGCAAATTGGGGAACAAATCCTAGCCCGCATCACTCACCACCTGCCCCCCTCCTTGCCAGCCGGCAATTACTACCTACAAGCCACCATTTTTTCCCCCAGTGCCCAGCAAAACCTGCCCGCCATCACCCCAACCCAACAAACTGCCGCCTATGCCCGCTTGGGTGCATTTTCTTTGCATGGGTCCGATGCCTTCTGGCAAACCCTTCACCCCCAAGTGACACTCCAACAGCCGGTAGAATCTGCGCTCCTGCTAGGCTATGACCTGCCAAACAGCACCCTGCGTGCCGGGGATTGGCTGAATATGAAGCTGTACTGGCAGAGTGGAACAGCCCCACTTGCCGGGCAGTTGCGCTGGGCAGGGGAAACGCTGGCAAAGTTGGAAGTGCCTGCCCAAGCGAGTGCGCCCAACCATTTGCACACCTTACACCTGCAAATGCCAAAATCTCGCCCCAGTGGCACTTTCCCGCTCCAATTGCAGGTGGGTACAACCGTAATCGATTTGGCGGCACTCACCCTGCAAACGGTCCCGCACACTTTTTCTGCCCAGCCACTCGCCAATCGCGTACAAGCTGACTTTGGCGCGTTTTTGCTGGATAGCTGGCAAATTTCGCACCAGCAATTGCAAATTCTCTGGCACTGTCAAGCCGAAACCACGCAATCTTGGACAACTTTTGTGCATTTATTGGATGCCAATGGCAATATTTTGGCACAGCAAGACCTGCCCCCACAAGCGGGCGCGTACCCCACCCATTTATGGGTCGCTGGCGAGTGGGTGCAAGACCCATATTCTTTTCAGATTGACTGGCAAATGGTCAAAAGCTGGCGCGTGGGTTGGTATGACCCGCTCAGTGGCGAGCGTTTGCGCTTGGCAGATGGGTCAGATGCGGTAGTGATTTCATTGGAATCTGCCAACCCCCCATGAAGTGGCGCAATGCATTCCAGCGTCTTCGCGCCATCTCGCCCAAGCGGCGTCATCTACGCTATTTGTGGTGGTTTATCCTCTTGGCAATTTTCGGGGTGCGGCGGGACACCCAGCCCGCACTGGATTTTAATGGGCGGCTAGGCAACCTGACCGCACCCTACCAGTTCAACTTTTTCAACTGGACTGCCCGCGCCATCGCCAACAAATTGGGGCAAAACGCCATTCAAGACCAGCACTACCTTTCTGCCCAGCAACGCCACGCGGTAGTGACCCAATATTTTGAATTGTTGGGGCAGATTCAACAATTGGAAGACGAAATTGAAAATGTCTATGCGGACCCCGGTTTTTCGAACCATGCCCTTGCCACCAGCCAACAAAGTGCCGAGCTTGCCCACTTGCGAAAAGAGCTACAAACCCTAGAAAGCCTTGCAGAAGCCATTTTGCAGGAGCAAATTGCCCTGACATTGGCGAAGGAAGGCTTTGGCATTGCCCAGCAGTTGCAACCGCCGGTTTCGTTTAACATTGATAGCCTACCCTATTTTTTGATTGTCTCCCCGCGAGAAAAAATCGAAAACAAAGCCTTTGCCAATTTGGTGCCGGGCATGACTGTGGCAGAGCGTTCACAATTGGAAGAGCAAGTTGACCAATCGCTGGAGGTTTCTTCATTGATAGAACCCATTGGCGGGCTGGCAACTTTTCCCACCATGGTCTATGAAACCACCAACCTGCCGTTTGTGCTGGAAGTTGGGGCGCATGAGTGGTGTCACAATTTCCTAATGCTTCGCCCACTCGGTTTGCTATTCGATTCTTCCCCCCAAATGCGCACCATTAACGAAACCACTTGCACGATTGTGGGCAAGGAAGTGGGGCAAGCGGCAGTGGCACACTACTACCCCGAATTGCTTCCGCCCGCCCCCACCCCAACCCCCAACAAA
>DKKK01000071.1 GCA_002455215.1 Anaerolineales bacterium UBA6668 | reverse complement strand
TCGAAGCGTTTGTTAGGCATACGGTTCATGGTTGAGGCTCTTGCTTGGTTGGGGAGAGAGCCGACCAAGACACCCTCGCATATTTTCCTTCGCCCTTTGATAACTGCTTGCGTTCAATGAAGCGCCCATCGAACTCAAGTTTCTCGCTGATTTTGATTACAAGTAGCTTGTTGAAATTTCCGGCGCGTTTGACTTGAACTTGCCCTCCATCTTTTTGNNAGAGCCTATCCGAATAACGGGTAGAATAGGCAAATGAACAAAGAACCTTGCTCCAAGCGAACGCGTGCCCGCACGCCCAACAACCGGACGACCACGGGTTTTCGGGTTTCGGATGCCTTATGGGCTGTGTTGGAGCCGCTGCTGCCGGTGCGAGTGAACGCGCATCGTTTTGGCGGCGGGCGTCCCCGTCAACCGGATCGAGCCTGCGCGGATGCCATCTTCTACGTGCTGCGCACGGGCTGCCAATGGCAAGCCCTGGATCAGACCGAATTGGTCGCGCACTCGACGGCGCACGATCGGTTCCAGGCGTGGGTGGAAGCGGGGGTGTTTCTGGGCCTCTGGCGGGCGGGCATCGAGCGGTTTGACGAGTTGCAAGGGATCGACTGGGACTGGCTGAGCATGGATGGCGCGATGACCAAGGCCCCGCTGGGCGGGGAAAAAAACCGGCCCCAATCCGACGGATCGCGGCAAGGCCGGAGTCAAGCGCAGCCTGCTGACCGAGGGGCACGGCGTACCGGTTGGCTTGGCGGTGGCCGGCGCCAACCGGCATGACATGAAGCTGACCCGCGAAACCCCGGAAAGCGTGGTGGTGCCGCGCCCCGAACCCACCGCCGAACGCCCCCAGGGGCTGTGTTTGGACAAAGGCTATGACTACCAGGAAGTGCGCGATATCGTGGCCGAGTTCGGCTTCACCGCCCACATCCGCGCCCGGGGTGAAGAAGCGATCGCGCTCAAACGCGAAGCGGGTTTCCGCGCCCGCCGCTGGGTGGTGGAACGCGCGCACAGGATGATGAACCGCTTTCGTCGCCTCCTCGTGCGCTGGGAGAAAAAGCCCCAGAACTACATCGCCTTCTTGCATTTCGCCTGTGGCCTCATCGCCTTCCGCGCTGCCGGGTTATTCGGATAGGCTCTTAGCACTGTCACAGGTTGCGGGTTTTTGCTTTTTTGACCAGAACGCAACGCTTCATTGCAACGCAACGGTTTTGTCATTTCGAATGAGCGAAGCGAGTGAGAAATCTTGAAATAAGGATTAGTGAGGGGGCAATGCCCATCACTATTCAATTTCATATCATGTCCAACTCGTAACGTTGTTTGTCAAACCCGCCCTATGAGACGCAATGCATTGCGTCTCATAGGGCGATTCCGCCGTTGGCCGTGTTGCGAAAAATGGGGCAGGGTGAAGAGTCGCTCGGGTGGTTGGGGTGGATTCGGCGATTTTACAGGGATGTGGTCGGAGCATTTCGGCATGGGTGGGTCGTGGAATCGAACGGTTTTAATGTAGCACTGCTCCGTAGGAGCTACAATGCATTGCGTCTCTACTGCGTGGCATTTCAACAGGACGGTTATATAAAAACAACGGTTTGCGATTCCGCGTTGGCGGTGTTGCGAAAAATGGGACAGGGTGAAGAATCGCTCGGGTGGTTGGGGTGGATTCGGCGATTTTACAGGAATGTGGTCGGGGCGTTTCGGCGTGGGCGGTAACGTGNNCATTGCGTCTCTACTGCGTGGCAGTCATTATTCTGAATTTTCCAGTAAAAACAGAATGATTATTGACACAAATCAAAAATAACCGTACAATAAAATTAATATGCCATAATTTTTAGAATTATCTACGGCACACACTTGAGCCAACCCAAAGACAACCCTTCACGCAACCATTTTTGCCAGCCTGCCATGCTAGATGAAATTGACCGCCAAATTTTAAGTATTTTGCAAATGGACGGACGCATCGCCAATGCCGAATTGGCAAGGCGAGTGGGGCTTTCCCCTTCCACCACCCTGACTCGCCTGCGCCAACTAGAAGAAGCAGGCTTTATCCGCCAATACACCGCCGTCCTTTCCGCCGAAAAGCTTGATTTTCACATCTTGTGCATCATTCACATTGGTTTGCAAGCACACCAAAGCACCGTGTTGGAAAATTTTCGCCAAGCCATGCACGCACTGCCCGAAGTGCAAGCCTGCTACCACATCACTGGCGAGTACGATTATTTGCTCAAAGTGGTGGTGCGTGACCGCCACGCGCTGGAACAATTTGTCACCACACGTCTATCCGCCACGCCGGGCGTCACGCGCATTCACACCAGTTTAGTACTGAGCGAAATCAAAGAATCATTCGCCCTCCCCATCCCACCCACACCGACTCAGGAGTAGCCACCATGAACTATCACGCACTGGGACAAGAAATGATTGCCGCACAGCAAGCTCTTATGGCGCAACGCAAAAAACAACGCTTTGACACACAGGCGGTGCATGGTTTGTATGATGTGCAAGCCGCCCTTGCCAATCAAGGCAGTGTAAACGAACCGCTGTTTCTTAGCCCTGCCCAAATCTTTGAAAATAGCGACCACATGGAAACCGCACTCGCCTACCAAATGCCTTCTTGGACATACTCGCGCATTGCCAACCCATCCCTATTCGCATTGGAAAATACACTCGCTTTGCTGGAAGGCTATGGGTATGCCGGGGCTGTCTCCGCCACGCTGGCGGGTTCTGGCATGGCGGCAATACACCTTGCCACCCAAGCCTTGCTCACCCATGCCCAGCCCGGCACCAATTTTGTGGCTTCTGCCAGTTGTTATGGCGGCACGTTCATGCTGTTTTCCGAACGCTATGGCAAAGAGCAAGGCATTGATGTTCGTTGGGTGCGCAACAATCAAGATTTGGCAGAATGGGAAGCGAAAATTGACCACAACACGCGCTTTTTGTTCACCGAAACGCCCAGCAACCCGATTTTGGCAATTGCCGATATCCCCGCATTGGCAAAACTTGCCCACCAGCACGGCTTACCCCTACTGGTAGATAGCACCATTGCCACGCCCGCCTTGCAACGCCCAATTGTGCAAGGGGCAGATGTGGTGATTCACTCGGTCAGCAAAGCCCTGACTTCAAGCGGGATGGTGATTGCGGGTGCGGTGATTGCCCGCCACAACCTGCCCGNNTGCGCGAAAACTTTGCCATGTATCTAAAAACACTGCCCGGACGCGATTTTGGTGCGGCACTCAGCCCATTTAGCGCACTCATGGCGCTAAACGATTTACGCACTTTGCGTGCCCGTGTCGATTTGTTCAGCCGCAATGCCCAACAAGTTGCCGAATTTTTAGCAAATCACCCCCAAGTGGAAGCCGTCTCCTACCCCGGCTTGCCCACCCACCCCGCCTTTGCCACCGCCCAAGCCGCCATGTGGCTGGTGGATGGGCATTTGGAGAGTGGCGAAGCAGTCAACCGCTACGGGCATTTGATGGCGTTTCAGCCAGCGGGTGGGGTAGCACGCGCCCGACAGGTGTTTGACCGCCTGAAGTTGNNTGATTTTCCGCGCCACCGATTTGGGGCGCATCAAGAGCATCGCCACCATTCCGGCTATCTCCACCCATCAACAGCAAGGCGAAAGCGGACGCGCATTAGCCGCTATTTCCCCCAGTTTGATTCGGCTGAGTGTGGGCGGCGAAAACTCGCAAGATGTGATGGACGACCTCGCCCAAGCCCTTGNNGTCTGATTTCCGGGTCATTTCGACCGAAGTGAGAAATCTTTTAGCACAATGGGCAGGATTTCTCACTTGCTTCGCTCATTCAAGATGACAAAGCCATTACTTGCAATGAGTCGTTGCGTTCTGGTCAAAAAGTAAAAATCCGCAATCTGTGTCCGTGCGTAGTATCTATTTAGCCTGCGTGCCGAATCTAGCCAATTTGCACAAGAGCCGCCCGCAAATTTTGTATATCCTTCTCCTTGCAAAACCGCTTGAATATGTTAAAATCTTCACATGGTTTACACTCGGTACACTCGTAAAAGCAAAAAAGCCACCACCCTGTGGGGTTGGTCCTTTTGCGCTTAGTCGGTTTTTGTGTAGCCCGTTGCAACCGAACTTTGAGTAGTAAGAACAAAACCCCTGCCCTGTTGCGGGGTTTTTATTTTTCCATTAAATTCTTTTTTCAGGAGTAAACTCATCATGTCCCGTGCCTCCGCTATTATTGAATGCCCCGAATGTGCCGCCGAGCTTGAACTCAAGGATGTTGAAGTGGGCGAAATTGTGGTCTGCGCTGATTGTGGCGCCGAGTTGGAAGTTGTCAGCATTTCCCCACTCACCGTGGACCTTGCCCCCGAAGAAGCCGAAGATTGGGGTGAATAACACACAGCAAACACGTTCACACGGAGAGACTAGCGCATTCTTTATTCGGCGGGTCTCTCCTTCTCCCTTGCTAAAAATCTTATGAAAATTGGCGTCATTTATTCTCGTTTGCGCGTTGAAGAAAAGTGGCTTTTTCAAGCCCTCGAACAGCGCAATATCTCGCATGAGCGTATCCAAGACGATGGCTTGCGCTTTGACATCAGCGAAGCACCGCAATGGCAGGACTATTCGGCTGTGATTGTGCGTAGCCTTTCCACCAGCCGTGGGCTATATGCTTCGCAAGTGCTAAATAGTTGGGGGGTGCGCACCATCAACCCCTACCGCGTGGGTGCCATTTGTGCCGACAAAGCCGCTACCACTCTTGCCCTTGCCCAAGCTGGGGTTCCACAACCGCGCGTCAAACTCGCCTTTACCCCAGAAGCCGCCATTGCGGCGGGCGAAGAGCTTGGCTACCCGTATGTGGTGAAGCCCGTACTTGGCAGTTGGGGGCGCTTGGTTAACCGTGTCAATGACCGCGATGCCGCCGAAGCCATTTTTGAACACCGCGAAGTGCTTGGTAGTTTTAACCACCAAATTTACTACCTGCAAGAGTACATCCAAAAACCCATGCGCGACATCCGCGCCTTTGTGATTGGCGACCAAACGCCAGTAGCGATTTATCGCGCCAGCGAGCATTGGATCACCAACACTGCCCGCGGCGGCAAAGCAACCGAATGCCCGGTCACCCCTGAACTGCACGACATTTGCCAAAAGGCGGCACAGGCTGTGGGCGGCGGCGTATTGGCGATTGATGTGCTAGAAGACCCACAGCGCGGTTATGTCATTAACGAAATTAATCACACGATGGAATTTCACTCCACTGTCCCGCTAACCGGAGTAGATATTCCCGGCTTGATTGTTGAGTACGCTTGCAAGGGGTAAATTCGACCATGACCAATCAAAAAACCGTTTCAATTGTGGGGGCATCGGGCTACACTGGCGGCGAGATTCTGCGCCTAGTGGCAGACCATCCGCACTTGCAAGTGGGGCAAATTGTTTCGCGCACCTATGCCGGGCAACCAGTCACTCGTGTTCACCCCCACTTACGGGGGGTGGACATGCCTTCCTTTGTTGAACCATCCGCTTTGCAAGCGTGTGATGTGTTGGTGCTGGCAATGCCGCACGGGCAAGCCATGCGCGAGATTGAAAAATATGCCGGTTTGGCAGAGTACATTGTAGATTTATCGGCAGATTTTCGCTTGCGCACCCCCGAAGCCTTTCAACGCTGGTATGGCGAAGCACATAGTGCCCCGGCATGGCTAGAAAAATTTGCTTATGGCTTGCCGGAAAGCAACCGCGAGCAGATTCGGCAGAGCAAGTATGTGAGTGGAGTCGGGTGTAATGCCACCGCCACCAACTTGGCTTTGCTTCCGCTGGTGCGGAGCGGTTTGTTGCGGGCTGAGCGCCCCATCATTGCTGAAGTGAAGGCGGGTTCTAGCGAAGGCGGGGCAACTGCCAACCCAGGCACGCATCACCCTGTGCGGGCAAATGTGGTGCGCAGTTACGCGCCGGTTGGGCACCGACACACTGCCGAAATTCAGCAAGTGCTCAGGCTGACCGATGTCCACCTAAGCTTGACTTCGCTGGATATTGTGCGTGGCGCACTGGCGACTGCACACGCCTTTGTACGCCCCGGCACCACCGAAAAAGACCTGTGGAAGGCATATCGCGCTGTCATTAAGCCCGAACCCTTCTTGCGCATTGTCAAGGAACAACACGGTTTATATCGCCGCCCTGAGCCCAAGCTATTGGCAGGCACTAACTTTGCCGATATCTCTTTTGACCTAGACGAAACGACTGGGCGCGTTGTTGCCGTTTGCGCCATCGATAATCTAATGAAGGGCGCGGCAGGCACGGCTGTACAGTGTATGAATCTCATGCTCGGCTATGACGAAACGAGCGGGTTGGGGTTTAGGGGAATTCATCCAGTTTAAAGGTGGGAGATGGGAGTGAGATACAGGAGATGGGATACAGGATACAGGATATAAGATACAAGATACAAGATACAAGATACAANNGATACAAGATACAAGATACAAGAGACAAGAGACAAGAGACAGGTTACAGGATTTAAGATTTGGGGTATCAAAATGAACCAAAACGATTTGCAAGAACTTTCTTTTTTATTTGCTGTACGAATTATTAATCTGTACAAACATTTGGTAAATCAAAAGAAAGAGTATGTTTTGAGCAAACAACTTCTCCGCTCAGGCACTTCTATTGGTGCAAATATCGTGGAAGCTAAGCACGGTTCAAGCCGAGCAGATTTCTTNNGCATAAATTAACAATCGCAAAAAAAGAAGCGGCAGAGACCGTTTATTGGTTGGCACTTTTGTTTCAAACAGATTACCTAACGCAACCGGAGTATCTTTCTATTTCTCGAGAAGCGGAGAGTATTCTAAATATGTTAAAAAGCTCGGTGTTGACTACTCAAAAAAACTCAAACGGCTCAAATTCTTAATGATTTTAGTACCTGTTATCAAATTCATCTCCCGTTCCATATCCCATATCCCATATCCC
>DKKK01000077.1 GCA_002455215.1 Anaerolineales bacterium UBA6668 | reverse complement strand
CTTTTTCATGCGGTTGCCCTGAACAACAACTGGCATGCTTCAAATTATTTTGACCTGGGTGGAGATTGCGCTGTTGTGCTTAAGGTGGAGCGAAACCCTATTTGGGTGGGTATGTGTTTTGGAATTTGGTGAGAACAGTCCGTTTTTGTCTGATAAAATTCACTGATTGTATATTCGTCACCGGTGACGAATATAACCCGTGTCGAAAATAGTAAAATCAGGTAAAAGAGAATTCAATGACTTCATACGTATTTCAATGTCCGGCGTGCGGTGCGCCGGTCACACCCAAAGGAAGCACGGCTGTGCTTAGTTGTCCATATTGCCAGGCGGCAATTGTTGTGCCTGTGGAACTTCGGCAGACTGCGACACATGCCAACTGGTCCACTTTGGTATATGATGGCTTTGTCTCCAACCATAACGAGTGGGTGGTTGACAACCAAACTAGCGAATTTTTCAAACCCCTAACCCGGATAATTGCCGAGGGGCGTTATCGCTGGGATGCGAAGGTAGGCAAAGCCTCCAGTATTTCTACGGTATGGCTAAACGCCTACCCGGTAACAGATTTTCACCTGATGGCAAATGGCAAACACATACGCGGTTCTAGGGCGGGTAGTAGCTGGGGTGTTGCGTTCCGTATTCAAAACAATCGAAACTACTACTTTTTTCGCATGACCGATGACCGATTTTTCTCGGTAATGTTAAACGAGAATGGTCAGTGGATTACTTTAATAGCCTGGGGTACAACCAACACGATTAAACCCAATGGGGTGAATCAATTGGAAGTGATTGGGCGCAAGAATCAGTTTACTTTCTTAATCAACGGGCAGACTGTAGGGCAGATGGAAGACGAGTGTTTTACATCTGGTCGAGTTGGGGTGGCGGTGGAAGGGTACACCGTTGGCGAAGAAATTAGCTATGACTTTTTAGACTTCACCTTGCGTGCGCCGTAGGTGTGTCTAAGATTTCCATTGTCATCCCAACAAAAAACTCCCACGCACTGTTTCCGGCACGGAGGAGTTCATAAAAAAAGCTACAAATTGACACACCCCTTAAGGGTGAAAATTTAGTATATAGTTATGTACTCCCAACGGGATTCGAACCCGTGTCGCAGCCTTGAGAGGGCTGTGTCCTAGGCCACTAGACGATGAGAGCACGACAAGCCCAATTATACCACGCTATCGCACAAGCTGGGAAAATATTTTGCTAGCCAATACACCATCACTCATCCACCACTTCACCCCTGCCAATTTTCAGCAGTTCTCCCAATTTTTGCAACTGCTCACGGCTCAAGGTTGCCCCGCGTTGACTGCGTAAATACTTCTTCGCTTGCTCGCCGCGCAGAACCAAAATCGGTGCGTTCTTAGTCTCTACCGCATCTACTTTCGGGTTCGCTAGCAAAACCAGGGGTTGCACTGGTGGCGCGGACTCGCCCAGTTCTTTTTGTAGCCATTTGCCAAGGCGCGTGGCTTGCTGGGTGGCTTCCGCATCCGGGCGACCGAAACCATCTTGTAAGAAGAAATCTACCAAAAAGTTGCTCCCCACTTGCTCCAGCCGTTTACGTTTCTCATTCCACAGTAACTTTCCCCCTTGATGGCGCGTTACCACCGTAAATACGCCTGCAGGTCCCACCAAAACATGATCTACCGGAAAGTAAAAGCTGTATAAAGCATAGTTTTTGCCCACCCCTTTTAATTGCCCAATGATGGTTTTGTCAGGGCGTGGACGGTCCCGGCGGGGTAGGAAGCGTTGGGTTTGGCGGCTCATAAATAGCGAGAGCACCAGCAATAGCATTACGCCATAAAACAAGAACAATTGATTGGTGGGGGTAAGCAAGGTTGGATATACCCAAGTGGCCACCATCCCAGCAATAGCAAAACCAATCAATAGAAAAGTAACCCAAGTCAGGATGGTTTGCATCCGCTTGGCATAAGCTTCATTAATGTAGGTATTCATGATTCAGTTTCGTCTTCTTCGGTTAGTTTTTGAGCGAGTGTTTCGCGGATTGCGCTTAACATATTTTGTTCCAGTGCAACCTGCGTCGATTTGATNNGATTTGATTGCGCTAAAGACCGCTTGCCCATCCGAGCGTCCGTGCCCCACCATCACCAAACCGTTTAAGCCGAGCAGGGGAGCCGCTCCAATTTCACGGGGGTCTAGGTCTTTGACAGCATTGCGCAAGGCAGATTGCGCCAGCAGACCGCCCACCATTGCCAGTGGGTTTTGCTTGAGTGCATCTTTCATTTTCTGCCCCACTAGTTTTGCTACCGCTTCTGCCACCTTGAGCGCAATATTACCGGTAAAACCATCGGTCACAATCACATCGGCACTACCGTTAAATGCTTCCTTTCCTTCGATATTGCCCACAAAGTTTAGCCCGCTGGTCTTTAGCAACGGGTAGGTGGCTTTGGCAAGTTCATTGCCTTTGCCTGCTTCTTCGCCATTATTGAGCAAACCCACACGCGGATTGGCAATGCCTAGCACACGTTCCGCATACAAACTGCCCATGATGGCAAATTGCAAGAGAAATTCAGGTTTACATTCCGAGTTTGCCCCTACATCTAGCAAAACCGCTTTGCCGGTGGCAGTGGGGATTGGAGCAGTTAGAGCGGGGCGCTTGCACCCACGAATCCGGCGCAAAATCAATAAGCCATTGGTGAGCGCGGCACCAGTATTGCCCATCGTCACAAACGCGTCTGCCTCGCCATCGCGCACCAGTTGGATACCGCGTGCCATGCTATTGTCGCTCTTGGAACGGGCGGCGAATGCCGGTTTTTCGCCCATACTAATCACTTGTGGGGCGTGAACAATGCGGATATTGCTGGGAAGTCCTTTGGAACTGGCTTGTTCCAATGCCGCTTTTAGGCGCGGTTCATCCCCGGTCACAATAATTTCGCAGTTCAAGGCTTGCGCTGCCATCAGCGCCCCTTCTGCTTCCGGGGTAGGGTACTTGTCTGACCCCATACCATCTAAAACAATTCGCATAGCGTTTCTCCGTTGGGTAATCGGCAGTGCCTGTGGATGGCATGGCACAACCATAGGGCTTTACAAAGAGCGCAGTTTTCGGCTTGCCAAATTTTTTGCAACAGCCAATNNAAGAAGGGGGGGCAGAGTTGCAAAAAGGAATCTTGTACGATCTTTTGGCAATTTTGCAACTTTCGTCAGGTCTTCGGCGTATTAGATGATAGAATAAAAAAGAACACAGCGCTTTGCTATCGTTTCTTTTACATTTTTTCTGCAAGTTGTATTAGACGCACGTTCTCTTTTAGAAAAGGTGAAAATCCGAACCGTGCCGAATAGAACCAAAAACCAGCGCCTAGCTTGAATAACCCATCTTTGGAGAAAACCATGAATGATGTAGACCCCAATATCCCTACCCCCGAAAATGACCAACCCACCCAGTTGGAAATTCATTTGCCGGAATTCGAAGCAAAAGATGCAGATGCCACTGTGTTGGATGCGCCAGCCATCAATCTTGACTCTGGTGCTACCGTCATTGCCAAGCGCCCAACCCTGCCGGATGCCAGCCAAGTTGAACCCACTGTGGTAGCGTTGACCCCGCTTGAAGACCTATCTTCCCAAGCTACAGTGGTAGTCAAGCGCCCGGAGATTCCCGCCGTAGAAGTGCCTGCTCCCGCTGAAATTCCAGCCGTACCACAGCCAATAGAATTGCCCGAAATTTCTGCAGCGGTGGATGTGCCTGAAATTCCCGTAGAAGTTGCAGAATCGGCGGTGATGGAATCCGCTGGTGAAATGGCAACCATCATCGCAGTGCGTCCCGACCTGCCAGCAGAAATCGCCAAGCCCGCAGATGTTATCGAAGGGGCAGTAGATGATTTGCAGGCTATTGTGGAAGAAGAAACGCTCCCACCTAGCGTTGAAGTGAGCGCTGAACCGCTTCAGGCAATTGAAAGCACACCCGAACCAGTCAAGGTGAATGATGTGTACGCATTTATTGGCGAAAGTGGCTCCAGCGATATTCCGCGCCCGGCTATGCCCGACCTGCCACCAATGCCGGATGCTCCGCCACCTGCTTTGCCCGCTATCCCGCCACCCCCTCCACCTTCCTATACGCCATCGGCTGGCACACCGTCAGCGACTGGCAAAGATCGTGGCATTGCCTTAATCTTAGAGTTGGTCGCTGGCTTCTTCGGCTTCTTAGGCATCGGCTGGCTGTATGCTGGCAAAACTACGGAAGGCGTGTTGCTATTGGTCGGCTATTTTGTCTTTAATGGCATCATGATTTGCGTGGATATTGCTACCCTAAAATTTACCGGAGGCTTTACCCTTTGCTGTCATATCCCGCTTAACATCGCGGCACTTGCGGTTTCGGCATATTATTTGCACCAGTACACCAAAACCAGCCCTGATTTCGTCAGCTAGCACTTGGGCATCGCATTTGCAACAGCCTGTGAACTCTCATGGGCTGTTTGCTTTAAGGAAGTGCTTCAGGGGCGGCAGAGATAAAAGAAATTTTGGGAAATAAAGCCTGTGGAAAGGTTTGGGGTAGGTGGGGAGCATTTAGCAGGGTAAGCAAGTACTGCTCGGCTTGTTGGGAGCAGTCGCGTAGCTGTGCCAGGTCTAGCCCTTGGCACTGGTCAGGCAAGATGGCAAACCATTGCTTTGCCCGCAAAAACATCTTTGCCGCCCCGCGCAAATTGCCACGTTGGATTTGATGAAAAGCAATGCCAATTTGCAAAATTGCCCGGTACATTTCGCGTACTTCATTTGCTTCTTCTACCCAAGCCGCCTCCAAGTCGTCATGGGCGGCATAGTATTCGCCGCGATTAAACGCTCGGATGCCGGAAAGCGCCAGCGCGGGTAGGGGCTTCTCACAGGCATCACAAATTGCTGACCGGTTTGGCAGGCGGGCAATGGCTTGCAGGTGTAGGCTAGTCAGCTTATTAAATGAAGTAACATCCAACAATTGGTCCACACCAACCTGTTTGGCTTGCTCTTGTATGTGGGTAGGGGTACGGGGCGATTGCCCTTGGTGCAGTGCAAGAACCGGAATGCGGCGTGTGGCGGCGGTGCTTTTTGCAATAGCTACCCAATCGCGCCATGTGGCAAAATCTTCCATTTGTACCACCAGCAACACCGGGTAAGTTTCCGCCAAGAAGCGTACCCACGCGCCATAATTGCCAAGCAATGGCTCACCCTGTAGTTGTGGAAATTGCTCAGCCGACTCAACCCAACCCAAAGCCGAGACTTTTTCCCAACCCAGGCTTTGCAACGCTTCCGCCAAACTTGGCGCTACGCCTTCGGGTAAGGTAAAACAAACGATGGTAGGAGTGGGCATGGGGCTTTCAAAATGACCATTCTGCGGGAGTGATGCGGCTTTTCTATCAGCCAAAAGCACAATATGAAACCGTGCCAATGGTAAGTATAGCACATGCACTCCGTGAAAAATGAACATCCTTTGAGAAAGCGTATAGAAATTTCTCAAACGTTTCGCAAACCCACATATTCAGTGTAAAATAACAGCTATGCTCATACTTTTACCCATATTTTTCTTGTTAGTTGGGGCTTTCACCACATTATTAGGGTTGGTACCGTCCTTTCGCTTGGCTGGACTACTCTCCAATGTGTTTAGTGGTATTGCGTTTGTGATTTTATTGGTGGGCTTTTTCTTCTTGCCAAGTACGGTGACTGTTTCGAAGTGGGTCCCCGTAGATATGTTTGGCGCGGGTTTGGAACTCACCCAAAATGCAAGCGCTTGGCTATTGGGTGTGGCTTTCTTAGTTCTGGTTATCGCTGTATTAGCCCGTTACAATGCAGATTTTCAACACAAGCCGCTTTTTCCGGTTTTTGCCGGGCTGTTGGCGGCGGCGGCGGCACTGTTTGGCATCATGGCAGATAGCTTCTCCACGTTGGTCTTAGCGTGGGCGGTGCTGGATGTTATCGCCTTCATCAGCTTTGCATTGGTGACCATTGCCGGACAAAACAATCAAGATGATATCCAAATTCGCATCGGCAGAAGTGTATTCGCATTGGCATTAAACTTAGCCGCATCTGTCATGGTGCTGTTTGCCGCATTAATCACGCTTAATCAAGGTACTAATGGCTCGTTCTCGGTCATTACTGTACCTGCCCAAGCCAGCACCTTCCTTGTTATCGCATCTCTCCTGCGTTTGAGCGCCTATCCTTTCCCCGTAGTCGGTGGAGAAGGGGGGAATTTTCCCGCCGAGTTTGGTGTATTGTTCCGCATTGCGCCGCTTGTTCTGGCAGTAAAAGTGTTGACACTGGTGCAGACTTTGGAACCCGATGGTTGGGTAAAAAACCTGCTCATTACCGCCGCTTGTGTGGTGGTTATCATTGCCGCCTTTCAGTTCTGGGCATTGCGCGAACGCCGTGAAGGGTTTCCATCCGTATTGTTGGCATATAGCGGCTTACTCATGTTAACCATTGTTTATGCGGGCGAAATGCGCTCGGTGGCAGTACTTAGTTCGGCGCTAGCCATGATTTTTGGTAGCTCGGCTTTATTCTTCTCCCAAAACCAGCCCAATAACAACTTTTTACAACTATTCCCCCTTTTGGGAACAGTCATCCTACTCGGTGCGCCGTTTACCGTTGGCTTTATCGGTTTCTGGCTGACCTTTGCAGGCATCCTAAAAGCTGGTAACTGGCTGGTGCTACTCATCTTCGTCCTTTCACAGACCATGCTCTTGGCGGGTTATCTGCGTGTCGTATTTAATGATGAAGAAGAAATGCAGTCTTCACCTACACTGGTAGCGGTTGTTTTGCAGAGCTTGGTGGTAGGCGTGCCCGCCTTTTTGGGCATTGCCTTTGGGTTATCGCCGAGTATGCTTGGCAGGTTCATCGGACAGCCCAACACCCCGGGTTTTTTGGCTGTGGTCGGGCAGGCTGGGGTGATGGGGGTTGTGCTGGTCGTGCTGAGTGCGCTGGCGGCTGTTGCCATTTGGTATTTTGATCATTTTGCCCGCAGTTGGCGCGAAACCACCTTATTCGATTCTCTGCGAGTGCGGGTTAAAAACACCAATCGTCAAGTGGGTGATTGGATTGATGGCGCTCGGTCAGTCATCTACACCACAGGGAGCATCTTGGAAGGGGATGGTGGCGAAATTTGGGCACTGCTGATTGCTTTGCTCATTTGGCTGTTGTTCGCGGCAAATCAATAGGAGCATCCTGTTTAAATGATAACGTATTTAGAAACCATGATTGTGAATGCCGCGCGTGTCAGCAGTGGCTGGGCATTGTTTGGCTTGGTCATTTGTGGTGCATTGTTGATGATGTTCCGGGAAAGGCGCGTACTTTTGCTCTCGTTCATCGTTCAGGTGGTCTTGGTGGGTTTGTTTTTTGCACAAATCGTGCCGCCGCGTTTGGCAATTGTAAAAGTGATAGTCGGTATTTTGGTAGCCACTGTATATGCCGTAACAATCCGGCAATTGCGCTACAAGCCCACTCGCTTAATCGAAGCTGACTCAATCATTGAGACGGACACCACTCAATTACCAGCAATCAAAATATCCGATTTGCAATTACCCGAACTGGAAGCGACAAAACCCAAGCGTGACCACGGCTCCACCTTTTCTGGCGTGCTTTTTCGTGGCTTGGCTTCGCTCTTAGTGCTCCTGATTGCTTGGCAAATCGTTAACAATACCACTTTTCCCTTTCCAAACATTGACCAGCCCATCTTATTGGCAACATTTTTTCTAATTGGTATGGGCGTATTAATGATTGGGCTGACAGAAGAAGCGCTCAAAACAGGTATGGGTTTATTTTCCATCTTGTGGGGCTTTCAAATCTTTTATACTGCGGTAGAACCCTCTTTAGCGGTATTTGCTTTTCTGGCTGGTTTAGACTTGATGTTAGCGTTGAGTATCAGTTACTTGGCAATCACTGGCGAACAAGACGCAGAAAAAACCGAATCCACTTATGCAAATTAATTTACCTTTATTATTGTTAGCCGTTCCACTTCTGTTTGCCGGGCTTACCTTTCTGTTTGCTCGATGGACGGCGGTGCAGGCGGTGCTCGGCGGCTTCACCTGTTTGGTAATCGCACTCTTGGTCAAGCAAGTGCCGCTTGAAAGTGTGGTGCTTTTTGCCGGGCGTGAGCTTCGGCTCATCACCCATTGGTCTGTTTTTGGGCGCAGTTTTATCTTTGGGGCAGAAGACCGTTCGACCCTGGTTTTTCTCTATCTGGCGGCAGGCTTACTCATTTGTGTTGCCGCCACTGCCAACACACCGGCTTCGTTTGTGCCCACTTCGCTGGCAATTTTACCCCTTCTCAGCGCAGTTGTTTTGGTAGAACCCTTCTTGTTTGCCGCTATCTTTTTAGAAATCGCAGTGGGGCTGGCAGTTTTTATGCTGGCAAATGGCGAGTACACTAAAACGCGCGGACCGTTGCGCATGTTAGTCTTTTTTACGGTGGGGATGCCGTTTATTCTATTAGCCGGTTGGCAAATGGACGCGCTTGCCATCAGCCCAGACAATTCCAATGCGCTGAGTATTGCCACCACCTTGCTCACCATTGGCAGTATTATTCTGCTTTCGGTCGCGCCTTTCCATGCTTGGATCCCTGAAGTTGCCCAAAACTCCGCCCCCTTACCGGTAGCCTTTGTCCTCAGTGTTCTGCCATCGGCAATTGTGTTTTTCCTGCTCAACGCGCTGAACGAGCAAGATTGGTTGCGCAATAGCCAGTTTTTTTACACCACCATGCGTTGGGGCGGTATCGGCTTAATCGCAGTCGGTGGCTTGTTTGCGCTTGGGCAAAAGGATTTTGGACGCTTGATGGGCTATGCCATATTGGTGGATTATGGCGCAGTGTGCTTGGCAATCTCGCTTTTGTCCAAAGGTATGTCACTACCGGTGGTGGAAACCGTGCTGGGCATCTTGCTCGTGCGGGTACTCAGCTTAGCGTTGTGGGCAATTGGTATGGGGGTACTGCGCGAATTTGGCAGTACTGACTTTGCCAATCTGTGGAGTAAAGCCCGGCAATACCCGCTTTCTTCGACTGCAATGCTGTTTGGCACTTTGGCAGTGGCGGGCTTTCCGCTGACTGTGGGTTTTCCGGCTCGCTGGGCACTGCTCCGCCAGTTGGCGGGGGCTGACCTAATGCCTGCCTTTGTGCTTTTGCTGGGTAGTCTGTGTGTGCTAGTTGGGCTGGCTAGGGGGGTGTACTCCCTGCTGATGGAGCCTGAAACCGAACTGGACGAAGACGAGTTGGAGCCACTCACCACATCCATCTACGCCCTAATTGGCATCGCGGCGGTTTTACTACTGGGCGTTTTTCCGCAGTGGATTTTACAATTAACCACCCAATTGGCAACTGCCTTTCAAAATTTGATATCAGGGTAGGGGAAGATTCAAACCAACAAACAAAAACACGGCACAAAGACGGCAAACTGCCATTCTTTGTGCCGTGTCACGTTTAATCAAGCAGAATTTTTACCCTAACTATAATACCTGCCCTTCCACCAAATCCACATAATCTTTGCCCAGATTGTTCCCAACCGTTAACCCAAGCACTTGTAGGAGTTCGGCGGCGGCGTGGGCTTTGTCTTTCGCATCGCGCTTGCTCCAAGTGCGGCATTTCACTTCTAAGTATGCACCCAGTGCTGGGCGGGAAATTTCGTCCACATTGACTGCAAACTCAATCCCCTTAAAGACCACATACCAACGCTTGCGGTCTTTCTCTACTTCTGAAACTCGGTCGGGGCGGAAGTATTCACGGTAAAAACGCAGTGAGTGTGTGCCTTGCGCCAAAAACCGTGAACGTGAAACCAAAATACCGCCTGCTTCTTCACGCTCGCTAGAAGGACCTATCAAGGTTAGGCGGGTACGTTCACTGACTGGTATGCCTTTCTCGTCCAGCTTTTCATCCGAGCGAATGCGCAGAATCTCCGTTTCCGCAGAAAAATGGTAATAGGTATCATACTGCCGATAGTGAGTATAGCGGTTAGGCTGAATGGTGATCTGCTCACTACTGGTCAATTTGGCAATAATACCTTTTGGGTTTTCAATCGGCAATTTTGCTTGTACTTCGTAGTACTCTTGTTCAATGGTACTTCCAATTGCTACCAATTTATTAAAGACGCTTTGTTCTCGCTCTATCAAGAAGTGATCAACTTTGCGAGCAAAGGACTCAGCTTCCTGCAGAAGTGCTTTTTCGTCTAACGTAAGCAGTTGATGGTTACACATCAGCCACTTGCCGTTAACCATCACATCGGTTACGTCCGTGCTTTTCGCAGAATATACCAGTTGCGCATAGGCATTACCCCCATTGCGTTGCCAAGTTGGCGAGTTATGCACGCCCGTTAAGTCCACGGCAATCATGTCCGCCCGCTTTCCCACTTCCAAACTGCCGGTTAGCTGTCCCATGTGAATGGAAGCCGCCCCCATGCGCGTAGCCATACCCACCACCTGTTGTGCGGGCAGGGCGGTTGGGTTCCGTCCCCAGCCTTTGGCAACCAAAGCCGCCAAGCGCATTTCTTCAAACATGTCCAAATCGTTGTTGGATGCCGCGCCATCCGTTCCAATTCCCACATTTACCCCAAGATCCAACATGCGGGCAATTGGCGCTACGCCTGAACCTAATTTTAAGTTGCTGGTGGGGTTATGGAGTACGCCCACGCCTGCCTGTGCCATGCGTTTAATTTCGTCTTCATCAACCCAAACACAGTGTGCCGCAAGGGTTTTGGCTTCCAAGATGCGATTCTTTTTTACCCACGGGATAACGGGCATTCCATGTTCTTTGCGGCAATTTTGTACTTCAAACTCAGTTTCGGCAAGGTGGATCTGCAAAGGGGCGTTAAACTCCAATGCTAGTTCACTGCATGCCTGCAAAATTTCTGCTGTGGTGGTGTAGGGGGCATGTGGCGCAATGCCGGGCACAATTAGCGGATGATTCTGCCATTTTTGCAGATAATCACGGGTGAAGGCAAGTGAATCTTCCCAACTGGCGGCATCGGGGGATGGGAACTTTAAAATACTTTCACAGGCTAAGGCTCGCAAACCCGCACTAGCCGTTGTTTTGGCAACCACATCTTCAAAATAATACATATCGGCAAATGTGGTAACCCCAGAACGAATCATCTCAGCGCACGCCAAAGCCGTCCCAAGTTCGCACATCTCCGGGGTCACAAACTGGCGTTCAACCGGCATAATATAACCCAATAGCCATACATCCAAACGCAAATCATCCGACAAACCACGAAGCAAGTTCATAGGCACATGGGTGTGGCTGTTAACCAAGCCGGGCATCAACACACGTTTGCCCAAATCACGCGTTTCTGCGGCGGCGTATTGTGCCTGTAAAGCTTTTTTCTCGCCCACTGCCACGATTACGCCATCCTTCACAGCGACTGCCCCGTCAGAAAAACTCTGCCATTGGGAATTACAAGTCAATAGGGTGTCTGCACAGATTAACAAGTCAATTGTCATTCGATTTTCGTTCATGGTTGCCTTCTTTGGAATAATACGCTACTATATATCATAATAGTTGACGAATATAATTGTAACATATTTTTAAGTCAGCTTTTTTTAAGTTACTTTTTTCCCCCGTAAAAAGATTATGCGTGCAGTTGACATTATCATTAAAAAACGTGATGGATTGGCTCTTACCCAAACGGAAATAGACTTCTTTATTCAAAGCTACGTAAAAGGAGAAATCCCGGATTATCAAGCGGCGGCTTTTCTCATGGCAGTTTACTTTCAGGGGATGAAGGATGCCGAAAGCGCTGATTTGACACTCAGTATGGCAAATTCGGGTGAAGTGCTCGACCTGAGCGATGCCATTTCCGGCATCGTTGTGGATAAACACTCCACCGGTGGGGTAGGAGATAAGGTTAGCCTGATTGTTGGTCCAATGGTGGCGGCTTGTGGTGTACCTGTGGGCAAGATGTCGGGGCGCGGCTTGGGTTTTACCGGTGGCACGCTCGACAAGTTAGAGAGTATTCCGGGTTTTCAGGTTGCCCTTACAACCGAAGCATTTAAACATCAACTGCGCGAGATTGGGGTAGTAATTGCCGGGCAAAGCGCCAACCTAGCGCCAGCAGATGGCAAATTCTATGCCCTCCGAGATGTGACGGGTACAGTTCCGTCCTTGCCACTGATTGCCAGTTCAATTATGAGCAAAAAAATCGCTGGGGGCGCACACAAAATTGTGCTGGATGTGAAGGTTGGCACGGGCGCTTTTATGAAAGATTTGGCATCTGCTCGCGCCTTGTCTGCTCTGATGGTGAAGATTGGCGCATTGGTTGGGCGGGAAGTGGTATGTTTGCTTAGTGATATGAATCAACCGCTCGGTGTAGCGGTAGGAAACAATTTGGAAGTACAAGAAGCTGTACGCACCCTGCAAGGGCAGGGTCCAACTGATTTGACGGAACATTGCTTGGTCGTTGCCGCTCACATGCTGGTGTTGGCGGGAAAATTTTCCACCCTTGTGCAGGCAAAAACGCACTTGGCAGAGAAGTTGGCAAAAGGCGAGTTTTTTCCGAAGCTTACCGAAATGGTTGAGTGGCAAAAAGGAGACGTCAGTTATTTGGAAGACCTTTCGCGTTTTCCAGTAGCCAGTATTCAACATGAAATTCGTGCTGAAGCAGATGGATGGGTATCATGGATGGATGCGCTTGCCGTAGGTGAAGCGGCTGTTTTGCTTGGGGCAGGGCGGGCAAAAAAAACCGACCCGGTAGACCATAGCGTGGGTTTGTTGGTACATGCCAAGGTGGGTGAGTCTGTCACAAAAGGTAGTTTGTTGCTCACATTGCTAGCAAACGAAGAGTCTCGCCTGCAAGAAGCCCTAGCCAAATTAACCGGGCATATTCAAATCTCAGATCGGCAAGTGGCTGAGTTGCCTTTGTTCTACGAGTAGCTGAGAAATTAAGCGGAATTGTCTATTTTCAAGCGAAATACTACGCGTGTCCCAGGAAATCCATTTTCTAGGTGCAGGTTGCCGCCCAATACCGCCAAAAGTGTACCGTGTAATGCTAACCCATGCCCTTTTCCAAGTGTTTCGTCTGTATTTTGTCCCATCGCATCTTTTGCCAAACTTTGTTCCAAGCCTTGCCCATCGTCAGCAACCACTAATCCCACCCAGCCGTCTTGGGGCTTGGTGAGCGATAGCCGGAGCGTAAGCCGCTGGTTTCGTTCTTTGCGTGCGTATCGTCCCGCATTGCGGATGGCTTCCCGTACGGCATGATACAGCACTTCACGCGACAAACTATCCAATTTTTGGATTGCCACCGAACCCCCATCATCAATATCCCAGACTACTTCATCAAATAAATTGGCGAACTCACCGCCAATACTCCTTTGCAACATACCAAGTATCCCGAATTTTTCCAGTTCAGGTAGTGTAGTGCTTGGAAGTTGTCGAAGAAGGCGGGAGATTTGCTTGTGTGCCAGAGCCAGCGCTTCGATTGCGTTGGGTGCGGTGTTTTCTGGCAATTGCAACATTGCGGCATGTAGTTGTGGTAAAACTTCATCGTGTAACGTGCGTCTGGTTTGTTGGTCTATCACTAGGCTTTCTTGTAAACGATTACGTTGAAACTGCACCAATTTCTGCGTGGTTTCTAACGCGTTTTGATTATCCAGAATTTGTTCGCAGGCGGCGCGGGCAATTTCCATCTCTTCGCGGGCATACAAGCCGTTGTGTGGGCGGGGACCCAGCAACAGGATGCCGCTCAAGCCCCGCCCACTCCATAATGGAATCACCCATTCTGCTCCCCCGAACTCTCTCCCATCCACTCGTTGGCAGATGGCTTCTGGAGAAAATTGCCAGTGTTGGCGTTGAATAGCGATAGGTAGGGGCAGACTGCTAGGAAAACACAGGGCTTTGGGTGAAAGCGCATCGAATGGCACCAAATAGGCTCGCCCGGCTTCCAAAACATGACTGACCAAATAATCAAATGATTTCCTGCTTGTATCGCTAAAATTGCTGTTAGGTTGTGTAACGGCATCTGTCCAGTTTGCGCGGCTGACAAACGGGCGCAGGTCTTGCATATGCCGCTCACGTTCTCGATTGATGCGCCAACCTAGCAATGCAAAGAAGCTGGTTAGTATCAACGCTCCTAGCGCAGTGGCATAAACCGGGTGAATGGGTAAGAAAAGTCCGGCGCTGACCAGTGGCGCGTAACCAAAGGCGAGCAAGACCGTGCGATGCCATTGGCGGCGCAAGCCTGCCCGCGGGATAGATGCACCGGTGAAAATTTCGTACCGCACCAACGCTTGCCCTAAACTTAATACCGCCAATAAAATGAAAAAGGATAGCGCCATGTCGGTTAAGAACAGTAAGAAAAAAGGAATTTGAACGACATCTCCTACACCCAAATTTGAATATAGGATAAACCCTGACAAGATAATGGTGACTGCGAGCAAGGTCAGGGTTGTAATAACCAGCCAGGGGCGTGCGCGTTGGCGAGCTAAGTCGCCCATCATGCGGGCAGATGGGTCAGGGCGGGCAATTGCGTCTAGGGAAAATATCTGCAAACAGAGTAGGTAGATGGGGAAGAGCCAGTAAATGTGAGAACCGTAAATTTCAAGTGTATTATTATGCGCATAGGCAAAATGAGAAACTCGCTCATACCCATACGGCTGGACAACTGCCCAACCGAACAGGCACAAACTGAGCAGAATTATGCCTGCTAATAGCAACCGATGCCGATGGTACAACCAACCCGGTTGTTCCCAAAAACCGCCGTACCACAAGGTAAAGCCATACCATAGTAGGGGTAAACCAATCAGAATTGCCCAAATGATTTGCCAAAGTGGGGAAGGGCTAATGCGTAGGAGTAGGGGGATGCTATTGGGAACGCCCCAAGCAATAGCATGTCCGATAAAAAAGCACCCACCACACAATAAGCCACCGCTGATAACCCAAATGCCCGATTGGTTTTGACGGTCTGAATTCAAGAACACAGTTAGGGCAAGCCAAATCATCAGCATTGCACTGACCAGTGAAATACTCAGCATCAGCCAGTTGAGTATTGCGTAATCACTCACTGGCGCGTATCTCCCATTCCACCCATTTGTCTTGCTCGTTTAGTACAAAACAAGTACCGCTTTCATCCCAGCGCAGAAACCGTCCAGTTTGTACAATCAGAGCCGCGCGGGTGCGTGCTACTTTCTCATCTGTGGTAGTATCTGCCAATCCCCAAGCCGTGTAAATTTGCCCATTGGTGCGGCTGATGGTGCGTTTGTCACGAAAACCGATTTTTGCGGCGATTTGCTCATTGGTATAACCTGCCGCCAAATATTTGGCTACCACAATTTCATTGGGTTCTAACACGGACAATGGGTTATTTTCGTCCTTATGGCGCACTTCCTGCACGCGCAACTCGATTTCCGGGTCAATAAAGCTTTGCCCGATGCTGGCGCTTTGCAGTAACGGTACAATCATACTGGGAAGAAGATAGTTTGATTTTCGCACATACGCATAATGACTCAAGATACCGGAATTACGGAAGGCGCGGAAATATGCGTCATCGTCTTGAATGGAATAAAATACCAGTGGTTGACGGGGAAACTCANNCCTGCCAGTTGCACGTCCAGTAACAGCACTTTGGGTTGAAGTTGATGGCACAGTTCTAATGCCAGTTCGCCACTCTCACAAGAACCTGTGACTTGTACTTGTTGAGTGGCGTTTAGCCCTTTTTCTAGGGCAGAACGCAGGTTGGGGTTATCTTCGACAATGACTAGGGTAAGCATATAATTTTAGCGGGGTGGAGAGATTGCAGTATGGTTATACCGCAAATGTAGGGGAATTGCAAAGCACTCAGGTGCTTTTCTTCCCTTGCAGAATTTGCGACAATACCTTATACATCCGGCACGCGCTAAATTGTCTGATGTGTGCCAAAGTTATTGAGTCAATATGATGAATCATCCCACAAAATTTATCGGTTCTAAAGTATTTCAAACCATCAATGGCGAGTCGCTTATTTTATCGGCTGGGTTACGGGCGGTTCTGCTTGAAATTGCACATCCGCTGATTGCGCAAGGAGTAGCAGACCACAGTGATTTTCAAAAACGCCCACTCCATCGGTTGTGGCGCACCTTGCTTACGATGGGTATGCTAACAATGGGCGTACCGCGCTCTGCCAAATATGGGAAGCGCTCACTGGGTAGATGCCATGCAACCGTGCAAGGTGTTTTGCAGGAAACTGCAGGACCCTTCATTGCTGGAACGCCCTATAATGCCAACGACCCACATTTGCGCTTGTGGGTGTACGCCACGCTCATTGATAGCAGTGTAGTCGCGTATGAAAATCTGGTACGTCCTCTTTCCGAGCAAGAGAAGAATGTCTATTATGAAGATGTGCTCAATCTGGCAGAGTGGGTGGGCGTGCCCCAAGCCATACTCCCGACCCATTGGCAAAATTTTTCAGCCTATGTTAATGCCACCCTTCATAGCTCTGTACTGACCATCGGGCAACCAGCCCAAAAAATTTACCATGCCTTGCTATATGGTCACCCGTTTGCCCCATTCATTCGTCAAGCGGGATTGCTCAGCTTAGCTTGGACACCGGCTCACCTTCGCCAGCAATTTGGCATAGCCTGGACTGCCGAACAGTCTCAAAAAGCGGTGCGCTGGCAAAGTCGTATCCGGTACTGGCGCACCCATTCCCCTCGATTGTTTTGGCAATCGCCCATCATGCAATATGCTATTTGGCGCGATCGCTGGTTGATAGCCAACGCACAGCCAACTTAAACAAAAAAGCGGCTGTGCGCCGCTGATTTGTTTGTGAGACAAGTTATTTGACTAAGATGACGACATTCTGTGCCTGCAAGCCTTTTTCGCCAGCGCCGGGGGTAAACATCACCCGTTGCCCTTCGTGTAAGGTGCGAAATCCTTCACTGCTGATGAAAGAGAAATGGACAAAATGGTCTTCGCCATTGGCTTCGATAAATCCAAAACCTTTGGCATTATTAAACCATTTGACGATGCCTTCAATTTGATTTGACATAGGTAGTATCCTCTACTGTATAGTTATTAAAGAAAGACCCGAAGGTCAGCGAACCGTCAAATTTTGCCAGAAAATTGTCAGTTGGGCAAGTGGTTTGCTACTCCAATTTTGGTGTGGCTTGGATTTTGGTGTGTCGAATATAAACCGAGTGGAAGGTGGTACTTGAATCTCACACATCATCCGGTAGCACCTTCCCCGGATTTAGCAAATTTTTCGGGTCAAGCGAATTTTTCAGCAATTGCATGGTGTGAATGGCAGTGCCGTGCTCTGCGAGCATAAACTTGCGCTTGCCTAGCCCAATCCCATGCTCGCCGCTACAGGTTCCGCCTAGCCGTTGCGCCCGCGTCACCAAGCGCTGATTGATTTCCTGTGCCAGTAAATACTCCTGTGGGTTGTCGTTTTCGACCACCAGCATCACATGAAAATTTCCATCGCCCACATGCCCCACCAGTGGGCAGGGAAGTGCGGCATGCAAAATGTCTGCTTTGGTTTCCAACAAGCAGGTTTCTAGCTGGCTGAGCGGCACACACACATCGGTAGATACCACCCGGCAGTTGGGGCGCATGGCTTTGGCGGCATGGTAGGCGTTGTGCCGAGCTTGCCACAATTTGGCGCGTTCATCGGGTGCAAGCGCCCAGCGAAATATGCCACCGGTATGTTGCCCGGCAAATTGCTGTACCTGTTCGCTTTGCTCTGTCACCCCTGCTTGGCTTCCGTGAAATTCCAAAAACAAGGTTGGTTGCACCTCCAATTCTAGCCCGGCATACTGCCTGACCGCCCCAATGGCAACTTCATCCAGCAATTCTACCCTGGCAATCGGGATACCAGCCTGCAAAACGGCTTGTACCGTGTGTATTGCTTGGGCAATGCTGGGGAAGGAAACCATCGCCGCCGCCACTGCCGCCGGTTGTGGATACAGTCGCACCGTTACTTCCGTTATGATACCCAGCGTTCCTTCCGCACCCACAAACACCCGAGTTAGGTCGTAGCCCGCCGCCGACTTGCGCACGTTTTTGCCAGTGCGAATCACCTGCCCATCTGCCAAAACCACCTGTAGTGCCAGCACATTCTCGCGCATTGAAGCATAGCGTACGGTATTTGTGCCACTGGCGCGTGTACTTGCCATTCCGCCCAATGTGGCATCTGCACCCGGATCTACCGAGAAAAACTGCCCATATTCTTGCAAGAATGCGTTCAGTTGTAAACGCGTGACGCCTGCTTGAACAGTGACAGAGAAATCATGGGGGTGATAGCGCACAATGCGATTCATCCGCTCCAGTGAGAGCGCAATCGCTGGGCAGGTGGGTAAGACGCCGCCTTCCAGTGAGCTACCTGCGCCAAACGGGATGATCGGTGTACTGGCTTCACGGCAAATGCGCACAATTTCCACCACTTCATCCACCGATTCCGGCAGGCAGACTGCGAGCGGTAAGGCGGGTGGATAGGGTGATTCATCTCGCCCATACTTGGCAATGACGGCTTGCTCGGTGAGCGTTCTTTCAGAAAGCAGATTTGTTAATGCTTGGATGGGCATATTTTTTCTAGGTTGGGTGTTGGGGTCAGGGCAACCGCATGAAAAAGGCATTTGTGTTTAATGTATGGTATTCATTTCGGGTATCTCTCGCTTAAAATTG
>DKKK01000051.1 GCA_002455215.1 Anaerolineales bacterium UBA6668 | reverse complement strand
CCAACCCTTGCCCGCGAGACGGTTTACGGGCGCGGGTGGGAAGAGCTACAACGACGGGACGGCGTGGGCACCGCCCACACAACCACCACCGACATCCTATCCCTGCCCGGCGGATTCGTGCCCCGCAAGCTGGCTGGGTACAGCAGTGGAGAAGCATCCTACTACCAGCTAGACGCGCTGGGCAGTGGGCGGGCAGTCACGGGAGCGGGTGGCGCGGTGGCAGGCGGGTTTGCGGATTACGGCGACTTCGGCACGCGCCTAAGCCCTGCCCCCACCCCGCTCGCCCCGTCCTTCACCGGCTACGAACACGCCGTATTTGCTACGCAAATTTCAAATCGCTACTATGACCCGGCAACCGCTGGCTTTATGTCTAGTGATCCTTGGAGAATTAACCTTTCAGATTTGTTATCCACGAATCTGTATAACTATGTTCAGGGCAATCCAATCAATATCACTGACCCCTTAGGGTTATTTAATTGGCAAACGAATACCACCGAAAGTGGAGATACATTAGGCGATATCGCGTACGTATTAGATCTAAGTTGGTCTGATTTGTACAATTATGGGAATAATGCGTCGCTGATTGGAACAAATCCAAATTACTTAAGAGTTGGATTGGTCTTAGACATTCCTTCTTGTTATACTGCGATTTGTAGCACACGCTTGGCAGAGAGACTTTCAGCATATACCGGAACAGGAAATTCTCAAAATTACCAAAAGTCAACAATCGCACCAGCCAGCACACCAAACCCAAATCCCCAAGCACAAATCACACCTGTACCTACTCCTGCGCCGATAGCACCAGCTAGCCTTGTATCAATTCCGTCAGTGCCGTGGATTGTAGCGCAAGTTACCTGTGGGATTTCATGGGCTACCGATTTTCATTTTGACCATGCGGCGACTCAATTATTCACTTGGGCAATGTTGCAACACTTTGGGAGACCGGTTCTTCCCGAAGTAGCAGTGGCAGGAGCAGGTAATGTGATGCCATATGGTTGCGTTGACTTGGTTGAAGTTTCTCTACTAGGTGGCTCATCATTTTGGGAAGTCAAGTCCCGTGGGACAGTACAAAGTAAGCCAGGTGAAGTTATTCGCCAAATGGAAAGGTATGATAGGGCATTTGCACTGCATAATGTTCCCGGTTTTGATGCTCGTGGGAAGCCCATTATCCCATTTGTATGGCCCAAACTTGAAGGTAACACAATAAAGTTAATTAACGTCTATAGCAGTGCAACTATACCAGGTGTCGTGGTGTATGAAAATGACAGAGGACCGAAATACAAATTTGAACCAGAAACTTATGCGGCACCTCTGGCTTTGATAGCCGCATATAAAGGTGGACAGTATCTGGGTAAGTTAATGCCGAAGATTCCTGATCCGGTTTACAATAATACATCTGGCGTCCTTACATTTGCTAGTTTTGCCGTGGTAGCTGTAGGTGTAGGTGTACTATTAGCTATAGTTATTATTGCTGGTGTTCCAGTTCTTGTGACGCTTGCCGGTCCAGTTGGGATAAGCTATGCGGCAGGGAGCGCGATAACTGGTGGGGCCGCGGCATTGTGGTTTTTTCTGCCGGGCACAGGGGTAGGAAACCCGATTACAAATTATCAAAACTAATTTCTCAACGTTCAAGGTATTATGTTCGATTTATTATCAATTTCTCGTGAGTATATGGAACAAGCACCGATACTTTCATTGCGCTTACGCATGGAAGGTATCCTTTCGGCACAAAAAGTCAGGAATATCCTGCAAGATTGGCTAAACTTATTCTACCCATACCAAACACATTTAAAAGAGTTTTGGCTTACACCAAAGTTGTACATATCCTATGAGAAAAAAAAGAGATTTTCATGGACCTATCGCGGTGAATGGGAAAAAATCAATTTTGATGGTTTGGATTTTGACAGCCCGACAAGTTTCGTATATTTTTATTTTGGCTTTGCGCCTAAAATGACTGCAAAGTTCGACAAGCCTGATATTGACCGTATAGATATTGCCCAATTATCTTTTGGTATAAATCTTGAGAACAAAATTGGAATTGGGTATTGCCCAATAGAGGGGGGGTATCTCAAGCCATATATGGATTCAGAAACGATCATTGAAACTAAAATACACGAAGGTATTTATCAGAAAATTGGCTTAGATGAACAACTACTTGTCGAAACAATAAAAAAGTGGATTACAACCCATCAAAATTCGTTTTATGGGTATATGAGCAATGATCGCACTGTTCTTACCAAACAAAGCCTTATTGCATCGTTATGCGATTCGATGCTTCCCACGTATCCTCCCTTAGAATTCTATGTGGAAAATCAGGAAGTGAAAACCGCACAGTGGCTGACATTTGTACCGGGAAATATATTTGAGAAAGTACCCCCCAAGTTTTTTCAAGAAAATCCTGAAATCATTGTTGAGCAATTTGCTGAAGGGAAATATCTAATTAAGACATCTAAAGATATGCGAGCCGAAAACCCGGCAATAACTGAAAAACTTCGACAAGTTTTAGGGACAGCACTGGATGTAGCAGATTGGGATTTACCGAAGCAACTCTCCTCCAAAAACGGGACCATTTACAGTGGCAACACCGCATAGCTAGACGCGCTGGGCAGTGGGCGGGCGGTCACGGGAGCGGGTGGGGCGGTGGCAGGCGGATTTACGGATTACGGCGACTTTGGCAAAACGCTAGCCGCTAGCACCACCCCGCTCGCCCCATCCTTCACCGGCTACGAACACGCCGTATTTGCTACGCAAATTTCAAACCGCCACTAAGACGGCATCTGCGACGCTTGCCACTACCCAAACCCATTCTCTTGATGGCGTTCAAATATTAATGACTCTTAAATCTTGCTCAGTTTGCCGTGCAATTGCGCATTTTTTTGCTAAAATTAGGCGCGATTTAAAAGACCTGTATCTTCTTTATTAATAATCATGTCACAAAACCCTATTTGGCACACACTCACTACTGCCGAAACGCTCGCAGTATTGCAAACCCAGCAAGAAGGCTTGACCCCTGAAATTGCAACAGAACGGTTAAAACAGCACGGAGCCAACGAACTTAAAGAAGGCAAATCCCGCACCGTTTGGCATATTTTGTGGGAACAACTGACTGCCACCATGGTACTCATCCTGATTGCCGCGGCAGTTATCTCCGGGCTACTCGGTTCATTTAAAGATACCATCGCCATTGGCGCAATCGTCATCTTGTTTGCCTTGCTTGGTTTCAGCCAAGAATACCGTGCTGAACAAGCAATGGCCGCACTCAAACGCATGGCAGTCCCAAATGTTCGAGTGCGGCGCAAAGGGCAATGGCAGGAAATCTCTGCCCGCGAGCTAGTGCCCGGTGATATTTTGCAGTTGGAAACCGGCAACATTGTGCCCGCTGATGCGCGTGTGCTTGAAGAAGCGAATCTACGGGTTCAGGAAGCCGCACTAACAGGCGAATCCGAACCTATCGAAAAGCATAACAAACCCATTCCCAGCCCCGATTTATCGCTAGGCGACCGCCGTAACTTGCTATTTCTAGGCACAACCGTCACCAATGGGCGTGGCACTGCCATTATTCTCAATACTGGCATGAACACCGAACTGGGCAATATCGCCCGCTTGTTGCAACAAAGCCCCAACGAAGTGACACCCCTGCAAAAGCGTTTAGACCGACTCGGCAAAATGTTGGCAGTCGCAGGAGTAGCCATTGCCGCTTTGGTATTTTTGATTGGTTGGTGGCGTGGTGATAGCGTGCAACATCTTTTGCTAACCGCCGTAAGTGTCGCCGTTGCCATTGTTCCAGAAGGACTACCGGCGGTTGTCACCATCACACTGGCACTGGGTGCCCAACGCATGCTTCGCCAAAAAGCACTCATTCGCAAATTGCCCGCCGTGGAGACACTCGGCTCAGTAGGCATCATCTGCTCCGATAAAACCGGCACACTCACTGAAAATCGCATGACCGTGGTTGTGCTAGACATGGCAGAACACACCTTAGACCTGACCGAAGAACTGGTAGATGGGCAGGCTTCTTTCCACTCGCGCAATCAGACTCCGGTGGAAACGCCGTGGCAATTGCTCTTGTTGGGTGGGGCACTCTGCAACGATGCCCGACTGATTGACGAAGGCAATAACCGTTTTCAAGCAATGGGCGACCCGACTGAAGGCGCACTCGTGGTGGCGGGCGCACGCATGGGGGTTTGGCAATCCATGCTCGAAGAAACCATGCCCCGCGTGGGTGAAGTGCCGTTCGACAGCGACCGCAAACGCATGACCACCTTACATCGCAATCAAAACCCCGCTTTGTTGGATGGTTTTCCACAAGCACATGCGCCCTATGTTTCGTTTACAAAAGGTGCGCCGGACGGATTATTGACAAAAACTACGGCTGTGTGGGTAAATGGACACCTTGAAGGGGTGACCCCCGCTTGGCAAGAGCGTATCATACAAGCAAATGAACGTCTGGCAAAGCAAGGAATGCGCGTGTTGGGCGTAGCCATGCGTGCCTATGACCAATTACCGGCAGTGAGTGAGCATCTGGAAGAACAGCTAATCTTCTTAGGTGTGTTTGGCTTGATAGACCCGCCACGCCCGGAAGTAAAAGACGCAGTGACAACCTGCAAGACCGCCGGCATCCGTCCGATTATGATTACCGGCGACCACCCGCTGACCGCCCTCCAAATCGCCAAAGAACTCGGTATAGCCAGTGCAGAGAGCCGTGCCCTAACCGGTCAACAGTTGGAGCAGTTGGATGAAGCCGGTTTGCGCGAAGCGGTTCACGATGTAGCAGTTTTTGCACGGGTTTCGCCCGAACACAAATTGCGTATTGTGCAAGCACTGCAAGCCGAAGGCGCGATTGTCTCCATGACCGGCGACGGGGTCAACGATGCGCCCGCGCTCAAGCGTGCCGATATTGGTGTGGCAATGGGCATAACCGGCACCGATGTCAGCCGTGAAGCCGCAGATATGGTGCTTTTGGATGACAATTTCACCACCATTGTCTCTGCCGTGGAGCAAGGGCGCATGATTTACGATAATATTCGCAAGTTTGTGCGCTTCTCGGTGGCTGGTAATATCGGCAAAGTGTTGGTGATGCTCATCGCCCCATTTCTTGGCAAGCCACTCCCGCTCTTGCCCTTACAATTGCTCTGGTTGAACCTGCTTACCGATGGTTTGCTGGGCTTGGGAATGGGCGTGGAACCACCGGAAAAGGACGTGATGCGCCAGCCGCCTATTTCTCCCAAAGAAGGTGTATTCAGCCGGGGGGCAGGCATACAAGTTGTGTGGGTCGGTGCGCTCATGGGGGCAATTGGTTTGGGCGTGGGGGCTTGGTACTTCTTTGCGGAACGCATCGAATGGCAAACAATGGTCTTCAGCACGTTGGCATTTGCACAGGTCTTTCAGGCTTTAACCAGCCGCTCAAATCGCACCCCCGTTTGGCGTATGAACCCACTTGGCAATCCTGCCCTGTTTGGGTTGGCGGTGCTGGTCATTGTCTTACAACTGCTGGTCATCTACCTGCCGCCGCTACAGTCCTTCTTTAGCACCCAACCACTGGCATTGCAAGATTTAGCCATCAGTCTTGGCTTGGCAAGCTTGGTTGGGGTAGCTGTGGAAATTAGCAAACGCCAGCAAAAGTAACGCCCGCTGAGTTTGCCACCATTCAAAAGAGCGTGTTCTCGTTTAATAGACGCGCTCTTTTTTTATACATTCAACACGGGTACTCTGTTTGGTATGTGTCCTGCATCGCGAATTGTGGATTTTGTAACTGCCCAGGCATAGTCGCACAAGCAAAGATAGATGTTACCCGCTAGTTGAGTGGGAAACGACATAAAAACTGCGCCGTTCAAAACTCAGCGTAATCTCTAAGTCTGAAAATCCTTGTTGCGGACACAGGGGGCTTTACCAACACACTCCTAATTCGGCGTGCGAATGGGCGGGATTATCGGATGCCACGCACCCGGAAAATGGGTTTTCCCCAGATAGCGAAGGCGGAGCGAGTAATTGAGTAACCCAAACCGAAACATCCCATATCCTGTATCCTGTATCCCGCTTCCCATATCCTGTATCCCGCTTCCCCTATCCCGCTTCCCTTACTGGCACACACAAATCGGTATTTTCGATTTCTGCAAGATGCCGTTAACCGTACTGCCGAGCATCAATTCCATCAACGGGTTATAGCCATAGCCTCCAACCAAGAGCACATCGGCATTGCATTCCGAAGCGCTTTGCAAAATCACATCAGCAGGTTCATCACCTTCTTTTTGCAGAAAGTTTACATCAATTTTGAAGGATTTCAGATATTCGTGGGCAAAATCCTGATGACTCAATTCTGTGCCGTATTGATCTTTGCTGGTAAGCACGGTCACTTTTGCCTTCCAATCTGTACCAATATAAGCGGCGATATACAACGCTTCTTTGGACTTTTCACTGCCATCAAAGGCAAGCAACACCTGCCGAATAGGGCGATACTCAGTCGGCACCAACCAGACTGGGCGGGCGCTCTGCAAAACGATGGTGCGTGTGCCGTAGGCTAATCTTGAAAAAGTCTTACTACTGGGACGCTGGCTAATGTGCATCACAATCAGGTCAGCCCAGCGTGCCCGTTCCACCACAGTCTTGGTGAGTTGATTATTTTCTTCTAGGGCAAATTGATGTGGCACACCAGCCGAGAGACAAACTTGGCGGAATTTCGCTTCAATTTCACTGGCGGTTGCCGTCTGTGGGGCAGAAAACGCGCTAATCTCTTGGTGAATGTGCAACCCAAGAACTTGACCGCCTTCCAAATGAGCAATTTCGACTGCTTGATAGAGTGCTTGCCAACTGTCGGGTGTGCCCCGCAAGGGCACCAGAATATCGCGGAACATCACTTGGTCGCGCAAGCTGCTCCACATTTGCGCCCGTAGCTCTAGCCGTTTTCGCCAAGTACCCGGTGAAGGTCCGGCTCGAAGAGATTCCGGCAATATCAAACGCTGAACAGCTTCACTGGTACGCGTAAAAAACCCTTTGCGGTGGCGATGCTGAGCTTGCTCTGCCAAATCCATGGTGGTCGCTTCGGTAGGCAAGTTCCATTGCAACTGCTCTTCCAACTGGTAACGGTTTTCCACCAACCACACATACAAATCGGCTTCCGTGCGCCCGGGGTGTTCTTCGAGCAAATTGCGGCGGCGGATGGCAGATAGTACTGGCTCATAAATATTTTCATACCAGTGGCTTGCCGCAATTTGCATACTGTGGCTTCTGCCCGTGGTTTGTGCCAGCTTTTGGCGCACTTCTTCGATTTGTTCCAGCAATGTTTCGTAATGCCCGGCGTGAGACATATCAAATGCTTGGGCAGGGGCGTAGCGGGTTAAGCCGGTTTTTTCCAAAAAGCGTGCTTGTCTTTCCTTGACAATCAATTCTTCGGGAGATGTATCTGGGGTAATGGGCACCGTTACCGGGATAGTTGTCACGTATGCTTCAATCGTATCTGCTCCTAGTCGCCGTGCCACCGATACCCGATGATTGCCATCCAACACAAAATAAGCATCGCCGAGCTGATACACTTCAATCGGCGGGGTGCCACCTTCGTACATTTGGGCGTGTTCAATGCGCACCCAACGGTCTTCGTCTGAGTCGCGTAGCGGCAAAAACGAGCGGGTAAAATCGTGCTGTCTGCCAACACTACCCACAATTGCGTTTAGGGGAATCTCCTTAAGTTCTTTGGGTCTCAAAACAGCATCAACTTCTGCAACACTGCGGCGGGCATCTTCAAATGAAAGTAATTGTGCAGATTTACCAGCCAATCGCGCCATAATTTCTTCCATCGCGGCTTTGCGTCTGGCTTGTCGAAAGTCATTGACAGCAGTAGCATAATTAGGCATAGGTTAATTATACTCGAAAACTTTGCTCTTGCGGTTTTCCCAAATTCTTACCCAAAATTTTGTGCAGTTTACTATGAAATGGGCTGTTGAATTTACGGTATAATTTCGCGTCTTGCAACTAGTCTACAGAAACCAATGAAAAAACTCGCTACACTAAAATACATTGTCGCTTTATTTTTGTTTGGCACAAATGGGATCGTTGCAAGTTTCATTACACTCAATAGCTATGAAATTGTATTAACTCGTACCTTTATTGGCACGCTCTTTCTGACGCTAATCTTTATGGTTACCAGGCAACCACTGACATTTGGGCGCGTTTGGTCAGACTCCATTTATTTACTGCTCTCCGGCATTTCGATGGGCGCAAGTTGGATGTTTTTATTTGAAGCTTACCGCCAAATTGGTGTGAGCGTGGCAACTTTGGCGTATTATTGCGGTCCGGTGCTTGTTATGCTGATATCACCGCTTGTCTTTAAAGAAAAAATCACCATTGTCAAGTTCTTTGGCTTTTGGGCAGTCCTGATAGGTATATTTTTAGTGAATCAAACCGCCCTGATTAGCGGTCAAATCACATGGGGACTTGGCTTTGCTATGCTTTCTGCTGTGACCTACGCATTGATGGTGATTTTTAACAAAAAAGCCCGAACCATCACCGGCTTGGAAAACCCAATGTGGCAGTTGGTCGCAAGCTTTGTGACAGTCGCCGTGTTTGTCGTGTTTCGGCAGGGCTTTTCTTTGCACATTCCCGCCAGCAATATCCTACCTGTGCTGTTTTTAGGTGTGGTCAATACTGGCATTGGTTGTTACCTGTACTTTTCTTCCATTGGTGAACTGCCCGTGCAAACCGTGGCGATATTGGGCTATCTGGAGCCACTCTCTGCATTGTTCTTTTCGGCACTGTTTTTGCGCGAAGCACTTCGCTTCGTACAGTGGATTGGCGCCGGGCTAATTTTAGGTGGCGTTGGCATCAGCGAGTTGTTGGGTTTCAACCGTTCGGAATGGGTGGTGAAGCCTGATTCGTAATATTTTTCAGAATCGACCATCCGTGAGCAACCTTTCAGAGCGCTTGGTGTTTTTCCCTTCGTAAATTCCGAGTACAGTCCTTACAGGGCAAGCTCGAAAAATTTAATTAAACTTTCTCATCTATAAAAATTATGTCTAATTATCGTATTCTTGTCGCTGATTCGATTGCCGCCGAAGGTGTGCAACAATTGCGTGCCGGCGCCGATGTTTCCTACCAACCTGATATTTCTGCCGAACAATTGGCGGCAGAAATTGGAAATTATGATGCGTTGGTTGTGCGGAGTCGCACCAAAGTAAAACCCAATATTCTCAAAGCCGGTGTCCCCCGCCTAAAGGTGGTCGGACGTGCGGGGGTAGGAGTAGACAATATTGACCTACCCACAGCCCAAGCAGTGGGCGTAACAGTCGTCAATTCGCCGCTCGCCGCAACCGTGGCAGTGGCTGAACATACCTTTGCGTTATTACTCTCGGTAGCTCGTCACATCCCGTTTAGTGATGTATCCATCAAGCAAGGCGGCTGGCCCAAAAAAGAAGCGATGGGGGTAGAACTCTATCGCAAGACGCTGGGCTTGTTGGCGGTCGGGCGTATTGGCGCAAGCGTTGCCAAACGTGCTCGGGCTTTCGGCATGGATGTCATCGCGTATGACCCCTATGTGGACGAAGACAACGTGCGTGAGCGCGGCTGTGAGCCGGTCAGCTTTGAAGAGCTACTCGCCAAGTCCGATTTTATCTCCGTCCATGCGCCACTCACCCCCGAAACCAAGCACATTCTTGGCGACACAGCCTTTGGCAAGATGAAAAAAGGCGTGCGCATTGTGTGTGCCGCGCGTGGAGGCATCATTGACGAAGCGGCCTTGCTAGATGCCCTGAACAGTGGCAAAGTCGGTGGTGCTGGCTTAGACGTTTTCGAAGTTGAACCCACCGGCGCCAGCCCATTGGTCACACACCCCCGTGTAGTTGCCACCCCCCATAGCGGCGCCATGACCGAAGAAGCCCAAGACCGCGCTGGTGTAGACATTGCCGAAGAAGTGCTTCGTGCGCTGGCAGGTGATGAGCTACGCTGGAAGGTATGCTAACTAAGCTCGTTTGAAAGAAAAGGCAGTGGGCGGCTACCCACTGCCTTTTTGATTCGGGCGGGCAAAAGGCTGATGAAAGGGCAAATTGATTGCGGCAAAAAGCAAGGGCAGGACAGTGGGCAGAAGATGGGCTAGAACAGCATAGGGTAGGGCAAGGGCAAGCGGTAGCCCGCTCTGCTGAAGGAAGAAAATCACGGCGGCATGGTGCGTACCGACATTGGCGGGGGTTACGCTGACCACCACTGCCAAAAATCCTGCCACCAGCACACCACAACTCAGCCACAGCGCAAATGCCCAACTCAAAGGCGACTGTAAAGACAAGAAAATCACCCCATTACTCACCCCCATCACCAGCCAAATCAACCAAGTGAGTGGGGCAAACGCCCGCAAGGTGAGTGATGCGCCTAGCACAGTCTTCAACCATGTCGGAATGAACGGCATATTCTGACACCATTTGCCCAGCGGGTGCAACGTCACACAGCCGAGAGCATACCAAACTGGCACACTTGCCAAAAGCCCCAGTCGGAACAGGTCATATTGCTGAGCCGTTAGCCCGGCTGAAAATTGCCCGAGCTGTGCCGAATACAGCCCTAGCCACACCGTCAAGGTAAAACCAGCCAACATCAGCAAGTCGGTTAATTTTTCACGCAAGATCGTGCCGGAAACCACCGGGAGCAAGTGGGGAGCTTGCCAACTCAGTTGCGCCGCTCGCCCAACGTCCCCCATGCGAGCTACCCCAACAATATTCAGCGCAACCCCATTGAGAAAGGCGGCACGCACCTGTGAGATGGGTAAATTCACCCCAGCTTGTTGCAACCAGTTTTGCCAGCGTACCAATTTCAGCCACAGACTTAACCCGTACAAAGCGCTGTAAAGCCCTAGCCAGCCCAACGTTTGCCAGCGGTACAGTGTGTGAAGTTCCTTTCCAAGTCCGTAGGCAAGCCCGCGCCAGTCCACCCCCAAGCTGAGCCAACCCAACAGGAGCACGCTCGCCAGCCATTTGAGCCAGTACACCCATCTTTGCCGCTGTACGATTGGTTCAGAAGTATATTCGACACGGGTTATAGTTGGCATGTGTGCCGAATCTCCAGTTGCGCCTTTTCGCTTAAGCAAAAAGCGCAATTTCCATTTGTGTCGAATATAAAAGGTGGCACTGGATTGGCGTTTCCCCAGCTATTCGCTGGCAAGCGCCTGCCAAAATTGCGCCATATTTTCCGCAATGCTCGCTTTGGCATTGAAAACGGCGCTTCCTGCCACCAGCACATTTGCTCCGGCATTGGCAATCATCTTGGCATTGTCTACCTTTACCCCGCCATCCACGCTCAAATCTGCCGTGCTGTTTAGTTCAGTCAGCATCTGGCGCAACAGCCGAATACGGGCAGTGCTTTCGGGAATGTAAGATTGTCCCCCAAAGCCCGGATTGACCGACATCACCAATACGTAATCCACCATACTCATTACCGGGGCAACCGCAAACAACATGGTTGCCGGATTTAACGCCACTCCCGGCTTGACTCCCAATTCACGAATTTGTTGCAAGGTGCGGTGCAGGTGGGGGCAAGCTTCGACATGCACAGTGAGAATATCGGCTCCGGCTTTGGCAAAGTCGGGGATGAGCAGTTCCGGCTTTTCAATCATCAAATGTACATCTAAAATTAGCCCCATTTCTAGCGCCAGCGGTTTGAGTGCGGCTGTTACCAACGGACCAATGGTCAGATTGGGTACAAAATGCCCATCCATCACGTCAATGTGAATGTATTTTGCGCCAGCTAAAGCGGCAGAGCGCACCTGTACGCCAAGCTGAGAAAAATCGGCGCTGAGAATGGACGGGGCAATGGTCGGTTTTTGCATAGGTTGTGATTGTTGGAGTGTTTTATTCGGGAAGGGTGGTGCGGTAAGGTAGGCGTTGGGCAAGCGCGTGAAAGATACGCTGGCTGACCAGCATGGCACGCCAGAAGGCAACTGCCGCCATGCCGTGTGCCAATACGGCAAACAAAGGGGGTGTTTCTGCCGTGTAGTAAGTCCAGCACTCACGGGTGGTACCCCACAATTCCAAAAAATAGCCTAGCCCAGCGCCAGCCCAAAAGGTGATGACGGCGGTGCGCCAGTCGGTGGGTGTCAAACTGAGAAAGAGTACGAGCAGGCTTGCGGCAATGGTTAGGGATTTATTCCAGGTTGGAGACACAAAAATTGCCATCAGCACGGCAAACCCGCCAAACGTTAGCCCATAGAGCGCCTGCCAGAAACGCATAGGTAAGCGGTGGGGAAGCGCGTTTTGGCTAATGCGCACCAATCGGTCAATGGATAAACTGGCAATCGGCCAAGCCGGAATGATCCACAATGGCGGGCGTTCGAGCGTGTAGTACACCCAAAGCTCGGTTTGTGTTCCCCAGCTTTCAATCACCAGCCCACCTACTAACCCAACGCCAATAATCCACAGGTCTTTGCTCAGGTCGGCTTTTGCCATGATGAGCAAGCTCATACCGGTAAAGATGCCTAGCATGAGCCAATCCATCTGTATCCACCACGGATAGCTGGGGTCGTAGTAGGACAGGTATTCTTGCAGTAGCGGCCACCAAAAATAGCCGATGAGCCCGACAAGTGCCAAAAAAGCACTCATCAGCCACAGGCTGGTACGATTCCAGCCAAGCAGTGCTAGTACAAATTTTCGCATAGGCAATAACTAACGGGCGTTAGCAGTGATTAATTGCCCGCATCAAAACGGCTGTACACGTCATTGGTTTGGCGGTTCACCATGAAAAAGGTCGTACACTTTGGCAAGTCTTTCAAGCGCCGTGCGCCGACATAGGTGCAGGCACTACGTACTCCCCCCATAATTTCTTGCAAGGTGTCTTTTACCGCACCGCGATAGGGCAGTTCCACCCGCTTGCCTTCACTCGCTCGGTAATCGCTTTTTCCGCCGCTGTGGCGTTGCATGGCAGTATGACTACTCATGCCGTAATATTCACGGTATTTTTTGCCATTGCGCTCAATAATTTCGCCGCCGCTTTCATCGTGCCCTGCCAACATGCCACCCAGCATCACAAAGTCTGCGCCTGCCGCCAGCGCTTTGGCAACATCACCGGGGTTGCGACAACCGCCATCGCTCATTACATGCCCGCCTAAGCCGTGCGCCGCATCCGAGCATTCTATGATGGCACTCAGTTGTGGCATACCCACACCAGCAACCCGCCGGGTGATACAGGCAGACCCACTCCCAATCCCGACTTTTACAATATCTGCACCGGCAATAATCAGTGCTTCGGTCATTTCGCGGGTGACTACATTGCCCGCTATCAAAATACTATTGCCAAAGGCTTGACGTACGCGTTTGACAGCATCTAAAAAGTGCTCGGAATAGCCATTGGCAATATCCAAACAAATGAAGGTAATTGGACGCACTTGCGAGATATTCTTAAGTAGCTCAAAATCTTGCTTGCTTGAACCAATCGTTACTGCTACATGGTCGGGTAGGAGTTTGCTTGCCTGCGTTTTCCAATCATCCATATTGTAGTGTTTGTGAATACAGGTCAGCATTTGGTGTTCTTGCAGTACTGTTGCCATTTCAAAGGTTGCAACTGTGTCCATATTGGAAGCAACAATTGGGATGCCGGTCCAAATGTGGTTGTTGTGGGGGAACTGGTATGACCTTGTAATATCTACTTCTGCACGACTGGAAAGCGTACTGCGTTTTGGACGGATTAATACATCGTCAAAATCCAATTTGGGGGTGGGGTCAATGTGTGCCATGTAGAATTTCCTTAAAGAGTAAATAGTATTCAGCACCGCCAAGAATCGCGCCTTTTTCTGGAGGGAATGAGCCTAGTTTTTGTTCATGTCGGATGTATTCGTATTTTACCTGTTTACAACCAATCGAAATAGTACAATTTTCCTATATTTTTTGGGAAAAAGGGGATTGACGGTTTGGCAGTTTTTGTAGCAAAATTTAGAAAATCAAAATTCAAAATTGTTCGGAGCTATAAAACGATGTCTGTACCAACCAAAAGCATTTCTACAGCTTGTCCTGCCTGTGATGCAAAAATTCGNNTCCCTCGCCTTCGCAAAACACCCAGCCTAGGAGAAGAAATTACCTGCCCTGAGTGTGATGAAGCCTTGGTGGTGGTTTCTGTTGACCCGGTCGAATTGGATTGGGCGGCAGTTGATTTTGATGCCGATGATGATGATGATGATTGGGATGATGATTTGGATCTTGACGATGACAGTATCTTCGATGAAGATTTTCTCGATGATATGGATGACGACGACGATGATTATTAGCAAAAAAGGCAGGAATTCCTGCCTTTTTTCTACGGGATAGCACTCACTTCTTTAGGGTAAATACTGGCGAAAGAAGAAAATTCGGCTGAGTGAACGATTGAGTTGTTCAATCAGGGGTCCTGTGCCCAATTCGTCCACTGGGATAATGACCGGGAACTGCATATTAATGGGCATGGTGGTGTCAATTTTGATGGTGGTGTCTATCGGCGCTTCCACATTGAATTTTACCGGAATATTTTCACTTACCGGGATATCTAGTTTGACCGGCACATCTACTATCATTTCAACCGGAATGGTGGTGCTAAAGGGGACGCGTTGCGGACCCAGTACCGGCACTTGCACCAGCACATCCGAATTTACTTCGATTTCTTGGCTAATCGGCACTTGAATGATCTCATCTACCTTCACGGTTAGATTCACCGGAATGTTGACATCCACCGGCACTTGAATATTGTCTTTGTAGGGAAATTCCATCTTCACCGGTAGGTCTTGTGCTATGGTGATGGGCAGAGTCACTTCTTCTGTGTTTAGCTTAGCAAGCTCGGCAGAAATTTTTTGGCTTTCCGACCGAATCAGCAAAACATAAGCAAAACCCAATGTGAACATCAGTAGGTTTACACCCAATGAGATGAGCGTCACAATCCACAGCAACCGATGTACCTTGAAACTGTAACGAAAACTTTCAGCCATGTTGCTGGAAAAACGAGTTGGCAATGGCGCGGCGGCGTTCACCGCCCATTCGCTCTCTTCAACTGCTGGGTCGTGAACAATCGTCTGTGGGGCTCCCTGCACAATTGTTTCCCCTGAATCTATCTGGGTGACGTGGATGGGCTGGAATTGTTCGGGGGTGGCGGGTTGGGGTTGGGTGTCGAATTCTTGAGCGGCGGAGTCGGATGTGTCCATAAAAGATACCTACCAAAAAAAGATTAAATAGAGTCTAGCGCGTTTTCGATTTGTTGCAATATGGAGAGCGAATTTTCAAATGGGAAAAAGTGTCCGCCGTCCAACAAAATATGTTCAAAATTAGCAGTTGTGCATTTTCCCCAAGCGTCCACTTCACTTTGGCTTGCCCAGCGGTCTTGCGAACCACTCCATGCAGTGATGGGAATCGCCAATGGGGCATGGTTTTTCCATTGAAAGCCTTCTCGCAAGGCAAAATCGCGGCGTAATGCTGGCAGAATCAGCGCCAGTAGTTCTGGGCTTTGCCATAGCGAGTCGGGTGTGCCGCCAAACGCTCGGATTGCCGTGCAGAATGGCTGGTCTGGTAAATGGCTAATCGCTTCAAACTGTTTGGGCAGTTGCGGGGCGGGCATTGCGGCAACGCCCAGCCATACCGGGGACACTGTCTGCACCCGTAAAGCAATCGCCACTTCATAGGCAACCCACGCGCCCAAACTATGCCCCCACAGAGCAATCGGGGCAGGGCGGTTTGCCAAGCTCGTCAAAATCTCCTTGCAAAGCATGGCGATTGCATTTTCCCAATTTATCGGATGACTGGGCGCAGGCAACTCACACACGCATAAACCAATATCAGAAGTTTGCAAACTTGCCCGCCATTTGTAAAAGTTTGCCACACTCCCCCCGGCGTAGGGGAAGCAAATCAGGCGAAGCCGGTTAGCGCTATCTTCGGCACGTTTGGAATTCACCCGCGCTTTTAGATGGGCAAAAGCAGAACTTTCCAGCGTGCCGAGTTTAGATTGGCTGAGTTCGAAGAAAGGTGACATGAAAAAGCGCAGAAAAATAGCCAAAGCAGGAGTACATTTACGCACCTGCTTTGGCTAAAAAAATTACGGAATGTNNGCAATCCGGGGATAGGATTAACCGGAAGGACGGTGGATAGCGGCGGCAAGGCAGTCAGGACAGATGCGGGGTCGGTGAGCACAGGCGCCGCGAGAGTTGCGCCATTGGCGATGTTCGTTGCCACAGCGCCAGCAGTTTTTTGTGCCGCAACCGCTTGCGTTGCCGCATTGCTAGTCGGCTGAACTGCATTTCCGCCTCCGTTACTGCCTTTTGGGGTGGAGGTGGGCGTTGTTGTCAGCGTGCTGGTTTCAGTCGCTGTGGCAGTTGGGGTCGCTGTCGCTGTCTCCGTGGGCGTTGCAGTTGGCTCTTCCGTAAGGGTAGGCGCGGGTGGCAAGGTTTCGGTGGCGGGCAGTGGGGTAGCACTAGGAGGTGGTGGNNGTGGCGGGGGTGTTTGCTTTCCCTTGCAAGCGCTCAACACACCCACAGCCAGCAAAATCACAATCACTTGTAAAAATTTTTTCATTTTGAGACTCCTTCTTGAAAATTAACTACCGAGTAGAGCCACGATAGTTTCAGGGTATACAGTTCCCAATTATATTCGACACGAATGGAAACTGCGCTTTTTCCATTAAGCATAAATTCCTATATTTGACCCGTATCGGCTAGTGCATAGATGCCGAATAGTATCCGTGCCAAATATATATTACTACAAAATTTCAAACGTTCACAATCCGATAATTGTTCCCCATGACAGACATGTTTGCATGAATTTATGTTGCTATACGGGGTGTCTAAATTGGGTATATGCACTCCCCGAACATCGGGTATAATTCAAAACTCGACACGGTTCAGAAGTGCCGAATATCACATGACAGAAAATTCTACCCTTACCATCATTGGGGGTGGCTTGGCGGGCTGTGAAGCCGCCTGGCAAGCCGCTCAGCGTGGCGTTGTGGTGACGCTTTACGAAATGCGCCCACACCGCGCCACCGGCGCACATGCCACCGACAAACTTGCCGAGTTGGTGTGTTCCAACTCGCTAGGCTCTGCCTTGCCAGACCGCCCTTCCGGCTTGCTGAAGGAAGAAATGCGCCGCATGGGCTCGTTTATCCTAGTGTGTGCCGAAGCCTGCGCCGTACCAGCCGGGGGAGCTTTGGCAGTCGGGCGGGAGCAATTTTCCGCATTGATTACCGAGCGCATCAGCCAGCACCCCAACATCCGCCTAGTTCGCGAAGAAATGCCAACCATTCCCAGCGGAACCGTTATTTTAGCATCTGGTCCGCTCACTTCTCCGGCACTTAGCCAAGAGATTGCGCACTTGCTGGGCAGTGAACACTTGTATTTTTACGATGCCCTTGCCCCAATTGTGTATGCCGAGAGCATTAACACCGAAATTGCGTTTCGTGCATCACGTTACGAGCGTGGCGAAGAACAAGATGGTGACTACTTAAATTGCCCTTTCACCAAAGACGAATACTACACCTTTGTTTCTGCCTTGCTTTCTGCCCAAACCATTCAGTTGAAGCAATTTGAAGCAGAAATTCACGCCGGTGTGAAGGCTGGGGCGCATACCTTTTTTGAAGGATGCTTGCCCGTAGAAATTATTGCCAAGCGTGGGGTCGATTCGTTGGCGTATGGTCCGATGCGCCCGGTGGGCTTGACCGACCCACGCACTGGCAGGCGTCCCTATGCCATTGTGCAATTGCGCCAAGATGACCTGGCTGGCTCGCTATACAACTTGGTGGGCTTTCAAACCAACCTGACATGGAGCGAGCAAAAACGAGTCTTGCGCCTGATACCGGGACTGGAAAACGCCGAATTTGCCCGTTATGGCATGATGCACCGCAATACCTTTGTAAACGCGCCTACCTGCCTGCTACCCACCTTGCAAGCCAAAGTACGCCCAGATCTGTTCCTAGCCGGGCAAATTACGGGCGTGGAAGGCTATATGGGCAATGCCGCCAGTGGCTTGTTGGCTGGGCTCAACGCCGTTCGCTGGCTAAACGCACAGCCATTGCTGGAACTGCCCCAAGAAACCATGTTGGGCGCACTCTGCCACTACATCACCCATGCCGTCCCTGACACCTTTCAGCCGATGAAAGCCAACATGGGCATTTTGCCTGCCTTGCCGGAAACGCCCGGTAAACGCAAGGTGGGCAAGCGGGAACGTGCCCAACTGTATGCCGCCCGCGCTATCGCACAATTGGAAGACTATTTAGCCAATGTTGGTCAAATGCCGATACCTGCAGTTACAGCTAGCAGTTATAGCTATACTTAGCACAGTCACAGATTGTGGGTTTTGCTTTTTTGACCGGACGCAACGCTTTTGTCATTTCTCACTCTTGCTNNGCAGGATTTCTCCCTTCGGTCGAAATGACCTGAAAGTGAGACAATCTCAAGTATAGGTCGGCATTACGGAAAAGCGCAATTTCTACCCGTGTCGGGTATAGCCGTTAACGGATGACAATTGGCAAATACACGGCTGATGTTGATGCGCCTATCGGTGTGGCAGTAGAGGATGGCGTAGCCGTAGAAGTGGATGTCGGTGTGGATGTGCTGGTGGGGGACGGCGTGCCTGTAGAAGTGGATGTCGGTGTGGATGTGCTGGTGGGGGATGCAGTGGGGGTAGGCGTGGCTGTGACCGGGTCTTCAAAAATGGCAGAGATGTCGTGCGGTGCTGTTTCATCCCCACCAAAGTAAAAGCCCAAATAATAGCGCAAACCGCCAAGAGTTGTGCAACCACGCGGTAAAGTTGCGAGCAAAACGCTGTTAATGCGGAATTCGTAATTGCCGGTGCTGGTCAGTTTTAGATGGTAAAGATTCGCCTGATTGAGTTGGACAGCCTGCAAAAACTGCGTCTGGCGCACACCCGATACATAGTTATAGGCGTGAATTTCAAGCTGATTGCTATACCAACGCCAGCCAAAGCGCCCACTGTTGGTTTGATGGTGGCTGGAACAATCTGATAAGCCAAACAATTTGTTAATATCTGCCTGATTGGCTGGGTCTTGTGTGGTATAGATGGCACTATTGTCAAAGGTAATGCGGTAGGCAACTTCGGTTACGCTGGTGAAGCCGGAGATTGACGGGACAGAGTCATGCCCGCCTGCCGGAATGGTGAGTGTCTGACTCGCCAAAAAACCAATTAGTAGGATACTGGCAATCGTGAGAGAAACTTTGCTGAACATCTCACATCAGTATATCACAATTTTCGTAAAATTATAAAAACATAAATAATTGGTAATAAAATGGTTTATGTAAAAGATTAGAAACTGCTCGGGCATAGCCAACGGGTTAATATTTAGATGTTTTTACGGGTGCAACCGCGAAAATGAACGTATTTTGAACCGATTGATATCGAAACTGTAGAGCCGCAATGCATTGCGGCTCTACGAAACCGTGTCTATTCATGTGGGGCGATCTAAAAAATCAACGGTTTGGATCTGTTCTGCCTATATTTTGGGCAACAAACCAGGTTCATTCAGATTTTAGCCAGTCTTATCAAACAAGGCTGAGCAGTTACAAAAATTAAACAAAAAACTCTGATGTTCATATCAGAGTTTTTTGCGTTCTGGAGGCGACGAGCGGATTTGAACCGCTGTACAAGGCTTTGCAGGCCTCTGCCTGACCGCTCGGCCACGTCGCCAGAGCTTTTGAAAAAAATGCAGATGGATTCCATCTGCATTTTTGAGCGGGTGACGGGGATCGAACCCGTGGCCTACTCCTTGGCAAGGAGTCGTTCTACCACTGAACCACACCCGCAAGACCTTTCAAGGTGCCGAAGCCCAGACTTGAACTGGGGACCCACGCATTTTCAGTGCGTTGCTCTACCGACTGAGCTACCCCGGCATATTTGGGCTGGGTGATTGCGAGCAGTATTTTACGCAATGCCTAGTAGTTTGTCAAGGGCTTTTTTCAAATTGTTTACAAAATTCACACCCAGATTTTTCAGGTCTTTTTTCCATCATTTGTTGTTTTTGCAGTATACTATCCTTCTAGGTTGAAAATTAATGATTTTCTAAGGAATAGTTATTCATTTTAGAACGAAAACTGCTCAAGGTAAAATTTCAACTCATAGATTTTGCTATGGGGAGGATTGCGGTGCGAGCAGAATGTGGGCAATGCGCATGGCAAGTAGCCACAAATGAACAGCATGTCGCAACTCATTTCGGAACGCTTTCATAATTGTTTTTAGCTTCTTACAAATTTTATGTCAAAAAAACCATTGAAAATTTTAATGCTCGGCGCAGAAGCCGCACCACTCGTCAAAGTTGGCGGGCTTGCCGATGTGGTCGGCTCCCTTCCAATCGCCCTAAAACAGCGCGGGCATGATGTGCGGGTGGCGTTGCCGCATTTTTCTTTTTTGGATGCGGAAAAATTAGGCTTAAAAGTGACCAAAATGGTGGAAATGGCTTGGGCTGACCATGTGGAGTATGCGCCGTGTGCCACGATGCACTTTGGCGAGGTGCCCTATTATTTTGTGGGCGGGTCTCCTATTTGGCGCGATAAACAGGTGTATCGGGATGGGCAGAGGGTGGATGGTGCCAAATTTGTCTTTTTTGCTTTGGCGGCTTTGCAGTTGGTGCATGAACTGGACTGGAAGCCGGATATTGTACACGTCCATGATGCGCACCCTGGCGCGGCCATTTATTATCTTGCCACTCATCGCCAAAGCGACCCCTTTTGGGCAGAGACTGCCACCGTTTTCACAATTCATAACTTGGTGTTTCAATTGAACCATATTGGGGAATCTTTGCACATGGGTGGGCTATTGCCCAGTGAAGATGCCAATATCCCGTTTTGGGGACGCGATGGATTGATGAGCTTGGCAATTAATTATGCAGATATGATTAATGCCGTGAGCCCCGGCTATGCCGCCGAAATTTTGACCGATGAATATGGTGCCGGACTGCAAAAATTATTGGCACTTCGTCAGGAGCGCCTAACCGGAATCTTAAATGGTTTGGATTATCAAGCCTGGAACCCCGCCACCGATAGTGCCTTGCTTCAGCCTTTTTCCGTTGAGCAATTGGCAGAACGAGTAGTGAATAAACACACCTTGCAGGCAGAATTGGGCTTACCCGTTGGGGATGACCCACTTCTTGGCGTGGTTTCGCGCTTGGACCATCAAAAAGGTTTTGATTTAGCGGCACAAACCTTACCCGCTTTGCTTAAATCTTCCAATGCACAGTTGGTCATGTTGGGTACAGGTCAGCCAGAGATTATGACCGCACTCTACCAATTACAGGAGCAATTTCCACAACGGGTTTCGCTCAATTTTAAGTTCGATTTGCAATTAGCCAAACGTATTTATGGCGCGAGCGATTTCTTCCTGATGCCTAGTCGCTATGAGCCATGCGGGTTGGGGCAGTTGATTGCCATGCGCTACGGTTCTGTTCCGGTGGTGCGGGCAGTGGGCGGCTTGCGAGATACTGTTTTGGATCAGGACCAACAGCCCAATCAGGGCACTGGCTTCACGTTTGATGCCTATGAGCCAGCCGCCTTCCTAACTGCTTTGCAAAGGGCAATTCGTTGCTATAACGAACAGCCACAAGCCTTTTTAGATTTGCAAAGACGAGCCATGTTAGCGGACTTTAGCTGGAGTATTTCTGCCCAAAAATACGAAGCCTTGTACGAGCAGGCAATGGCACACCGCCAAGCCGAGCATGGAAATTAGCCAAACTTATCATCGCTACTTTGCCTTTCTGCGGGCAATTAATGTTGGTGGGCACACAGTTAAGATGGATCAGCTGTGCGCCTTGTTTGCAGAATTGGGTTACCAGGCGGTAGAAAGCTTCATTGCCAGCGGCAATATGGTGTTCCTTGCCCCAGTTCGCCTCCCAAATGAGTTAGAGCCGCACATCAGCCAGCATTTGGAGCGCTCACTCGGCTTTCCGGTGACGGTTTTCTTGCGTAGTGAGTCGGAACTTGCAAGCATTTGTCGCTACCAACCCTTCTCTGCTGAAGAAACAGCCCATGCAAAAGCACTCAACATTGCGTTTTTGGCACAGCCGTTGAGCGCATCGGCTCAACAGCGTTTATTTGCCCATGAAAATGCCATAGACCGCTTTCAGGTGAACGATAGGGAAGTGTATTGGCTGTGTCAAACCAAGCAAAGCGATTCCAAATTTTCCAATGCTGTTTTGGAAAAGGCAATCCAAGCTCAAAGCACCCTGCGTACCGTCAACACGGTTTTGCGCATGGGCAAAAAATGGCTGGACGTTTAGGCAATTTTTGTTTGTCAGGGATGAAAACGGTACAAGGCTGACGTGTGCCAAACATCGTGCGGCTTGTACTTACTTTTGCACCCACGCTTGTAGCTGTTCAAAGCTGGAAAGCCAAGAAATCCGCTCCAGAAAGCTACGCAAATCGGCAGATTGCTCCCGTAGCTGTACCACTGCGGGTCCGACTGGGTCTGCCCCAGATGCCCCACCATCCCCATCGGCATATGCCCCATAAAAAGCGAAATAGGCTTGATTGAGTTTGCGAATGCGGTAGCCGTGTTCC
>DKKK01000181.1 GCA_002455215.1 Anaerolineales bacterium UBA6668 | reverse complement strand
TTCCCCAGCCGTATCAGCTTTGCAGTGGCGAGTAGCATTGACAGCCGTGTAATTCTGGATGCGCCCGGCGCCGAAAAACTGCTCGGTAAGGGCGATATGCTCTTCATGGCGGCAGATAGCCCGGCGCCTTTGCGGGCGCAAGGCGTATTTGTGAGTGATGGCGAAATTCAAGAGATTGTGCGCTATTGGAAGGGGGCTATCATCCCCACGCCAGCACCTGCCCCTAGCGCCGAACCTATCCGCACCACGCCGCCTTTACGGGTGGCATCCACACCGCCTAGCTCCCCTGCACCCGCTCCGCAAAACGCCCAACCCGTGGTTGCGCCCGGCAGTGTGGGCGGTAGAAGGATTGTGCCACCTGCCCCCAGCCAACCGCTCCCGTGGGNNGGAAGACGACCCCAGTGAGCCACCCACCCCCACCCGCCAATCTGGTTTGTGGGAAGAGATTGAAGCGCTGGAGCGCGAAGGGGAACGCGATGAACTATTTGATGACGCGGTAAAAGTGGTACGCGAATTAAAGAAAGCCAGCATCTCGCTTTTGCAACGCCGCTTGCGCATTGGCTATACACGCTCTGCCAAATTGATTGACATGATGGAAGAAGCAGGCATTGTGGGTCCGCAAAAACCCGGCGCACAGCAACGCGAAGTGCTTAGTTTGGGTAGTGAAAACAAAGAAAGTTAAAATAGTTATGGGAGTTAAGGAGATTTGAGAGTTGCTGTGATAAATAGAATCTTACTAGGTGTTTGGGTGTGTAAAAACCCGACATTTCAAACCTGCCCTGCCATTCGGCACTCGACCCAGCAAAAGTTGTGCTTTTTCCCCTAAGAAAAAAGCACAATTTGCGTCCGTGTTAAGTATAACTCGCGGGCAATTTAAGCCCACCAAATTCATTCACTATTCAAACTGCTATGATAAAACCAGCCTACGGACAAAATTGTTTCAGCGAAATTCCTAACTTGGTGCGCGGCGCTTTGGGTGTGCAACCCGCTCCCGCTCTTGCCCAAACTGCCTTGCAAGGCATGCCCCAGCAATACGACAAAGTGGTGTTGTTCTTTTTGGATGCGTTGGGTTGGCGTTTTGTGGCAGAACGCATTGAACAGTACGGCTTTTTGCGGGCGGCTCACACACGCGGGCGCATCACCCAACTCACTTCCCAATTTCCGTCTACCACTGCCGTCCACATGACTACCATGCAAACCGGCTTGGAAGTTGGGCAACATGGACATTATGAGTGGTTTCACTACGACCCCACCTGCGATGAAATGATTTGCCCGCTGATGTTTGGCTTAGCGGGTAGTGGACCTGAAACCTTGCGGGCGCTCAACTTACGCGCAGAAGATGTGTACCCAGCCGAGCAGTTTGGCGCACAGCTAAGGGAAGCTGGTGTAGGCATCACCAGCTTTTTGGAAAAATCTATTGTTCCATCCACCTACAGCCAATTTGCCACTGCCGGTGGCAATCTAATTCCCTACCAAACGCTGGCAGAAGGCTTGTCTATGCTGGCAGATTGCCTACAGTCGGATGTGGGCAAGCAGTATTATTTTTTCTACTATGACGGGGTGGATGCAGTCGCGCACCGCTTTGGTCCCAGCGCCCCCGCCGTTTCGGCAGAAATTGACATGCTATTGACCACGCTCGACCGCCAGCTAGTGCAACCCCTAAGCGGTAAGGCGAACAACACGCTCATTCTGGCTTTTGCCGACCACGGGCAGATTGATGTAGACCCGACTCAAACGCTGTATCTGGACGAAGACCCCGCCTTTGCCGGGTTAAAAGACCTAATCAAGCGCAATCAACGCGGCAAATTGTTGGTTCCGGCAGGCTCTGCCCGCGATTTGTTCCTACATATTCAGGCAGGGCAAATTCCCGCCGCTGAAGCTATCTTGCGGGCTGGCTTGGGTGAGCTAGGGCAAGTCCACCGCACCGCCGATTTGCTGGCACAGGGTTATTTTGGGCAGTTACCCGTCTCACCGCGCCTACTTGCCCGTTTGGGCGATTTGGTGGTACTGCCACGCCCCGGACAGATGATCTACTGGCACGAATCAGGCAAGTTTGAGCAGAAGTTTCGGGGTCATCATGGTGGGCTTACCCCTGAAGAAATGTTGATTCCCCTGATTGCCTTGCCCTTGTAGGATTCATCGTGCTAGACAATCCCGTTGCCCACCCCACTCCCACAGAAATGCTTCAGATTCAGCCCGAAGACTGGCTGGCGTTTTTATCTTTGCCAGACGTTTTTGGCACAATCACTGCCCCTAGCCCGCTCTATATTGACTTGGGTTCTGGCAAGGGGCGCTTTTTGCTTGCCACTGCCGCCACCCACCCCGATATTTACTATCTGGGGATCGAGCGCAAGCTAGACCGCGTGCGCCGAACCGAGCGCAAAGCACTACGGCAAGGGTTGATGAACATCCGCTTACTGCGGGCGGAAGCAGTGTACACCGTGCGTTATTTACTGCCAGATGATAGTGTGGATTTGTACTACATTTTCTTCCCTGACCCGTGGCCCAAACGCCGTCATCACAAAAACCGCTTGTTTAACCAGAGCGAGTTTATGGCAGACTTGCACCGCACCCTGAAACCCGGCGGGCTGGTACACTTTGCCACCGACCACCTGCCCTACCATGCCGAAGTCCAAGCCAACCTTGCCCAAGATTCCCGCTGGCAAATGGTTTCCCCTTTCCTACCTAGCCCCAACGAACAAACTGACTTTGAACTGCGGGCAATGGAGCAGGGATTGGAAATCGGCAGAACGTCCTTTGTAAAAATCTAGCACGAACCCAAATTATGGAAATTCTTGAATGGACTAAAAATATTGCGCTACAAGCAGGCGATGAACTGCTTAGCTGGTATGGGCGCACGCAGGTAGAATTGAAAGCAGATGGCAGTCTGGTGACACAGGCAGACCGCGCTGTAGACCGCTTGCTCACCCGCGAAATCCAAGCGCACTTTCCGCAAGATGCGATTCTGAGCGAAGAGCAAACTACCACTTTCACCCGCCAAGCCGCCCAAGCAAACGCTTTGTGGGTGATTGACCCACTGGATGGCACTACCAATTTTGCGCACGGTTTGCACTTTTGGGGCGTTTCGATTGCCCGCTTAGAGCAGGGCGTGCCAACTTTGGCAGTGTTGTACTGGCCGCAAGTGCAGGAATTGTACTGGGCAGAGCGCGGGCATGGCGCTTGGCTAAACGGACAACCCATCCACACTCGCCCCCAGCCGCTGACCGGCGAGTCTTTTCTGATGCAATGCACCCGCACACAAAAAAACTATCAGGTGAACGTCCCCTGCAAACGGCGGATTTTTGGCGCATGTGCTTACCATTTGTGTGCGGTGGCACGCGGCTTGGTGGTGGGTACAATTGAAGCCGTGCCGCATTTGTGGGATATTGCGGCAGGCTGGTTGCTGATTCAAGAAGCGGGTGGTGAGATTGCCACGCTGGCTGGGGGTACACCCTTCCCGCCGGTAGCGGATACGGACTACAATGCGCTCGCTATCCCCACCCTTGCCGCCNNTGCCGCCGCCAACTCGGTAGTTTGGCAAGCCTTACGCGCCCAAATTCAATAATCCACCCACTATGCCTACTTCGCTTTCTATTTGGATTTCCGCTTTCCGCCCGCGTACCCTAGCCCTTGCGCTGGCTTGTATTGGCGCTGGGTTACTGCTTGCCGCCGCCGATGGCTTCTTCCGTCCACTGGTTGCGGTACTCGCCGTGCTGACTGCTACGCTGTTGCAAATTCTCAGTAACCTTGCCAATGATTATGGCGACAGTAAACACGGTGCCGATTCCAAGCATCGCGCCGGACCCAAACGCGCCGTTCAAAGCGGGCAAGTAAGCGCCGCTAACATGAAGCAAGCAATGTACTTGGCGGCAGGTGCGGCAATGATAAGTGGGATTGCGCTGGTGGTGAGCGCTTTTGGCATGGCAGGGTTGCCGTGGCTGGTTGGCTTTATGGCGCTCGGCGGGCTGGCAATATGGGCGGCAATTGCCTACACCGCTACCGAAAAGCCGTATGGCTATGCGGGTTTGGGCGATCTGATGGTGTTTATTTTCTTTGGCTGGGTGGCTGTGCTCGGTAGTTACTTTTTGCAAGCCCAACAACTTCCTAGTCAGATGTGGTTGCCAGCTTGTACACTCGGCTTGTTCTCGGTAGCAGTATTGAATGTAAACAATGTGCGCGACTTAGAGTCTGACAAACTAGCTGGCAAACGTTCTATTCCGGTACGCATCGGCGCACGCAACGCCCGTATCTACCACTGGCTATTAATCATTTTGGGTATTGCATTGAGTGTGCTTTATGTAGCAAATTACCCGGGTAACCTGTGGAAGTGGCTGTTCCTGCTCGCCTGCCCACTGCCCGTGCTCAATGCGCTCAAACTTTGGCAAGCGCGTACCCCCGCCCAAGCCGACCCCTTGCTAAAGACGATGGCACTGAGTAGCTTGTTATTTGCTTTACTGCTCGGAATAGGCTTAAATTTGGCACGTTAATGGCGGGCGGACTGCCCAGCCCCACGTCCTTTCATCCACGCTAACAGGCGCGGCATTAGTTGGGTGTAGGCACTGTAAAACACGGGCTGAATGGGCGCATCCCATGCACCTAACGTGCGGACTACCTGCCCCCGAAAGCCTTCCTTAAAGCGCCACACACCCCACATACTGTCACTTTCATCAAATACTTCGGGTGCACCCCAAAAGTCATAGGTGTGGCAACCCATTTGTTGCGCATATTCGATTGCCCGCCACTGCAAAAGGTAGGTTGGCATCCACTCCCGAAATTGCACCCGCGACATGCCGTACATGTAGGTTACCCGCCCGGCATAGCGCGTCAGCACCACGCCCGCCACCCACTGCCCATCCACTTCTGCCAACAGTGCTACCCCATAGCCACTTTCCAGCAAAGTTTGCCAGACATCCAAATAGTAGGCGCGTGAACGTATGACAAACCCGTCACGTTGGGCTGTTTCGGCGTACAGGTCGAAGAGTTGCGGTAAATCGGTGGGTTGTGCCAAACGCACCAGTACGCCCTTGCGCTCGGCTAGGCGAATGTTGTAGCGGGTTTTTTGCTTAAACGATTGGATGAGACTCCCCGCATCTGTTTGCAGATTGAGCCACATCGAGTTGCGAAATTGAATCTGGAATGGGGAGTAATGCCAACCCTGTTGGGATAGGTACGTTTGCAGGGCATTACCGCTGGCTTGGGGTTGTTCATCGGCAGTGGCAGGCACGCCGAAGCCTAGCATGGCTTCTGGGTCTACCTTTAGCACAAACGCCCTTTTCTGCTTTGCCCACTGGCGCAAGCTGGCGAGTACCGGGTGTGCCAGTGCATCGTTTTGCCAATCGAGTAGTGGACCGCGTGGGGCATAAGCCACCCGCAAGTGTAAGCCAAACTTGCCTTCATCGCGGAGCAACACTTGGCAAGCCGCCACCCAACACGAGTCAACCTGCCAGGCGAGACGGTAAGCTTGCCAGCCCCAGCGGTTTTTCAGTTCGCCCCATTGCCAACTTTGTAAGTAGCTAGCCCCAGCAAAAAGTTTGCCAGCCAGTGTTTGCACAAGGGTGTCCCACTGGCTGGCAGATTGGATTTCGTGTAAAGAGATGGAAAGTTCTGGCAAAATACCGGATAGCTGGTGGCATTATGCCAAATTAGTGTGCGCCGCGTAGTTGCGCCAATTGACGCACTAAACTCCGTTCCTGCTCGCTTAGATTCTTCGGCAGGCGCACGGTAATCACGACATATAAATTGCCGCGCTCAGTCGTACCTGCTACTGGCAAGCCGCGCGAGCGCAAGCGATACTTTTGCCCGTTTTGTGTTTCCGGCTGGATCTTCAGTTCAAAATTTCCTTCCAGCGTTGGCACCGAAATTGTGCCGCCGAGCAAGGCTGTGTACAAATCCACTTCTTGCTGGCAAATCAAGTCGGCATCGCTCCGTTCAAAGCGTTCGTGCGGAAGAATTCTCACCACCAAATATAAATCGCCTGCCTTGCCACCATTCACACCGGCGGTGCCTTCTCCGGCAAAACGCAATTTACTACCGTCTTTCGCCCCAGCAGGGATCTTGGCGGTTAGGGTGCGGTCACCTTTGCGCAACAGACGGCTGGTGCCGGTCAGCACTTCTTCCAGCGAAATTTCCACTTCGCGTGCCACGTCTTGCCCGTCCATGCGCATCGCCTGCTGGAAAGCGGCGCTTCCTGCCGCTCCACCAAACATCATGTTAAAAAAGTCGCTAAAGCCACTGGTGTTTGTGCCTGTGCCGCGAAAGAGTTCTTCAAATTCTTGTTGGCTCATGCGCCGCCCGCTATAGCCACCTGTGCCTGCGCCTGTTCCCGCACCTGCGTTTGCCCAACGTGCCCAATCAAACCCGCCGGGGTCGCCCCCTGTCGAGCGGAATTGTTCCCAATTCGAGCCAAATTGGTCGTACTTTTGGCGTTTTTCGCTATCGCTCAGCACTTGATAGGCTTCGTTAATTTCCTTAAACTTATCTTCTGCGCTTTTATCGCCAAGATTTTTGTCAGGATGGTATTGCTGTGCCAACTTGCGAAAAGCGGCTTTTATTTCTTTTTCATCGGCGGTTTTGCTAACGCCGAGTGTTTTGTAATAGTCTTTATAGTCCATACGATTACCTACTTACAATGGTGGGCTTGTTGGGTGTACCCCACCAGTTTCTATATATTGGACACGGGGTATATTCAGCATACGTGCCGAATATCCAATTGCGCTGGTTCTTAAGGAAAAAAGTACGATTTCCATTCGTGTCGAATATAAGCTCGGTTTGGCGTTAGCATATATTTTTGTATGCTATTTTTACGCTTTCCGATACTGGCAGTATAACATAGGATTGTTAACAAAGAATTATCATTTCTGCTCAGGCAGAGACTACAATTGCCAAAGCGTTGTGTGCCAAACAACATTGCGTCGCTTGATTACATAACCAATTCGATTATCAGAATATTTATGTGGGTATGGGTGGGCAGTATAATAGGTGTATGACGCTGGGTTTATGGAAATTTTGTATATAGTTCGCTACTACCATTTAACAGGGCAACCGCATGAAAA
>DKKK01000011.1 GCA_002455215.1 Anaerolineales bacterium UBA6668 | reverse complement strand
GATCTCTGCCAACAGCATCTGCCCATCTGTTAGGGGAATGTGAATCTGTGCCCCCACCCCCATGCGTTTCCCGCCCACTAGCGTCTCCCAACAATCGGTTGACACTTCCTTCAGGAGCAATATCTCCACTTTGCCGCCCGTCACCTTCTGCCCTAGAATGCGGGCAGGCAAAACCCGTGTATTGTTAAATATCAGCAGGTCGCCTGCTCTCAAGTAATTAGGTAAGTCTAAAAACTGGCGGTGTGCCACAGCCCCGCTTTGACGCGAAACAACCATCATACGTGAAGCGCTACGCGGCTCAAGGGGCGTTTGGGCAATGCGCTCGGCAGGCAGGTGGTAGTCAAAATCAGATAAAAACATCGAATAATTGAGTATGGAGGTNNCTTGACCGTCCGAAACGCTCACTTGCGAAGTTTTAGAACAGGCGAGATTGCCCATCTCCTTCGGGATAGGTGATTCCCAAGTGTTGGTAAGCACGACGGGTGGCGATGCGTCCACGGGGGGTTCTGTCCAAGAAACCCAATTGCAGTAGATAGGGTTCGACCACATCCATAATGGTGTCAGACTCTTCGGAGATTGCCGCCGCGATAGTTTCCAGCCCCACCGGACCGCCATTGAACTTTTCGATGATGGTACGCAATACCAAGTGGTCAACTTCATCCAAGCCAAGCTCATCAATATTTAATAAGCTCATGGCGGCACGCGCCGCCTCGGTATTAATGATGCCACTGGCTCGCACTTGAGCATAGTCACGCACCCGCCGCAACAAACGCAACGCCACACGCGGCGTACCACGTGAGCGGCGAGCGATTTCTTCCGCCCCGCTCCGCTCAATAGGCGCTCTTAATAACTCTGCCGCCCGCAAGACAATGGCAGTAGTGGCAGGCAAATCGTAAAAATCCAGGCGAAAAACTGCACCGAAACGCGCCCGTAAAGGCGATGACAACATGGCGAGACGGGTGGTTGCGCCAACTACCGTGAAGCGTGGCAAGCTTAGGCGGATGTTGCGGGCGCTGGGTCCCTTGCCAATCACAATATCCAGCGCAAAATCTTCCATTGCGGGGTACAGCACTTCTTCCACTGCGCGGCTCATGCGATGAACTTCATCAATGAACAGCACATCACCCTGCCGCAAGTTGCTCAGAATTGCCGCAAGGTCGCCTGCCCGCTCAATGACCGGACCTGCGGTCAGTTTGATATTCACCCCCATCTCGTTGGCAATCACGTGACTTAGGGTTGTTTTGCCCAAGCCCGGTGGACCATAAAACAGTACATGGTCTAATGGCTCTTGGCGGGCAAGTGCGGCATCCACCAAAATTTGCAAGTTGCCCTTCACCCCATCTTGCCCAATCACTTGGGAAAGGCGTTGGGGGCGCAACGATAAACCTTCAAAATCATCGTTTTGCGGTTCGCCGGATACCATGCGTGGAGAAGATTCGCTCATAATCGGTTCAATGCTCGGCATCAAGAATTACACTTCATCCTTTAAGAAAAACGCGCAAATTTCATGCGTGCCGCGCATAAGTTTATCACACATTGCGTCAGCTTGCGGTTCAAAACACAGGGCAGTATAATAGCATTGCTTGGCATCGGCAATAAAGGCAACTTTTCTACAACTACCAAACCCCATTTATCGCCGTACTCAACATACCCACAGGCACAAATTTCGTCCTTGCGCCTGCAATCCGACTGCTCCATACTCTCACTCACAGTTCCCATGTCCAACGTATTCGAATCCAAACACCCCCTTATCCAACACAAAATTACAAAATTGCGTGATGTGGCAACGCAACCCAAGAAATTTCGGGAATTGGTGCGCGAAATTTCTATTTTACTAGCTGTGGAAGCCACCCAAGATTTGCAACTTAGCCCTATGCAAGTGCAAACCCCACTCACCCTAACAGACGGGCTTGAACTTGCCGATTCCATCGGGCTGGTACCGGTCTTGCGAGCTGGTTTGGGCATGGTAGAAGGCATTTGGGAAATGATGCCCGGTGCAGAAGTTTGGCACATTGGTTTAAAGCGGGATGAACGCACACTAGAACCAGCCCAATATTATGCCAACAAACCTACCCCACCACTGGTGACAATCTGCCTATTGCTAGACCCCATGCTGGCAACCGGTGGCTCTGCCAGTGCGGCTTGTAGCTTGCTCAAAAGTTGGGGCGTGCAACGCATCAAGTATCTAGGATTGCTCGCCGCGCCCGAAGGCATTGCCCGCCTGCAACACGACCATCCCGATGTCCCCATTCATATCGCCAAGATTGATAGCCATCTAAACGAACATGGCTACATTGTGCCCGGCTTGANNCCCAAGCCGGGCTTGCCCAAGCCTTGTTTGACCAAGCGAGCGAGCAAGAAGCGACTGGCGATTGGGAATCTGCCCTGCACAGTTATCGGGCAAGCATTGAGTGTGCCGCCCAAGCAAGCGAGCGAGCTTTATCCGCAATGGCGTATGCCCGAGCTGGCTGGCTGTTTGACCGTCAAAGCGAGTGGTCAGCGGCACTGCACTGCTTCCTTTCCAGTGCCGAAATTGAACGCTTGCAAAACGATTTGCCCAACTTGGCGATGAGTTTGTGGTACAGTGCGTGCCTATGCGAAAAATTGATGGACTACGCGCAAGCAGAAGCATTGATGCAGGAAGCGCTCAACCTGCACGCACAGTTAAATACACCTTACCTAGCCCAACTACACGCGCGGTTGGCACGCATTCGTCAACGCCGTCAGCGCGTCCAGTCGCTACTTCTCACCAACTAACCGGAATTTCCTTGCCCATCCTGCCGATTCTCGCTTGTACCGTGCTCGCCGCCTTGCTTACTGGGGCGCTCACCCCGCTTGCCATTCGGCTTTCTTTGCACTGGGGCATCGTTGCACGCCCAGATGAACGGCGCAAACATCGCGGGAGCATCCCACGCTTGGGCGGTTTGGCGGTGGGAAGCGGATTCCTACTAGTCGGATTGGCACTCACCTTACTTTTCCCGCTTCAAAATCCGGCAGACCGTCTGCGTGTGTGGGGGGTGTTAACCGGCTGTATGTGGATGATCGGCTTCGGCTGGCTAGATGACGCCTATGAACTGAATTGGGGTTGGCAACTGTTCGGGCAAACGGTAGCGGCAGGCATTGCCATTGCCACCACCATCATCATTGAGCGCTTTACCCACCCACTCAGCCACCAAATTGTCAAACTGCCGTGGGCTGTTTTTATCCCGCTTACCTGGTTTTGGGTAGCGGGCATGATCAACACCGTCAATTTTTTGGATGGGTTGGATGGCTTGGCGGTGGGCGTTAGCGCAATTGCCGCTACCTTGTTTGGAGTTCACATGCTCCAGCTAGGTCAATCCCAATTGGCTTTATATGCCTTTGCCTTGATGGGCGCTTGTCTGGGTTTTTTGCGTTGGAACTTTGCCCCTGCCCGCATCTTTTTGGGCGGCGGCGCGTTGGTGTTGGGCTACCTGCTTGCCACGCTCTCCATCCTAGCTCCGGCACGTGCCGCCACTGCCTTGATGGTGATGGCGCTACCCATCGCTGATACTGCTTGGCAAATGTTTACACGCTGGCGGGCAGGTAAGCCAATTTTTCACGGAGATCGGGGGCATTTACACTTCCGCTTACAGGATATGGGCTACTCTACACAAAAAATTGTCGTTGGGTATTGGCTAATCTCAGCCATACTCGGTATTTTGTCAGTGACCTTGCCCAACGGGTTGTGGAAATTGCTCTGGCTGGGTGGATTCTTGGGCGTAGTGGCGGTGGGCTTCTGGTGGCTGGGGCAGAAACGCTAGGCAGTGTTTTCCAACCGTGTTGGCTAACGTCCGCGCAATTGTTCCAACAATGCCCCAATCAGGTAGAGTATTGGCAAGATGAATAAATCGAAGATGATGGTGATGGTAAAGCCCGTTGCCAGCACCGTGATTCCCCAAGCCAACAATGGGCGAATCCACTGCACCAAGAATGGCACAATCCCCAAAAAGTAGAATATTGCCCCCATGACCAGCAAAAAACCCAATAGGGGCATCCAAGCCCGGCGGTCTGATGCGCTCGGAAGCATGGTATTACTTACCGAAAACAATAGGTAAGCGAACAGCCATAAGTCGCCTTTCTGCCATATCTCACGCAACAACTCCGACACTGCCGCCCAATCACCTGCCAGCATTGCCAGCCCAAGCGAATTTGCCGAAAAATACCAATTGCCCAACCCCAGCGCCACAGCCGTACCACTCACCAATGGCGCAATGCCTATCAAAAATTCTCGAATAAAATCGGTACGGCTCACTTCCACATAGCCGAGGGTAATCATACCGTTCTTGCCGGAGTCGGGCAAAACGGACATTCTGCCGGTAGGTACGCCCAACAACTTAGCGGCAAACCAGTGGCTCATTTCGTGGAGCAACACGCCAGGAAAAAAGACAATTTGATTCAGCCAGATGGTCATACGCTGGTTGCCACCCGTCAAATAAAAGAGTATGCGCTGAACCCACAGCGACACCCAATTACTAACCACAACCAAAACAAAAATACTAAAAGCCAGCCATAAGCTGACTTTTAGTATTTCACTCATCAACGGTTGCAAAAGGGGCGGCACTTGGCGTTTAGCTCTTGGCAGAAGCGCCTGCCACAATGCCTAAAAATTCACCCGCTTGCAAGCTCGCTCCACCCACCAATGCGCCGTCAATATTGGGCATGCCCAATAATTCTGCCGCGTTACTGGCTTTGACACTGCCGCCATATTGGATGGTGATGGACTGTGCCACCACTTCGTCATAGAGTGCGGCGAGTGCTGGGCGAATGTACAAGCCAATCACATCATCGGCTTGCTGGGCGGTGGCGGTTTTGCCAGTACCAATTGCCCAAACTGGTTCGTAAGCAATCACGGTTTTGAGCGCATCTTCGGCGCTGAGTCCGGCATACGCCCCGTTGACATGGTCAGATACCACTGCTTGGGTTAGCCCAGCTTCGTTTTCTGCTAAGTTTTCTCCAACACAGATAATGGGGGTTAGCCCGTACTTTAAGGCAGATTTCACCTTGCGATTGACTGTTTCATTGATTTCGCCAAAAAACTGACGGCGTTCACTGTGCCCAATGATGACATATTGACACCAGCCCGCCAACATTGCTGGGGAAGTTTCCCCGGTAAACGCGCCTTGTGCTTCCCAATGGCAGTTTTGTGCGCCTAATTGCACCGCCGAACCGGCGATGGCGGTACTGACTGTTGCAAGAGCCGTATGCGATGGGCATAAGACCACTTCACAAGCCAGGTTGGTTGGCATGGCGCTCACAATTGCTTGTGCCAATACGCCAGCTTCTTGTGGCGTTTTGTGCATTTTCCAGTTACCGGCGATGATAATTTTTCGTGTCATGCGCTTGTTCTCCGTACGGGATTATTTGTCTAGCAAGGCGGCAACGCCCGGTAGTTCCAGCCCTTCCAGCATTTCTAAGCTAGCGCCCCCACCGGTGCTGATATGGGTGATTTGCCCTGACAAGCCAGATTGATTGATGGCGGCAACTGAATCGCCCCCACCCACCACGCTGATGGCTGAGCTATTGGCAACCATCCGCGCAACGGCGTTTGTGCCAGCGGCAAAGGCGGGCATTTCAAACACGCCCATCGGTCCATTCCATACAATCAGTTTGGCTCCAGCAATGACAGGCGCAAATTCATCGGGAAGTACATCCAAAATGCGCCAGCCTGCCGGGACGCCTTCGTTAATGGAGATGGTACGAGTGTTGGCATCGGCAGAGAAGGCATCGGCAATGACGACTTTGCTGGGGAGCAAGATTTTGCCGCTATCGGCGGCGATGAGTTCGGCGGCAGTGGCAACCGCTTCGGCTTCCACCAACGAGTCAGCTACGGCAATGCCTTTGGCGGCGTAGAAGGTATTTGCCATACCCCCGCCAATCAACACATGGTCAGCCTTACCAAGCAAGTTGCGAATTACGCCAATTTTGTCCGAAATTTTTGCGCCACCCAGGATGGCAACAAATGGGTGTTCGGGGTTGTTGACTGCCGCGGCTAGGTATTGTACTTCTTTTTCCATCAGGAAGCCTGCCACTGCTGGCAAGTATTGGGCAACGCCCGCTGTGCTGGAATGGGCGCGGTGTGCCGAACCAAATGCGTCATTGACGTAAATATCGGCAAGGGCGGCAAATTGTTGGGCAAGTTCCAGATTGTTCTTTTCTTCACCCGCATAAAAGCGCGTGTTTTCGAGCAAGAGCACATCGCCCGGTTGTAGAGCGGAAGCGGCGGCTTCGGCGTTGGGACCCACCGCATCGGCAGAAAACTTGACTTCGCGGTTCAGATACTTTGCCAAAACGGGCGCGACTGGCGCTAGTGAGAACTGGGCATCGGGTCCACCCTTGGGGCGACCGAGATGGGAGCATAGCAAAACTGCCGCGCCGTGGTCGAGCAAATATTGAATGGTGGGGACAGCCCCTTCAATGCGAGTTGCATCCTTCACTTTGCCTTCTTTTATCGGCACATTGAAATCCACCCGCACCAATACTTTTTTTCCAGCAACATCAATGTCACGNNTAAGATTTAAGAAAGCAGGCTGGTGAAGAAGGTGGTAAGTTACCCACTTTCTGACCACCAGCCTGCAAAATGGTTAGCGCAACAAAGGCTTACAGCGACTTTGCCAACAGGGCGGCTAAGTCAGCGGTGCGGCAAGAATAACCCCATTCGTTGTCGTA
>DKKK01000060.1 GCA_002455215.1 Anaerolineales bacterium UBA6668 | reverse complement strand
GCTTTTTCAAAGCGTGCTTTTTCTATATAGAAAATGAGCAATGCCAAACCTTGCAAAGTAGAAATAACTGCATTTTTTTGAGTTAGACAACAAAAAACGCAGGGAAAACGCGACTTTAGTTGTGCGTTCTGCCCTGCGTTGATTTACTTAATACTTGTCATGTGTAAGCAACTGCTTTGCACGCCAGCCCCTACACCGTGAATGGCAGTATACCGAATAACGAGAAAATTACTCCAAGCGTTTTTCGGTGACTTTGTCAAACAAGTGCATGTTGTCCACGTTGAAGGAAAGTTCCTTGTCCATGCCAACAGCCGCCTTGGTGCGTGGGTCTACGCGGGCTACATATTGCTTGCCGCCACTGTTCAGATACAGGAAAATCTCGTTACCCATCAATTCAGTCACTTCGATCTTGCCTTGTACGCGAGAATCGGCAACCGCGGGTGGTAGATAGAGCGGGTCATTGATATCTTCCGGACGAATACCACAAACAACATCCTTACCGACATGTTTGCCGTACATATCTTTCTTGCCAGCCGGCACTTCCAATTGGAACACGCCCAAATCCACCATCAATTTACCATCTTTGTTCACTAATTTGCCTTCAAAGAAGTTCATGCTGGGGGAGCCGATAAAGCCTGCCACGAAAACGTTGGCTGGGTGATCGTATAGGGTTTGGGGAGTGTCAATTTGTTGTAGATAACCATCCTTCAACACGGCGATACGGGTTGCCATAGTCATGGCTTCCACTTGGTCGTGGGTCACATAAATGAAGGTGGTTCCCAAATCTTGGTGCAAACGGGTAATGTTGGCGCGGGTTTCTACGCGCAGTTTGGCATCCAAGTTGGAGAGTGGTTCGTCAAATAAGAACACAGAAGGATTGCGTACAATGGCGCGTCCGACTGCGACACGTTGGCGTTGCCCACCCGAGAGTTGCTTGGGTTTGCGGTCAAGCAAGTGACCAATCCCGAGCAAACCGGCGGCTTTTTGCACGCGTTGGTCAATCTCTGTTTTGGACATTTTGCGCAGTTTCAAGCCAAATGCCATGTTTTCATAAACGCTCATGTGGGGATAGAGCGCGTAGGATTGGAACACCATTGCGATGTCACGATCCTTGGGGGGCACATCGTTCACCACGCGATCGCCAATTTTAATTTGACCGCTGGTGATGTCTTCCAAGCCTGCCAACATACGGAGCGCGGTGGATTTACCACAACCGGATGGTCCTACCAGCACCAAAAACTCCTTGTCAGAGACGTGGAAATTCAAGTCCTTGATAACGTGAACGTCACCATAAGACTTTTTAACGTGTTCATAAGTTACGCTAGCCATTGATAAAAAGATTCCTCCTGTGGAATAATATAGTGGCTGGATTATAGTATTTTCGCCTAAAAAATGCAAGCAATTGCCAAAACGGGTTGTTTTCGTGTTAAATTCAACCTATCTTTTTGCCATTAAGTTTACGAAGTAAACAAAAAGGGGAATAAGAAGTTCCGGTTCACCCACAAATCATAAAGTGCAATGCTTACCAGTAGCAAACCACCCACCACGTTGATTTTACGGCTGTGAATTGCAAAAAGGCGTGTAAGTTGGCGTTGTAGTGCGCCGGAAAGCAGGGATAGAACGAGTAACGGCAGACCAAAGCCAATGCCAAACCACAAAAACACACTCAACTTGCTCAACACTTCGCCCACCGTGAACGAGTAGGCAAAAATACCCACTACCAAAGGACCGGAACACGGCAAGGTGAGTGGTCCATACAACAAGCCATAAACAAAAGCGTTGGCAAGTGGGTGAGAGAGCAGTGGGGATTGAATTTGGGGTAATTGTTTAAACGGATTTTTGTCCAAGAGCAACAACACCCCCAGCACAATCAGCAGTGCATCGGCAAGTGGTATCAAAACTATAAGCGCACGCCCTACCGAGATAGAGAGTAGCGCTATCAGTAGCCCCAATAACATCATCATAGTCAACACACCCAGCAGGACAAACAGCCCCAACCAATAGCGCAATTTGCTATCGGTTGGGGTACTACCGCTTAGATAGGCGAGAAAGCCCGGGTATAAAGGCAAAACGCATGGGCTGGTGGTGGCGAGCAAACCCAAACCCACCGATGTCAGAATCGCTTCCATTGCACGGTTTTCTCCGATAGGCTACTGAGTTTACCTAATTTAGCCGCCATTGAGCAAGGTTTCTACAAACGTTTGCAATTCACTAGCAGATTTAATGCCAAATGGCAGGAGTTGAACATTGCCAGCACGGTCAATCAGAAAAATCGGGGTAGATGGCGGATTTAGGAACTGTGCGCCGTACAAATTGCCAATCTCACGGGCGATTTCGGGGGTAGCTACCACATAGCGCCAATCAAAACCGTTTGCCACTGCGTATTGTTTTAGTGAGTCGGCGCTTTCGTTGATGTCTACGTCCAGCGCAATCGAAATCAAGTCTGGATTGTGTCCAAGCAATTCATGCAGAGCTTTCACTTCATTTTGCTGTGTCTTGCAGTTGGGACACCACATCGCCATTGTTTCCACCAGTACCACCTTGCCTTGCAGTTCTTGCAGGGTAAATGTTTCTCCCGTTTGCACATCGGTCAGCGGCTGGCTGAACCAAGCCGGTAGATCCACTGCGGCAGGCTCGGTGGGTTGTGTTGTGGGCATTTCGGCAGTGGCAGTCGGCATTTCAGTTGCCGCTTGCGCTACAGTCGGTTCTGCTGGCAGGGTCGTCGCTTCGAGCATGGGCGTCTGAGTGGGTAGCTCGGTGACGGCGGTCGGCAAATCTATGACAGTGGGGGGCGGCGTAGGGGCGCTACACGCACCTAACAACCCCACCAGTGTCAACAATATCAGCAAATTCAGAAAAAATTTTTGCATAGGAATCTCCAAAAAACAAGTTAGGAAAAACGAATTAGCAAAAGTGACAAGCAAAAAGCCAGCACTCATTTTGTAAACGGGTTAACTTATATTTCGATACAAAGAGAAATTGCTTTTTTTTCTTATCGAAAAAGCGCAACTCTGACCCATGTACAATATGAAATTACATTATTGCATACTGATTGAGTTGTTGCTTGAGCCGTAAGGGATTGGTAAGAATTTTGCCGTTACAAATGGCGCACTTGGTGATATAGTTGAAGGGGTACGTATATTCTCCCCAACAGGATATTTCATTTCCCGCACCTTGAGCTTCACCCCATCCATTCTAATTGTCGAAGACGAGCCGAGCATTGGCGAAGTGGTTGCACTCTACCTACAAAAAGCAGGCTATCACACTATCAGCCATACCAATGGCGCACAGGCTCTGCAATGGTTATCCGAACAACAGCGCGATGCCAGCCTGCCCGATTTGATTATCCTTGACATTATGTTGCCAGGAGTGGACGGCTATGAGATTTTGCGTTGGGTGCGCGACCATAGCGACACACCCGTTATTTTTATTACCGCCCGCCGCGAAGAAGCCGAGCGCATCATTGGGCTGGATTTGGGCGCAGATGACTATGTTATCAAACCGTTCAGCCCACAAGAGTTGGTCAGCCGCTCGCGTGCCGTACTTCGCCGTGCTATCCGCAGTGAAAACAAAACGGAAAAGGCAATTGTGTTTGGCGAATTGAGCATTGACCCAACCTTGCGCTTGGTAACGCGCAACGGGCAGGAAGTCCTACTCACCAGCCGCGAATTTGATTTGCTCTGGTTGCTGGTTCAGCATCCGCGTCAAGTTTTTTCACGCGAGCAATTGCTCGATAAAGTGTGGGGAATTACCGAGTATATTGACCCAGGCACTGTCACTGTTCACTTGCGCCGCTTACGAGAAAAAATCGAACACAACGCTTCCGAACCCACCCATTTGGTCACGGTTTGGGGAGTTGGGTACAAATTCGAGCCATGAAGCGCCACTTACCTTTCTATCTACGCTTACTGATTGGTTTGCTGTTGGTGCTTGCCTTTACGCTGGGCATGTTCAATTGGATGATGCACCCGCCATTGGGAGATTTTCAGTTGATGGCGTTTTTTCTGGCAGTGACAGCGGCAATCTCTGGGGTGGTGGGGGCAGTGGCATACACACAGGGTTGGCTCAACCACACACCCGCGCTACGCATCACCATCCTAGCCAGTTGCGCCCTTGCTAGTGCGCTGACCTTCTTCAATGTGTGGATTACTGCCCGCCTGATGTTTGCCAGCGAACATGATTTACAATTAGCCACCGTCTTACTGCTGTTTGCCAGTGGTATTGCCATGCTGATTGGTTATTTTCTGTCCATTGCCATAGCCCAACGCATGGAATCGCTAAAAAATGCCGCGCAACAGCTTGCTACTGGCGATTTAAGCACGCGCGTGGTGGTCTCTGGCTCAGATGAACTTGCCGACCTCAGCAAAAGCTTTAACCGCATGGCGGAGAAACTGCAAGCCAGCGACCAAATGCAACGCGAATTGGCAACCCTGNNACCCTGCGGCGCGAACTGGTGGCGTGGGCATCACATGACCTGCAAACCCCACTTGCCGCTATCCGTGTGCAAATCGAAGCGTTGGCAGATGGAGTGGTGGACGACCCGCAAACAGTCAAGCGCTATCTGAACACCACGCGCCGTCAGGTCAATGAGCTTTCGATATTGATAGACGACTTATTTCAGGTGGCACAGATGGATGCGGGCGGTTTGGTGATGGAAAAAACTCCCACCGACTTTGGCGATTTACTTTCCGATACGATGGAGCGCTTTTCAGCATTGGCGGCGGAGCATGGCATCGAATTGACGTGTACGCTCACCAACCCGTTGGGCATAGCGCAAATTGACCCATCGCGCATTGGCAGAATCCTAAACAACCTGCTGAGTAATGCCCTACGCCACACGCCCACAGGTGGAAAAGTGAGCATCTCTGCCCTGCGCCAAAACGACTTACTCTTGCTCACCATCGCCGACACTGGAGAAGGAATTGCCGCACAAGATTTGCCCTACATTTTTGAAAGATTTTACCGCAGTGAAAAATCGCGCAATCGCGCCACTGGTGGTACGGGGCTTGGGCTGGCAATTGTTAAGGGCATTATCTTGGCGCATGGCGGTACAATTGATGTGGAGAGTGTGTTCGGCGCGGGCACAACCTTCCATATTCGTTTACCGGTCTAAATTTTATGAACACACATCATCATACCATTGTGATTGGCGCTGGCTCCGGCGGGCTTACGGTTGCTATCGGGCTTGCCGCACTCGGCAAACCTGTTCTGCTGGTGGAGGCCAAACATGTAGGCGGGGACTGCACCAATGTCGGGTGTATCCCTAGCAAGACGTTGATTCACCTAGCCAAGCAGTTTATACCCGGCATGGATGCCAAAGCCGTCTTGCAAGAAGTGACTCGCAAACGCGATGCCTTGCGTGAGAAGGAAACCGCTGAAATTCGTCACGTCAAAAATCTTACTTTTGTGGTAGGCACTGCCCGTTTTGTTGCTACGAAAACACTAGCGGTACGCAACGGAGAGTCCGAACAAACTTACACTGCCGACCACATTGTCATTGCGACTGGTTCACGTCCACGTTTGCTCACCATTCCGGGGCTACCCACAGAAAAAATACTGACGAATGAAAGCCTTTTTGACCTGACCGACTTGCCCCAGCATCTGGTGATTGCCGGTGCGGGGGTGATTGCGCTTGAAATGGCGTTTGCTTTTCGCAAGCTCGGTTCGCAGGTGACAATTTTTGCACTTGATGAGCGTCCATTGGCAACTGCTATTCCCGAAGCAAGTGATGCGCTGGCGGCAGAGCTGGCGCGGGCGGGGGTGGTGGCATATTTTGGCGCAACTGCCGAGCAGTTTGACCCGCAACGGGCGTGCCTTACCCTAGTGCAGAATTCCCAACGTATTGAAATTGCCGGAGTTTCGCAAGTTTTGCTGGCGGTTGGGCGGGTGCGTAATCTGGAATCGTTGGAATTGGAACGCGCCGGTATCGTGGCAAACGCCAAGCAGGGGGTACTGGTGAATGCGGTGGGTGAAACCAATGTGAAAGGTGTGTTTGCCATTGGAGATGTTACTGCCACATCTGCTTACACCCACTCTGCCAACGCGCAAGGTCGGCGTGTCACCCAGCGCATTGCCTTGCCATTTTTGCCAGTTGGCAAACGCGAACCGCTTTACCCTAGCGCTGTGTTTAGCAATCCCGAAGTTGCCACAGTCGGGATGTCTCAGGCTGAAATTGCCGAGCGCTTCCACCCGCAGGTGCTGTCTCATATTCGCGTTGACTTTAAAACGCTGACCGACCGCGGCTATACGGACGATGTGGAAAATGGTTTTATTTTTGTGACGGCGGTGCGTGTAACCGGACGAATTTTGCATGTGACCATCGTAGGACGTAGTGCGGCAGAGATGATTTCTTTTTTTACGCTTGCCATTGCGCAAAACATCTCGCTTTACAAAATTTACCGGCTGGTGTATCCCTACCCTACTTTTTCGAGCGGTATTCTCAAGGTGGCTGACACGTTTATGCGTCAAACCTTGCCAAATTTGCGCTCAGAATTGCTTGCTTATTTGCGCTATCGGTGGGGTTAGATTTTCTCACTGGCTCGACCCATGCCAATGGCTTGCACTTCGGTTCTTTTGGCGTAGAATAAAGGCACATTGCCGTTTTCCTTTTCACAAACGAAGTAAGCCGAAATACTGCCCCATGAATAAGCCAACATCCAAAACGTGTACAACCCCGCTACGCCCCCACTGGCTCGGTTTTTTTTTGCTGATTTGGCTGGTTTCGGCGTGCTTACCTAGCCGCAATGTCTCAGTCGCCACATTGGAAGTTTTAACAGAACCAGCGACTCCCCAACCGAGTATCACGACTGCACCGACCATTGCCCAGCAATCCGGGGTAATTCCCAGCCAAACCGCTTCCCCTATTCCGAGCGACACACCCGCACCGAGCGAGACGGCGTTACCCAGTGCAACCGTACCGGCAAGTGATACGCCTGTCCCACCCACCGAAACGCTCGTGGCAAGTGTTCAAGCACAAACAGCCAGCCCCAATACAGATACGCCCGTACCCGTCCAAGTCTCAGATGCGCCAAGCGCTGTACCAGCCACTTTGCCCCCCAGTGCGCCCGATTATGCCGCGCAAGGGTTGAACCCGCTCACGGGCTTGCCAATAGACCCAAGTTTGGCGGGTCTGCGCCCTATCAATGTAAAAGTTTCCAATTTGCCGGCGTGTGTGCGCCCGCAAACTGGCCTGAATGCCGCAGATGTGGTTTTTGAACACTATGTAGAAGCGTGGTACACACGCTTTACGGCTATCTTCCATAGCCAATATCCCGAAAAGGTGGGGTCGGTGCGCTCGGCACGCATGTTAGACTTGGAATTGCCCGCAATTTTCAGCAGTGGTTTCTTGTTTTCCGGGGCAAGCGCCGGGGTGCAGATGCGGGTCAAGGCAATTGATTTTAAAGACCGTGCGCTGTACTCACTCACCGAATATCCGGCATTGTATCGTGTACCCATTAACCAAACCGATTGTACCGAAGGTCCGCACAATATGTTTGCCAATACAAAGGAAGCGCTTAGCCGATTGGCTGTGCGCAATCAAGACAAGTTGGTCACACCCATCAGCGGTTGGTACTTTGCCCCGCAAGCGCCAGTCAATGGACTACCTGCCACCCACATCGAACTGTTGTATGAAAACGCGCCAATGTCGTGGGATTATGACGCTCCTAATGCGGTGTATTTGCGCACCCAGGGCGACAAAAAGCACTATGACCGTGCCACCCGCGAGCAATTACGCACCTATAATGTGGTCTTGTTGTATGCGAACCAAGTGTATACTGACTTTCCCGAAAGCCCTTCTTGGTACTCACTCGAAATTCAATTTTGGGGTACGGGCAATTTGGTGTTGTTCCGCGATGGACAGGCTTACAGCGGACGCTGGGAGCGCCCCACCCGTGAAGGGTTATTCCGAATGTACTTGGCAGATGGTACGCCCCTGACGCTACATCCCGGCAATACCTGGTTTCAGATGGTGGGCATTTACACTGCCCATGCCAATGACGCGCAAGGGCGCTGGCAATTCAATCCCGAAGAACTGCCTTTGAAACCCGTGAAGAAGTAGTGGCTGGTGGCTGGTAAGCAATTGTAATTCTCGCTTCTCGCATCTCACTTCCCACTTCTCACATCCACTTCTCGCATCCCACTTCCCACTTCTCACATCCTGCATCCCATCTCCCCCTATCCCACATCATCACATCTTATGCCCCGCAAGACCGTCCCACCCCGCCGCAAGGTTTTAGAAATGCGCCAATGTGCTTTTTGCTTACGCGATGAGCAGAATTTGCCACGCCTGATTGCATCTCCCACGGGTGAAGCGTTCATTTGCCCAGAATGTGTCAGCGCCTGCAACGAAATTGTAAATGACACACAGACGTTAATTCCCTTTCGGCGGATTGTCAAAGCGCGGGTGAATGCGCCACTCTCACCACGCATGTTATACGAAAAACTCGATGAATGGGTGGTTGGGCAAGATACAGCCAAGCGCATTTTGGCAGTGGCAGTCTATAACCACTTCAAACGCATTCAACACAGTGCCACCGCCAATGATGTGGAACTAGAAAAAAGCAATATCTTGCTGATTGGACCCACCGGTTGCGGCAAAACCTTACTTGCCCAGACGCTAGCCCGCATTTTAGAGGTCCCCTTCTGCATTGCCGATGCCACCAGCCTAACCGAAGCCGGATATGTCGGTGAAGATGTGGAAAATATCTTGCTACGCCTGCTCCAAGCGGCAGACTATGATGTAGAACGCGCCGAAAAAGGGATTGTGTACCTGGATGAGCTAGACAAAACCGCCCGCCGGAGCGGCGGGAATCCTTCCATCACCCGCGATGTTTCGGGGGAAGGAGTGCAACAAGCCTTGCTCAAAATAATCGAAGGGACAGTGGCACACGTTCCGCGTCACGGCGGCAGAAAGCACCCACACCAAGAGTTTATTTCGCTAAATACTAGCAATATTCTATTTATTTGCGGTGGCACATTTGAAGGTTTGGATGCTGTCATTGAAAAGCGCTTGGGCAAACAACGGCTAGGCTTTGCAGGCACAAACAAAGCCAAATTGCCGCCTGAAGGGAGTAGCCACGAAAAGCAAGTGCAAATTGAAGATTTGGTGCGCTTTGGCATGATACCTGAACTGATAGGTCGCCTGCCGGTGCTAGTCAGTGTGGACTTACTGAGCCAAGCCGCCCTAGAAGAAGTGCTCACTCGCCCGCGCAATGCCATTCTGCGCCAATACGAGCGGCTTTTTTCCTATGATGGCGTGGAACTTCAGTTTACCGCAGATGCCATTGCCAGCATTGCCCGCCTAGCCTTCCAACGCAAAACCGGCGCACGCGGCTTACGGGCAATCGTGGAAAGCGCCCTGCTCGATGTGATGTATGAAATTCCGGGACGCTCAGATGTTGGAAAAGTGGTGGTAGATGGCAATGTCATCTTGCACCAACACAAGCCGTTACTGATTGACCGGCTCGGACGTACCTTGCACTGGGGTAATCCCCCCAACCTGGCGATTGCGGCGTAAAGTTTTAGAAGGAAAAAATATGTCAATGTTATTCGTTTTTTTGCGTGCCCTGCTGATGGGGCTTTCGATTGCCGCGCCGGTCGGTCCAATTGGCGTGTTGACCATTCGCCAAACCTTAGCTGGCGGACAAAAGGCAGGATTGGCAACTGGCATGGGGGCGGCAAGCGCCGATATGGTGTATGGCATTATTGCAGTATTGGGATTGTCTGCAATCAGTAGCCTTTTATTGGAATATAAGATGTGGATCGGGTGGCTCGGTGGGGCAATGTTGGTCTATATGGGGTTGCGTAGTTTGCTCAGCCCCCCAACCCAAACCACGCTAGCCAACGACACGCCCAACCACCTATTCGGTGCATTTGCCGGCACCTTTGTTTTAACACTCACCAATCCAGCGACCATTTTGTCCTTTATTGCAATTATGGGAGTGTTGGGCGTAAGCCAAAGCTCTGCGCCTGCTGTCGGTTTAACGGTATTGGGGGTGTTTTGTGGCTCAGCCATGTGGTGGCTACTACTCACCAGCATTGTAAGTTGGTTTAGGCAGTACTTGACCGCAAATTTTCAACGCTGGGTCAATCGCATTTCCGGGCTATTTATCTTGAGTTTTGGAATCTGGGCAATTGCCGGGGCAGTCATCCCTTATATCTGAAACGGATGGGAATTGCACTTTTTTCGTAACTGCTCAGGCTAG
>DKKK01000203.1 GCA_002455215.1 Anaerolineales bacterium UBA6668 | reverse complement strand
CTAAATTTGCGGGATGTGGGGGGGAAATCTGACAAGCTCCGCTAGGACAAGACAAGGAGATGGATGCGGTTTTGTAGATCCGCAATGCATTGCGGATCATGGGTTTCGATAAACTAAACACAAATGCCTTTTTCATGCGGTTGCCCTGCAGGAGATGGGAGACAGAATACGGGATATGGAATACGGGGTACGGAATACGGAATATGGAATATGGAATATGGGATAGGGGATGTGTTTACCCGATTAGGCGTGGGGTATTTCTGCATCGCCGCGTCCCTTATAGGCGCGGATAGATTGGATTTTGCCACTTTCGGTGAAGGTGATGACGTCCACTACGAACAATTCATCTGTGCCGTTCAGGGTGATTTTGAGTTCGGCGGCGACTGTGGTTGCATTGTGGTAGAAGTGGAGTGGTTGGATGGCGATGGTTTCCACAGACACAAAATTTTTGTGGGTTTCTGCCAGTGCCAGTTCCTTGCCGCGCACGAGAATATTCCAGTCGCGTAGCGTGATGTGTTCGTCAAATAATTCGGCAATGGCGGGTAAATTTTTGGTTTCGTAGCATTTTAGGTAGGCTAGGCAAAGTTCTGGGTAGTTCATGGTGTGTGTGGGTGGTGTATTAGGATTGGTTTTGACTGCCCGCCCAATGGTAAATGTCGTCAGCGTATCACCATTTTTACTCGATTAAGTATCCTGTTTGGGTAGGGGGCGGCGTTTGGGGCGCGGCTTGTTGGCGGCGGCACGCTGGGCGGCGGCAACCGACCGTTCTGTATATTCCCGCAACAGTTGGGGGTCTTCCAATACTTCCGCTGGCGCTTCATAATAATTGCTATTCATAAAGGTGCGTAGTCCGCGCCCAGCAAAAAGCGCTATATTCTCGCCATCTACCTTAAAGTATAAGGTATCGCCTGAATCAATTAAGGCAAAAAAGAATTCACCCGCATAAATACCGACTCCGCCAAACATGCGCTTGGTGCGCAAGGCGACCAGCGGAGCAAGCAAATCTGTGACATAGGCAAGGTAGCTGGCGGATGTACTCATGGTTTGCTCCTATACAACCAAACCCCAATTGCGTGGGTTGTCCAACTTTTGCGGCGTTTCGAGGGCAATGGCAATTTTTGCGGCGGTGGCGGCGTTATTGAGCAGTAAGGCGACATTGGCACGGATACTTTCGCCAGCGGTGGCGGTGGCGATGTGCGAGAGTAGGAACGGAGTTACATCCTTGCCGACCACACCTTGCGCGTTGGCGAGTTGTACTGCCGCTTCGATAATTGCGTCCATGCGTTCAACCGGCAGGGCATCGGTTGCAGGAACTGGCACGGTCACCAATGTACCGGCTGGTAAGCCGAGCTTGCGTTGGGTACGCACAATCTCTGCCACTTCCAGCGCATCTTCTGCCCGAATCTGCAATTTTAGCCCGCTGGAACGGCTATAGAAAGCGGGTAACTCATCAGTGCCATAGCCAACCACAGGTACGCCATGGGTTTCTAGCCATTCCATTGTGGCGGGTAAGTCCAGAATTGCCTTCGCGCCCGCACACACCACCGTTACCGGCGTTTGGGCAAGCTCCGGCAAGTCCGCCGAAATATCCCAATGCGTTCCACGATGGACGCCCCCAATACCGCCAGTGGCGAACACGCCAATGCCTGCCCAATGGGCAATCAGCATGGTGCTGGCTACAGTGGTTGCGCCGGCGCGTTTGCTTGCTAGCACCCAACCGATGTCGCGGCGGCTTACTTTTACCACATCTTGTGCGGTAGCAAGCTGTTGAATTTGCTCTTCCGAAAGTCCCACGCACAATTTGCCAGCCAAAATGGCAATTGTGGCGGGTACTGCCCCATTTTCGCGCACGGTTTGCTCCATTTTTTGCGCCAACTCCAGATTTTGTGGGTAAGGCAAGCCATGCGAAATGACGGTACTCTCCAAAGCGACTACCGCTTTCTTTTGGCGTAAGGCAGTTTGGACTTCAGGGGAAATATTTAGGTAAAAAGACATGAGTTTTGTGGGTGCGTACTTATTAATGGGTGCGCAGATACTTGAGTTTTGGAAACTTTTCTTGGCAATATTCTAAATCATATTGCGAGCGGAACAGGGCAACCAGCCGTTGTTCGCGGTCACGGGTTTGCACCATGCCGCGCCCCCACGGGAGTTTTTCAATCTCGCTCTCTTCCCCTTCCAGCCAGCGCGAAACTTTGTAGCTGAGCGGTTCGATGGTGGTGGGTACATTATACTCGCCATCCAGCCGCGCTTGCACCACATCGAATTGTAACATACCGACCACTGCCAAAATCGGGTCGCGTTGCACACTGTCCAGCCGATATAGCACTTGCATTGCGCCTTCGGCTTCCAATTGTTGCAAGCCTTTTTGAAAATTCTTCTGGCGACTGATGTCGGTATTACGCAACATTGCAAAAAATTCGGGTTCGAAGCGGGGGATGGGGGCAAATTGCAGGTTTTTGTCCTGTGAAAGGGTGTCGCCAATCGCAAATTCCTTATTGGGTAAGCCAATAATATCGCCCGGGTACGCATCGTCAATCACTTCACGTTCATCGGCGAAAAATTTGTAAGGGCGCGGCAAACGGAGCAACTGCCCACTTTGGTTGTGCAAAACTTCCATATTGCGCTCAAACTTGCCAGAGCAAATGCGCAAGAAAGCCACACTATCACGGTGTTTGGGATTCATGTTGGCTTGAATCTTAAAGACGAAACCACTAAACTCGCTTTTGTCCGGACCAACCCAACCCACATTGGCGGGATATTGCCCGGGGGCAGGGGCATGTGCCACAAAGCCATCTAAAAAGAGTTGCACGCCAAAATTGGTGAGCGCACTGCCGAAATAAACCGGTGTTTGCTTGCCTGCTTGTACCAACTCCCAATCAAAGGCAATTCCCAATCCGTCTAGTAATTCTAGGCTGGTGTGAAACTCGGCGAGTTCGTGGTCGCCCAAAGTGGCGGGAATGCGNNCGGGTCGCTGAGTGTGGTCACCAACTCCGGCGCTTCGCTTTCATTGCGAGTGGTGCGGTCATAGAGATGGACAGCCTGTGTTTGGCGGTCATACACGCCACAGAAGCTCGGACCATCGCCAATCGGCCAATTCATCGGCACGGGTTGCATACCGAGTACGGTTTCAATTTCATCGAGCAAAGCCAGACGGTCGAGTGCCGGGCGGTCTAACTTGTTCACAAAGGTAAAAACGGGAATACCGCGTTCCCGGCACACTTCAAATAATTTGCGAGTTTGTGGTTCCACCCCTTTGGCGGCGTCTAGTACCATTACAGCGCTATCCACTGCTGAAAGTGTGCGGTAGGTATCTTCGCTAAAGTCGGCGTGTCCTGGCGTGTCTAGCAAGTTTACCACTCTGCCGCGATAGGGAAACTGGAGTACGGTGGAAGTGATGGAAATGCCGCGCTCGCGTTCAATCTCCATCCAATCGGAGCGGGCGGAGCGTTGATTGCGGCGGGCGCGCACGCTACCGGCTAGGTGAATGGCTTTGCCATACAGCAAAAACTTCTCGGTTAGCGTGGTTTTGCCGGCATCCGGGTGCGAGATAATGGCAAAGGTGCGGCGGTTGGCGGTCTCGCTAGAAATTTCAGTGGCTATCGGTGAGTCCATCGTGGTTTTGGGAAAGAGAAGTCGGTGTAAGGGGAAGGAAAAACAAAGTCGTGTGGCAGGAAGCGCTCTGAGACGCCACGGTTTATATTCGATACAGGTAGAGATTACGTTTTTCATCTAAGAACAAAAGCGCAAATGGATATCCGGCGCGTATGCCGAATATCACCCGTATCGAATATAGATGGGTAAGGAATTTTACCAATTTTTGCCGAACTTGGTTAGCCTTCCACAATGAGTTTGGTGCCGCCNNCCTTAAAGCCGGGTTCGTATTCCACTTGGGGGGCAGTCCAGCGGAACAACCAGTTGGCATCCGCGGGCTTGCAGTTTAGGCAACCGGATGATTTGGGTCGTCCGTAGTCGTTATGCCAGTAGCAAGCGTGAATGGCAGAGCCGTTGGCGGCGAAATAGCTGACCCAGCCAATGCCCGGTAGGTCGTAGCCTTCGGTTGCGGTGCCACCTGCCATGTGGCGTGCCACTTGCTTGCGCCACAGTGCATAATTTCCCACACTGGTTAATGAGAGCTTATTACCGTCCACATTTTCGCCAAAATATTCGCGTCCAGCCGATATTTTAGTGCGGTAGATTTCTACATTGTTTTCATAAGCTGAAAGGCGTTGCAATTTCAGGTTAATCACCACCTTTTTGTCTTCGATTTCCGGGCGTAGTGGCTTTAGCTCGTCTTGAGTCACAATGCGCATGGTTTCGCCGGGGATGAACATCGGTTTGCCAGTTTCATCATACAGGTCGTACCAAATTTTACCATCTGCACCGGGCACTACTTTTTTGACATACAAGATGCAAGATGAGTACAAGCGGTAGACTCGTTGTCCTCCAGCGGCTGGAGTGGGCATGGCGTCTATATACGGCACAGTGACTTCACCATAAAAGCCCTTGCCGGGAAAACCTGCCAAGGGGATGGCATTGACCGGTTCGTTAAGGTAGTTGTTGACTGGCTGGATATTGGAAGAATAGGCGTAGCCATCTTCAATCGCATACCAAGTGTTATTGTGTGGATACCAGCCTTCGCCCGCCACTTCTTGTTGGATTTCATAGACTTCTTCCAACTTTAGCCAGCGCAGGCGTTCACCGGCTGGGTTTGGGCGAGACATCAATTGTACGGATGGCGTACACACTCGTCCCCATTGTTTAAATGCTCCGGCGCCGGGTTGCGGCGGGAAGGGCGCTTGGGCAATGGCGGCAAAGGCATTGTAAACATTGGGGGTGGAAACTGCCGAGCCAATGACGGAGATGCTGGCAAGTTTGAGAAATTCGCGGCGGGTTAGTTTCATGGTTCGCTCTGCAAGGGTAATAGTCGGGTCTCTATCGGTTGAATAAAAATCTGTGGCATGATACCCAGTTGTGTGCAGATTGACAAGGGCAAAATGTTAACGGTTTTATTAACGTAGGATATTAAATTTTGCTATTGCGTAGGCGCAGGCTGTTGGTAACGACAAAAATGGAGCTAAATGCCATTGCCCCCGCCGCCAACATCGGGTGTAAGTAACCCAAAGCCGCCACCGGGATTAACACGACATTGTAGATAAAAGCCCAAAACAGATTTTGCCGAATCACCGTAAGTGTGCGTTTAGAAAGCCGAATGGCACGCACAATGCCCTGTAGGTCGCCACTCATCAAGGTTACATCGGCAGTTTCAATGGCAACATCGGTTCCAGTGCCCAATGCCATGCCAACATTGGCTTGGGCAAGCGCGGGCGCATCATTGATGCCATCACCCACCATTGCCACACTCCAGCTTTTTTCGCCTTCACTTTGCAATGCGGAGATAGTTTGGGCTTTTTGGGCGGGCAAAACTTCGGCACGAACTTGGCTGAGCGGGATGCCCACCTGCTTGGCAATCGCATGGGCGGTGTGTTGGTTATCACCGGTGAGCATGTAAACTTGTACGCCTTGTGCTTGCAGATCTTGCACGGCTTGGCGCGAGCCTGCTTTCAGGCTGTCAGCAATGCCCAGCAAACCTGCCAATTGCCCATCCACCGCGCAAGCCACCACTGTTTGGGCAAGCGCTTGCCATTCTGCCAAAACGGCTTGCATGGCGTCAGAAATGGGCACTTGTTGTTCTGCCATCAGGTGTAAATTTCCCACCAAAACTTGTTTGCCAGCCACTTCCGCTTGAATCCCCCGCCCTTCCAGCGCCAAAAAGTTTTCCGGGCTGGGTAGGTCGAGTTGTTCAGCTTGCGCGGCGTGCAAAAAGGCTTCGGCAAGCGGGTGTTCGCTGGCACGTTCGGCGGCGGCGGTAAAGGTGAGTACTTCGGGGCGGCTGAATTCGGCTGTGGGTTGAATGCTGACCAAGCGGGTTTTGCCGGTGGTGAGTGTGCCGGTTTTGTCCAGCACCACCCGTTGAACTGTCCCCGCTGTTTGTAGGGCGGCGGCGTTGCGAAATAGGATGCCGTGCGCCGCGCCTAGCCCAGAGCCAACCATCATGGCGGTGGGGGTGGCTAAACCCAGCGCACAGGGGCATGCAATGACCAGCACTGCGACCATGCGAATGAGTGCCGTGGTGAAGTCGGTTTGTCCCAAAGTGAGCCATGCCAAGAAGGTAAGTAGGGCAGTTAGGATGACAATTGGGACAAAGATATTGGAAATTTGGTCGGCAAGCGCTTGGATGGGGGCTTTGCTGGCTTGGGCTTGCTCCACCATGCGAATAATTTGGGCTAGGGCGGTATCCGAACCCACACGGGTGGCTTCAAATTGCAGTGCGCCGTGTTTGTTCACTGTGCCCCCTGTCACCAGTGTACCGGCTCGCTTTTCTACTGCCAGTGGTTCACCCGTCAGCATTGACTCATCTACGCTAGATTGTCCGGCTGTCACGATGCCGTCAGTGGGGATTTTTTCACCGGGGCGTACTAGCACCACATCGCCCACCAGCAAATCATCCAGCGCCACTTCTTCTTCGCCGCCATCGCGCACCACCCGCGCTGTTTTTGCTTGCAAACCAAGCAAGGCACGAATGGCATCGGAAGTGTGCCCTTTGGCACGTGCTTCTAAGAACTTTCCCACCAAGATGAGCGTGATAATGGCGGCGGCGGTTTCAAAATATACATGGTGACCCCAGGCGTGGTTACCCAGTGTACGTGCTATCAACACAATGAGACTGTAAAAGTAGGCGGCGCTACTGCCCAAAGCAACCAGTACATCCATATTGGCGGAACGGTTACGCAGAGACTTAAACGCCCCGATATAATATTGCCAGCCGACATAAAATTGGACGGGGGTTGCCAGTGCGCCCATCGCCCAAGCAAAGCCGACTGATTGTCCCCAGTCGGGCAATAAGCCAAAGTCGTTGCTCATGGAGAGAATGAACAAAGGTAGCGTGAACAATACCCCGGTGATGAGTAAGTGCCGCTGATGAGCGATTTCGTTTTGGCGGGCAGTGCGCTCGGCATCCAATGGGGTGGCTTGGCTGGTGGGTACTGCATAGCCATTGGCTAGAATGTGCTGGCGCAGGGTGCGTAGGCTGGTTTGGGTGGGCAGGTAGGCAATGCGCAGTTTACTCGTCTCTGCCAGATATTGCGCCGACACTACCCCCAGCAGGCTGACCAACGAATTTTGCAGGTCTACGGCTTGCTCGCTGGCGCTGATGCCCGAGATGGGTAGTTCATACTCCGCAATTGCCACCCCGTAGCCAATCGCATCAATTTTTTGCAAAATGGCAGATTGGTTGGTTTGGTCGCCATCAAAGGAAACGGTTGCCCGCTCACTGGCAAGATTCACGCTGGCAGAATCCACCCCCTTCATGCGTTTGAGTCCGCGCTCGATGGCATTGCTACAATTGGCACAGGTCATGCCGGTGATGGGGATGGTGAGAGTTGGCATTGTCGAATGCTCGTGGTGAGAATCAAATGGGATTACGAATACTTTTAGGGAAAAACGAAAATAACGAGTGTGAAGCCTGCCGAAAAATTACAGGGAAATCAGGTTGTGCTTGGAGTCGCCGGGTGCATAGCCAATTTCGGTTAGCAGGTCGCTGATGGCTTGCTCTGTGGCAGGCTCGGAAAATTCAAAGCGAGCTTGCTTAGTTGGCACATCCACTACCACAGCGGAAATACCTTCGAGTTCGCTCAGTTCGCGTTCAATATTCTTTTTGCAGTGATTGCAAGAGATAGCGGGGATGGTTAGGGTCAGTGTAGTCATGTGGTTTAAAAGTTGTCTGAAAATGTAGGGTTGGAAAATGATGCGAGTTGCCAATCTCACGGATTGACAAATTGGTAAACTTCCATAATTTCGCGTAGAACTCGCTCGCGCTGATCGGCGTCTTCACCGCGCACTGCCGCTGTGACGCAGTGGTGCAAATGGTCTTCCAAGATGAGCGCATTGACCTTGCTTAAGGCGGCTTGCACTGCTTGGATTTGGCGCATGATATCCACGCAATACTGATCTTCGTCCACCATTTTTTCGATGTGTTTCAGATGACCGCTGATACTGCGTAGTCGGTGACGAGCGAGTTGCTGGTTACTTTGGTTCATAGGGTATCCTACCCCTACTGGGGGGGGTATATGTAGGATAATACAATTGGCAGTGAAAGTCAAGTCGTTTGCAGGAAAATCCTGCAATGTATATTCGGCACGAGTCAGATTTGCGCTTGTTTCTTTAAGGAAAAAGCGCAGTTTTTATCCGTGTCGCATATAACATTTTTCGGCATGGGTAAGGATATGTGCCGAACCGTTTTTTTATGGGTAGAGAATTAAATGGGATTAGCTTGGCATTACCCGGCTGGTGCGTCCACGCCATAAACCGCCGCTTTCATTACCTTGAGCGCGAGTAAAGCGCACTTGATGCGGTTGGGACCTAGGTTGTCTACGCCGAGTAGCTCCAGCACGTCTTCTTTGGATACTGCCTGCAATTCGGGGCGGGTTTTGCCTATGGCGTGCTCGGTGAGTAGGTCGGCGCTGACTTGCGAGAGTGTACAGCCCCGCCCATCAAAAGCGGCGGCAGACACTTTGCCCGCAGAGTCAAATGCCAACTCCATTTGCACATGATCTCCACATAGCGGGTTTTCATCTTCATATGAAGCATCACAATGCGCCAAATGCCCACGAAAACGTGGAAATTTGTAACGCTCTATCATCTGTTGACGGGCTAAATCATCCATAAACGAATAATGACTAAAAATGATAAGTTTTAAGTTATGGGGTAAAATCAGCTAGTTTTTGGGTTCTTCATTAAAGACGCGAATTAGGCGCAGGGAAAGGCGTTGTTTCTCCGGTGAGAGCATGAGTACTTGGGTGAGTACGCGTTGCCCTACCGTGACGACATTGCCCGGATGCACGAAATTGCCGTCTGCCAACTCGCTTGCGTGAATCAAGCCTTCTAGTCCTTCTTCTAATCTGACAAACACACCATAATGCGAAATGCTGGTCACCAAACCTTCAACACGGTTGCCGACCTGATAGCGTTTTGCCATGTCGCTCCATGGGTTGGGGGCTAATTTTTTAATACTCAAACTGATTTTTTGGTCTTTTGAGTCAATATGGATAACCAAAACCCGCAGTTTTTGCCCAACTTTATACATTTGGTGTAAGTTGTGGACACGGCTCCAGGAAACTTCGGAAATATGGATTAAACCTTCCACACCGCCTAGGTCAAGGAAAATTCCAAAACTGGTAATGGTTGAAACTGTTCCTTGCACGACTGCACCGACAGCAATTTTTTCGTACAATTGCTTGCGCGACCCAGAACCCGCTTGTGCTGAACGTTGTGAAAAAATTAGGCGTGAGATTTCTGGTACACATTCGATAACTTTTAGCTCACATATCTCACCTATCCGTTNNGTTCTGCCAACTGCTTTTCCAAACTGCGAGTTGGGTGCAAATCCAAGATGTGTGAAATGGGTACAAAGCCGCGTAATCCTTTATAGTCTACCAATAATCCACCACGATTAAAGGAAACCACCGGTAAAGCGACAACCTGGTCAGTGCTAAAAATTTGAGCAATTTCTTCCCAAAGTTGTGCTATAACTGCTTCAGAAAGCTGATTATCAACTTCAGGAATTTCTGTTAAAACGGGGGCATCTGTATTGGACTGATGTGAATTATTAAACATAGGTACGAAAATTCAATAAATTCGTTTATTGAAAAGGCGGTGGAATGTTGGGATTTAGTAGCATTCAGAATTTTTCATAACAAAACTTTCTTTTCTACTTTTGTTATCAGGATAGCCGACTATTTTAATATCCGGCACACGTGGTGAATATGGCGCAGACGCAAAAAGCGCAACGATATTCAAGATAGTGAAGTGAAGTTGCCTTTTTANNGCAGAAAGGTAAGTGATTTTTTGCACGGTCGGAACAGTGTCCTTTTCTTGGATGGAGTAAACGCAATTTTTATCTTTGGCGCTCCAATAAATTTGCGCTTTTTCCATAAGCAGAGTAGTGCAAATTTTGATAATGTCAAGTATCAAATAACCCCAATTGTTTATGACAAAATACACCAAAAATGAACAAGTAAAGGATGTTAATGGTAAACAAACAGTTGAAATCATTTATCAAAAAACCAACTTATAGCATACAGTATCCCTTCGGGATAGTCAAGAATCCCACTCATTCTGGGTGCGGTTCAAAGTTTCG
>DKKK01000099.1 GCA_002455215.1 Anaerolineales bacterium UBA6668 | reverse complement strand
TCTAAATTTCCTTATCCACTATAATATGAGCCACTGGGTGTCGAATACAACATGAAAAGTCACTAGCGATAGGTAGAAAATCCCTCGTTTAAAAGTTTTAAAATGGTTGATAAAAACTGTAAAAACGGTATAATAATGGAAATATAGGTTGTAAATCAGTAACATTAAAGTCGGTTTGTAAGTAAACCTTAATTAAATCTAAATACTTTTTTCCGCATTTTGCGTTATAGTTAAGTATGTTATATTCAACATATATTTGGCGTGTGCGCCCAATATGATCTGTGTCGAATATACATAAGCAAAGTATTTGCTTACCCTTTCTAGCTTAAATTATGAGTCATACAACCAAGAAAAAATTTATCAGCGATTACGGCGATACATTTGCTCCCGGCACTCGACTTGGGCGGTTTGTCATTTTGGATGAAATTGGCACGTCCGGAATGGGAGCAGTGTATCGGGCGGCTATGGCTGGGCATCGCAGTCAAGTTGCACTAAAACTTTTGGCAACTGACTTTACTGAGGTAGATGGTTTATATGACTATTTGCGTTTGGTGGCAAACCGCGACATTATTGAGCTAAAACACACGGCTATCAACCCGCTATTAAAAGTGGGGATGGTGCAAAATCATATCTATTTAGCGAATGAGTACTTGACAGGCGGGACTGCTCAGCAAAAATTGCTTTCGGCAGGCATGTTAGACACACAAGTTGTCTTAAAATTGCTGAAAGAAATTGCACACGGGTTGAGTTACCTCCATCAGCTTGGGCATGCTCACTTGAATCTGAAGCCAAGCAACATCCTATTTGATAGCAACGATAGAGCCTATCTGGGAGATATTGGGATTGCCCCATTGTTGGAAGCGGCGGCGCAGACCTTTCTTTTGGGTGGCGCACGCTTAACCACACCCGCTTATCTAGCGCCAGAGCAAATCAATGGGCGTGATATTTCCCCGCAAACGGATATCTATGCACTTTCAGCGGTTGCATTTGCATTGTTGACCGGTGCGCCACCTTATGATGCAAGCGACCCGCAAGAACTGTATGAATTGCAGTATTCGCAACCTATCCCCAATGCACGTGAAATCAACCCGAAGATTTCCCAGAACATCAGCGACGCGCTCAAAGTGGGCATGAGCTTTTCGCGCACGGCTCGTTTTGAGACGATAGCGGAAATGATGACGGCTATCAGCGGTAATATGCCGTATGAACTTGCCCCATCTGACACTTTGCCTTATGAAATTGCCACGCCACAAGTGGATGAAGCGGCGTTGGAAGAAGCGTTGCGACAATTGGGCATCTCTCGCCCGGATGTTGCAGTTGCACCGGAAGAAATTGAACAAACCAGCACATTGTCACCCATCAGCGAAGAAGGTGGTATTGTGTATGAAGTGGAAGAAGAAGCCACACCTATTGGGCAGATAGAGACTGTCGTCCAAGAAACTGTGGCTATTCCTGCCCCTGCCCCGGCACCGGCACCCAGTGTGTGGAGTTGGTGGCGCAACTTAGGCTCTGCTGGCTGGGTGGTGGGAGTGCTGGCTGTGGTAGGGCTATTTTTTGTTGGAAGCTTATTGGGCGGCGGTTTATTTGGAAATGCAGTCGGCGCTGGACTCATGACGCAGGTGGCAGTGATAGCGGTTTCGGATGATGGAACATCCCAGTCTGCGCCAGTGTTTGGTGGGACATTGGAAACAAACACTTTAACTCAAACCCCGCAAAACAGTGGGCAAGTGACAGATGTTACCGCGAATGAAGGCGCAGGCGTGCAAGCTACCAGTGTTGAGAATAGCACAAATGAAGGCGAAAGTGTGCAAGCCACCAACACAGGGGACAGTACAAGTGCTACAGTTGTTTTGGGTAGTTTACCAAGCGCCACACAAGCAGTGACGGAAACTCTTGCCAACTCACAAACGGCATTGGTGAGTACTACGGTTACGCCTGAGACGGTTGTGGCATGAACGGTTGTGGCAGGAACGGCAGACAGCGCTCCCCCCAGCGAGACTGTGACACGCCAAGCGACTCGCCTAACGCCTACTGGAAGTTCTAGTGCTACCGTGATAAGCGAGTCTGCCACACTTACCAATACGCCATTAGCCCCTGCTGTGTTGAGCAACCCTACCGTTGAAGAAACCATCAACAGTTCCCCAACTGCTGAACCTAGCTTCACACCTACGTCATTTGTATTGGCGCCAACCAGCACTGCATCACCCTTTATCTTCATTCCACCCACTTTGACCGAGACGCCTTTTGTGCCTCCCAGCAATGTACCTACACAAGTTCCCAGCCAAACGCCATTACCCACTCAAACTGATGTGCCTGCCGTGATTCCACCGACTCTGACCGAAACACTGGCGCCAACCCAGCCCCCCACGAATACGCCACCGCCGACCTATACGCCACTGCCCAGTAGTACACCGTTACCGCCAACGGCGACCAATATTCCCGGACCTATTGAACAAGCAGAATTTAAGGTCATTGAACTTGCCAACAATTTGCGTGCATCCAATTGTGGTGGCGGTAGCCAGCTCACAAACTGGCCTTCAATTGCCGATGCGGCTCAAATTCGAAGCGATGATATGGCAACCCGCGACTATTTCTCGCACACTGACCCGGCAAACCCGAGTGTGTACCCCTTTGCTCAACTTATCGGCAATGGCTATGGAAAAATCGGCGAGAATTTGTTTGTTAGTTCTGCCTTGGTTTCTTTGGAATACTTGGCAGATACGGCAGTCAATGCGTGGATGAATAGCCCAACACACCGCGCGAATTTGTTGGATTGCGATTATCGCTTTACTGGCGTGGGTTTTACCTTAGATGAAACCTGTAATAGTTATGGCGGGAGATGTTGGTATGCAACACATCTATTTTCAACCACCCACCCATAAGGAATTGTTGGTTTTATTTCGTCATCATTTACTTTTTGGGTGAAATGTCTTCCTGGTTTGTTTTGAATCTTTTAATGCCAAAAATTCAAAATGGATTGATTTTAGTTTGCGTATTTTTTTGTGTATATGTATAATTTCAGCTGATTTATGACATAAGTAATATCCCAACACATCTAAATTGTGCGTTATTCCTTTGAAATAAACAAATACCCAACCATTAAAGTAAAGTCCACTTCTTAGCACAGAACAAAATTGCGCGTTTTCCGACAAGAAAAAGCACAATTGCCATGTAAGTTGAATCTGGATGTGTTAGGTGGATAAGTAAGGAGTGTGTAAAAAAAGAGACCAATTTAACAGTTGTCATTTATTATTAATTGTTTACAGTTGAACGCTTCATTTTGTCAGAGACTGATTCGGACAAAAGTAAAATTCACTGGTATTGAAAAACGCTATTCATTTTCGTTACGATTTGAAATGATGCCGTACTTTGTAAAAAAGAAGTGCATTTTTCAGATGTCCCGAAAATAGAACCAAACAAACGTTAGTTTTTTAAAAGTATTAGAAAGTATTAGTATGAAAGAGCATACAGAGCGAAACCACGAGATTAAAACCCTGCGTGAATTAGGGTTGACTTTGAAGGAAATAGGGGTAAGATACCAATTAACCTCGCAACGGGTTAAGCAAATTGTTGATAATCCAAACCGTAGCAATATTTATGACGAAAAACGCGAAAGTATTCGCCAGATGGTGCGCAATTCGCCAGATAAATCGGCTGTCGCCATTGCCCAGCGACTGAATACCACGCCCAGCACAGTGAAAAAACATGCGAAGGAAATGGGAATCATACTTCCTAAACTGTCAAAGGCGTTGATTGAAACCCCCCACCTGGTTCGAGCCGATTTGGACCAAGGCAGTAGTGTCGAAGATACCGCATTCAAATGGAACCTTACCCTTGAAGAAGTGCGTGTATTTGCAAACAACCTTTCAGGTCGTGGATTGCTTACGCCACGCTTAAGAAAGTGAAGCATTTTGCGACAGGTTTAGTCATGGTTCGGCACACCCGGAAATTATGATTTCTTCATTAAATTAAATAAGCATGTTTGGTTTTCCCAAGAGTTAATTAGAAACGGCTAAAACTGCAAAGCAGGATTGAACGGGCTGACTTAGGCTATAACAAAGCGGGCTTTAATCTGAAAGGATGATTGGCTAGTGGAATTTTAGCCGCCATGTCCCTACAATTCTGATTTAAGCCACATATTTCTGAAGCGTGCCGAATCTTAATGTAAAAAGCTTTTGATTTCGCTACAAATCTTAAGTAACTGCTCAGCTTTATTTGGCAAAACCGACAGTTTGGTGAAACAGAATGCCTATCCCATCAGGCGCACGTGCGCCTGATGGGATAGGCTGTGGATAATTTGTTCATCCAGTCGCCGACTCTACTTTCGCTATCAGGGAAGAATCCACTTTTCTGAACTGTGTCATCCGTCCAATCCGCGTACCGAATCAGGAGTGTTTTGGTAAAGCCCTCTGTCCGTAATATGGATTTTCGGATTTAGAGATTAGGTTGAATTTCGATGGGTGCTATTTTAGGCTGTTTCCCACTGATCTGGGGACAACTCTACATAATGATTGGTTTTCACTAGCCTGAGCAGTTACNNCAGTTTTTTTTTCCGGATAAGTCAGATATAATTCTGCTATGAATAACCAGCAAATTATTGAAATACTTAACTTAATCGCCGACCTATTGCAAATTAAAGGCGAGGTTATCTATAAAATTTTGGCGTATCGAAAGGCGGCAGAAGGGATTGCTGGGCAAGCTCGGGAGGTGCGCGAATACTGGCGCGATGGTCAGTTGGAAAGTATTCCGGGTGTTGGAAAAGCGATTGCTGAAAAATTAGATGAGTTGTTTACAAATGGCAAAATTCAATACCTAGACAAATTAACTGCCGAAGTTCCCGCAAGCTTGCAAAGTTTACTGAGTGTGCCAGATATGGGTCCGAAAAAGGTAGCGTTGGTTTGGAAGCAATTGGGCGTGACCAACCTAGCCGAACTTCAGCGGGCGGCAGAACAAGGGCAGTTGCGAACTCTGGCTGGCATGGGGGAAAAGTCTGAAGGCAAAATTTTGGCGGGCATTGCGGCGCTCTCGCGCAGAAGCGGCAGGATCCCGCTGGGGCAGGCAATTCCGGTTGCAGAAGAGTTGCTTGCCTACTTGAAAGCGCTCCCGATGGTGACACAAGCGGAACTAGCGGGTAGTGCTCGCCGCCAACGGGAAACAATTGGCGACTTAGACCTAGTTGCCGCCGTAACCGATGCAAAAACTGTATTATACAAATTTGTTTCACACCCCAAAGTGGTTGCTGTTGTAGGGCAAGGCGATACCAAAGCGAGTGTTGAATTAGAAGGTGGGTTGCGGGCACAATTGTGGGTACACCCTCCAGAACACTTCGGCACCGCTTTGCAATATGCTACAGGCTCGCAAGGGCATAATGTGCGCCTGCGAGAACGTGCTCTATCCTTGGGCTATTCCCTTTCCGAACATGCACTCACTCCGTTGGATGGTTCCGCCCCCATTGCTTGCGCCACCGAAGCAGAAGTATATGCTTATTTGGGGTTGCCGTGGATTGCCCCTGAATTGCGGGAAGACCGTGGCGAAGTACAAGCCGCACTCGCCGGAAAATTGCCCACCTTACTTACACCCGCCCAACTCATTAGTGATTTGCACACACACTCCACCTGGAGTGACGGGCATTCTTCCATTCGTGAAATGGCAATGACTGCACGCGAGCAAGGTTTGAAAATTCTAGCGATTGCTGACCACTCTCATGGGCTAGGCATCGTAAACGGCATGTCCCCTGCGGCTATTTTGGAACGTGCGCATGAAATCCGGGCTGTGCAAGCGGAAATGGGTGCTAGTATTTTGCTTTTGCACTCGGCAGAAGTCGAAATTCGGGCAGATGGTGAGTTGGATTATGCCGATGATGTTTTGGCGCAATTGGATATCGTTGTGGCATCCTTACACGTCAGTTTGCGTCAGCCACGCGAACAAATCACCGCACGCCTACTCAATGCGATTCGCAACCCACATGTGGATATTATCGGTCACCCGACCGGGCGGCTATTACCTGACCGTGATGGCGCAGATTTGGATATGGAGCAAATCTTGCCAGCCGCATTGCAGGCAGGGGTGGCGCTCGAAATTAACGCCAATTGGAAGCGGTTGGATTTAAACGATGTGTCCGCCCGCCGGTATGCAGAGATGGGGGGCTTGCTTTCTATCAATTCGGATGCACACCATTTCAATGCCTTGGCACGAACGCATTACGGAGTTGCAGTGGCACGCCGAGCTTGGGTTGCACCTGACCAAATCATCAATACTTGGAATGCCGAGCGCCTACTCAATTGGCTTTCACAACGTGGCATTCATCAATCATTTGGATAAATCCGCCTCGGAGGTTGTATTTCATGTCCCAAAATCAAGTTCAAACTGACTCTCCCTGGACAATACAGGTTTGGGTTGTGGTGTTTGTTAGCTCTGTTTTTGTTGTGTTGTGTTCGGGGTTGTGGGCGTATATCTTGGTGACGCGAACCAATGTGCAAGCGCTGGCTACCCCGACTGTAGTCGTTGCCGTGCAAACCGTAAACATTCCGGTGACGCTAGTACCTTCTCCCACACCCTTGCAAATTAGCACACCCGTACTAGAACCCACCATCACAGCCACGCCTCCACCCTCGGATGGTACAGTTTCGATTGGGCAAATGGTGCAGGTACATGATACTGGTGGCGATGGGTTGCGCTTACGTGACCAAGCTGGTTTAGCGGGAAACGTGGTGTATTTGGCGCTTGACAACGAAGTCTTCCGTGTAGAAGAAGGACCGGTTGAAAAAGATGGCTTCTTGTGGTGGCGGATTGTGGCAGAAAACAACGATAAACAAAAAGGCTGGGCGGTTGAAAACTTCTTAACCGGCATTCGCTAAGGAGCAAACAATATGCTTCGACCTAAAAAAGTACAACTAAACAAGCCCGAAAAACAGCTCCGTATTGAATGGCANNTTGTTTTTCGCTTAAGCCGATGGTGTCTGACCAATTGGACGCAGTTGAACCAGTGGGAAATTACGCCTTGCGCTTGGTATGGAAGGATGGGCACAAGACGGGTATTTATAGTTGGGAGTTTTTAAAATCTTTAGCCACCGCAGGAGACACACAAACGAATGAAACGCCCAATAGAAATTGAAGATTTATTTCAGTTTAGTAGTATCAAAGGGATTGCGTTTTCTGCGGATGGTAAGCAGATTTATTTTTGCCAAGAACAACCCAACAAGCAGGAAAATAAAACCATTCCAAGTTTGTGGTGCGTGAATCAGACGGGCACGGGCTTAAGTCGGTTCGCACAAAACGGCACGCACCAACTGGCATTGCACCCCAGCGACCTATGGGCTGTCTACGTGTCCACGAGTGAAAAACCCCCACAATTGTTTCTAACTCCTACCCACAGTGAGTCAGCCCAACTCGTTTGTACTTTTCCACATGGGGTCATCTCCGCGCGTTGGAGTCCGGATGGTCAACGCTTAGCGGTACTTGCACCGATTGCACCCGCTGACCAGGGCTTGGCAGACTGGTTCGAAAGACAGCCCACACTACCGCTATTGCCAGAGCCATTGGTAATCAATCATCTGCCCTATCGCTTTGGTACACACTTTGGGTCGTACCCCCGTCAAGTATTTGTATTGGAATTTGACTCTAGTCGCGGAGAGTTCTCGCGCCCGAAGGCAGTTACACCGGTGGGAATTCATGTTTCCCAAGTACATTGGCTAGCCGATGGGGATTTGCTGGTGCGGGCGATTGAGTCTGAACATGACATCCTAGATTGGATAAACTTTCGCTTGGGGCGGCTGGCTGGGCAGGGAGTCCCCAATTTGCAATGGCTGACCCCCGCTGATGAAAGTGTGTTTGACGTGGTGGTCACGCAAGATGGCACAAAATGGGCATATCAATACTTACCATCTACTGACGTAATTGGGCGGGTGTGCAAATGTAGAATGGTCTTACCGGATAAAACATGCGAAGTCAACTTGACGCGGAATATCGTAAGTTGGAGTTGGTCGCCGGATAGCAGAAGGTTGTACCTGTGTACGCATGATCAGGGTGGCACACCGCTGAATTTTCTCGACGAAACGGGAGAAATGGTTTTTTGTGATGGGTTACACGGCTATCAGGTAGAGCGCCTTACCGTCAATGCCCAGTCGCAGATTGCACTCGTGGCACGCACGGTTGCGTGTGGCGGCGCGGATGCGTACCTTTGGGAGAATGGGCAAATTCATGCGCTGACCGATTTACACAGCGCGTTTGCGGCACAGGTGCAAGTTGCCGAAACCCAAGAATTGAATTTTTCTACACCGGATGGCAACGTGGTGCAAGGGTGGCTGATTTTGCCGCCTGAATGGCAGTCGAAAACCGATTTGCCACTGGTAACCTTCATTCATGGCGGACCCCATGCCATGTGGGCTCCAGCCAACCAAGCAGTTTGGCACGATTGGCAAGTTCATACCGCAAAGGGCTATGTTGTTTTTGTCTGCAATCCGCGTGGCTCCGATGGCTATGGCGAAGCTTGGATGCAAGCAATCCGGGCGAATTGGGGTAAACCGGCAATGACAGATGTGCTTGCCGGCATAGATTGGGTGTGTGCAAATTTGCCCATTGACCGCACACGTCTATACTTGAGTGGCGGTTCGTATGGCGGCTACCTGACAACCTGGATATTGGCACACGATGCGCGTTTTTGTGCCGCAGTAACCCAGCGTGGGGTGTATAATTTGGTTAGTTTTTATGGAACAACTGACATTCCGCAATTTGTGGAGCAGTCTTTTGATGTGCAGGGGTTAGCCCATGCAGATTTTCTGTGGGCATGTTCACCGCTGGCGTATGTGGAACAGATTCACACGCCGTTGTTGATAAAACACGCTGAAAACGATTTTCGCGTACCCATCGAGCAGGCAGAGCAGTTGTTCTGTCACTTACACCGCTTGGGGCGCGAGGTACTCTTCCATCGTTACCCACGAGATGGGCATGAACTCTCACGAAGCGGTGAACCCAAAAATCAAATACACCGCTTACAGTCGTTGTTGGGCTGGTGGGAAAACCATGCGGGGCATGAGTGAGTGCGGCGGCAAGGCGGTAGCTGGTGAAACGATGGTGGGGCAATGTGATATTCGGTACACGTGCCGAATATCGTTGAACAGAGCCAGATTTCATCGGATGTAGTGAGCATCGCTATCATCTGAAACAGGTTTTGCTCGTCCATTTTTTTGACACAATCAGTATGATGTCTTTTTCAGAGTTTTCTATTCGCTTGCCATTTACTTCGGATACACGCAGTGAAAGGCAGTGGCTTTTGTCACACATTCGCCGTCATTGGGTGCAAGTACTTTCCCTATTGGTAGGCGCATTTGCCAATGCCTATCTGGCATCGGTGATACCCCTACTTTTGCGCATGGCATATCAGGCAGTTTACCAAAAACAGCCCATCAACCACAGTCAATTGCTGTGGGCGGCAGGCATGTTGGTTGCCAGTCAAGCTGGGCGGGCGGTTTTGCAGTTGATGCGTAACTTTTCGGCAGAAGTCATTGGGCAACGTTTAGAACGTGATGCTCGCACCGAACTGTACACCAGTTTACTAGGGCAGAGCATGGCATACCACGACTCGATGCCAGTAGGTGATACGATGGCACGTGCCACTAACGATGTGCGCGAAGTCAATTTGCTCCTGAATCCGGGGGTGAACCTCGTAGTGGGGTCTGCCATGTTTCTCCTTATGCCACCCATTATGGCATTGCAGATTCACCCAGCATTGTCAATTATGCCCTGCGTCTTTATCGNNACATTTGGAAAGCCTGCGTCCTATCAGCGAATCGGTGCGCGAGAGTTTTGGGCAGATGAATAGTACGCTGGCGGAAGCGATTGACGGCATTGAAACTGTGAAAGGCATGGTGCAAGAACGCCGTGAAACTGAACGCTTTGCCGGAAAAGCTCGGCAGGTGCGGGAAGCATTGGTGCGGCAGGGCGTTTTGGAAGCACGCTATATCCCGCTGTTGTTGTTGGGTTTGGCAATGGCTATCGGTTTTTGGCACGCCACCTGGTTATATCAACATCAACAACTCGAAATTGGCGATATTGTGGCCTATACCGGTTTGATTGCACTCTTTAGCTTTCCGGTAAACATATCTATCAACGCTTNNGGCAGGCGCACGCCGTATCTTGCAAGTGCTGACGCAAAAAACAGCAATGGATGAAAACGCAAATGGGTATCAGGCGGAAATGCAGGGCAGTATCACCTTTGAAAGGGTGAATTTTGGCTATGAGGGACAAGCGGACACTTTGCATGACATTAATTTGCAGGTAAATGCAGGTGAAACAGTGGCAATTGTGGGGCAAACCGGCGCCGGAAAAACCACCCTTGTGAAGCTAGTAAACCGCATGTACGATACCACTCATGGGCGGGTGTTAGTGGATGGAATAGATGTGCGTGATTGGCAGTTGGCGACGCTACGGCGGCAAGTGAGCATTATTGAGCAAGATATTTTCTTGTTTAGCCGTACCATTGCAGAAAACATCGCATTTGGACTGCCCAACGCCACCCCTGAGCAAATCACCTGGGCGGCACGGGAAGCGCAAGCAGAAGAATTTATCCTAAGTTTTAAAGATGGCTTTCAAACGGTCGTTGGGGAGCGGGGCGTTACGCTTTCGGGTGGGCAAAGACAGCGCATTGCTTTGGCACGCGCCTTCCTTGCCAACCCGCGCATTTTAATTCTAGATGATTCTACCAGTGCAATTGACAGCGCAACCGAAGACCACATTCAACGGGCAATTCGTCGGGCTTCGGAGCGGCAAACGACCCTGCTGATAACCCACCGCATCTCACAAATTCGCTGGGCGGATAAAATTGTGGTTCTGCGCGGCGGTAGCATTGAAGCCGTGGGCACACACCAGCAGTTGATGGAAACATCGCCTGCCTACCAGAAAATATTTCACTTAGCCGCTGAATAGCACACAATAAACCATCATGGGATTTTTTAGTAGTTTAAACGCGGAAGCTTACGACCGCGAATATTCTGATAAACAACTATTACAACGAATTGCACGGTATTTATACCCCCATCGCCAGAAATTGGGCTTGGCAAGCGTGGCAATGCTTTTGATTTCTGTTACGAATGCCGCCAGCCCGGTCTTGATGGGGCGAGCGGTCGATCTGTTGGCAAAAACTGGACAAGGCGTGACCGCCGGAGCGCTGGTTGGCTGGGTTGTGTTTGCGCTCTTTGTGATTGGTATCCTGGTCTGGGGGTTAAATTATCTCCGCACCCGCTGGTTTAGTGAGTTGATTGCCGATGTCGTGATGCGCCTGCGTTCCGATGCACTTTCAGCTACCTTACAGCACGACCTTTCCTTTTTTGACGAATATGCGTCTGGGCGCATTATTTCGCGCATCACTTCTGACTCACAGGATTTTGGCAATACCTTGCGTCTGGTAGCGGATTTAATGAGTCAGATTGGACTGATGTTCATACTCGGCACAATTTTGCTAACCATCGAATGGCGTATGGCTTTGCTGGTGTTTGCGCTCATTCCATTAGTGTTTAGCTTTGCTTGGAGTTGGCGAAAAATAGCAAGGAATGTCACGCGTGCGGGTTTTCGGGCAATGGGCAATGTAAACACGGCAATACAGGAAGCGGTGACCGGTATTGCGGTTGCAAAAAATTTTCGTCAAGAAGCCAAAATCTACGGTGAATTTCAGGAGGTCAACGAAGATAGTTATCGCATCAATGTACGGCGTGGCTTTGTGCTGGCGGCGACCTTTCCGATATTGAACTTTTTATTGGGCATTGCGTGGGCTGTCATCACCTTTTCGGGTGGAAATGCGGTGGGGGCTGGGTTGATAACAGTTGGGGCATGGTTTTTGTTTATCCAAGCGGTAGATAGTTTTTGGTTCCCGGTCATCAATTTGTCGGCGTTTTGGACACAGTTTCAAAACGGCTTGTCTGCCGCCGAAAGAATCTTCGCGTTGATAGACGCACGCCCGGTGGTGGTGCAAAACCACCCAACCCCTGCCCCAGCCTTACAGGGCAGAATTGAATTCCAAGCGGTTCACTTTCAATATTCTAACAAACAAGTGGTTTTGCCGAGCTTTGACCTGACCATTCAGGCTGGGGAGAGTGTAGCTTTTGTTGGGCATACCGGTGCAGGAAAGTCCAGCATTGCTAAGTTGATTTCGCGCTATTATGAATTTCAAGGTGGCAAGATTTTGCTGGATGGGCGGGATATTCGCTCATTTGACCTGAACAGCTATCGGCGGCAATTGGGGATTGTGACACAAGTGCCGTTTTTGTTCGCTGGCAGTGTGGCAGACAATATCCGCTATGCCAGCCCGGAAGCAACGGATGAAGCGATTTTGGCAGTAGCGTGCCAAATTGGGCAGGGGCATTGGCTGGAGACTTTGCCAAACGGCTTGCAAACAGCAGTGGGTGAGCGTGGTGGCCGCTTGAGCATGGGGCAACGCCAATTGGTGGCGCTAACGCGAGTGCTGGTGCAAAACCCGGCAATTTTCTTGCTGGATGAAGCTACTGCCAGCATTGACCCGTTTACCGAAACCCAGATTCAGGAAGCATTGCGCTTAGCTTTGCATGGACGTACCAGTATTTTGATTGCACACCGCCTTTCCACCGTGCAAGCGGTTGACCGAATTATTGTGCTCAAGCAAGGGCAGGTGATAGAACAAGGCAGTCATGTACAATTGATGGCACAGGCTGGGCATTATGCTGAACTATATAACACCTACTTCCGCCACCAGACCGCCAGTTATCGCCCGTGGGAGACAGATGGGCTTTACCGACACGTTGCTGATTCGGTACGCAGATTGGATGGATGATCGGATGACACAGATTAGGAAAGTGGGTTCTCTCCTGATAGCGAATGTAGAGTCGGCGACTAGGAAGTCGGCGACTAGGAAGTCGGAATATATAAACAACCTAATCTGAAATCCGTATTACTGACAGATGGGCTTTACCGACATGCTTCTGATTCGGTACGCAGATTGGA
>DKKK01000162.1 GCA_002455215.1 Anaerolineales bacterium UBA6668 | reverse complement strand
CAAACCAGGCTGAGCAGTTACGACTTTTTTACTACAATAACGACCGTTAAAAAAGTCAACTAGAAACAAGAACGCATTTAAGCACCTAAGCTTCGCGCTCGGAAATCGTTCTGCCTATTTCGCTTGGCAGGGAAGCAACTGATAGGGTTGTTTTCCCAACATTAGACATTTCATCATCTTGACTCGGAAAGAACAAGCGCAAATCTATCCATGCGGAGTATAAACAATGCTCGGCTTGTGCGGCTATGCCCAAAAGCCACCTTAATCCCTTTGGTTCACTTAATTTCTTTAATTTTCTGCCCCCTTTGCTGTATAATTTCCCCATGCTTGCACGGAAATTACTCATTGGGTTCTGGCTTCCTTTGTTGTTGGCGTGTGCGCTTTTGCCCAATTCTGCGCCCACACCCGCCCCAACCGCCATTTTGCTGTTGCCCACAGTTGTCCCGGCTTCCACGCCAAACACCGCCACAGATAGCCCACCACCTGCCGAAAATAGCCCGACAGCCAGCCTTGCTGTGCCCACGCCACCGTTGCCCACACCCCAGCGCACCACATACCGGCTAACTGCTACACTCGATTACCCCAATCGTAGTTTGACAGTCCACCAAACAGTGCGCTATGTGAACGATGGTGCGCAACCGCTGGAGCATCTGCTTCTGCTGGTGGAGGGCAACCGCGCCCCAGCAGTGACCCATTTGTCGCAAGCGGTGTGGGAGGATGGCAAAGCCATTGAAAATGCTATTTTGGAAGGTACACAGCTCAGCCTCCCACTCCCCAGCCCCCTGCCGCCAAATGGCGTAGTTGCTTTCCAATTGCAATATACGCTGTATTTGCCGCCCCGCGCTGGTACACTTGGCTTTTGGCGGCAAACCAACTTTGCCGATTGGTATCCGTTTGTAGCGGCAAGGGATGCGCAAGGGGCGTGGATTGTGGATTTTCCGGGTGCAGTCGGCGAATTTTTAACTTACCCACTTGCCGACTTCGATGTAACCCTTCACATCCCCGCCANNAATGAGCCGCCGCTCATTGTTGCCGCTCCGGCAAATGCCGAGCTTTCTGCCGAAAACAGCCTACACTACACGCACACTGCCGCCCGCACCTTCGCTTGGTCGGTTAGCCCAGACTATTTAGTTCTGCGCGAAGAAAAAGATGGCGTGCAGTATGAAAGTTTTTATTTTTCGGGCTATGAAAATGCGGCAAGGGCGGCTTTGGTGGCTAATCAGCAGGCAATTGCGCTTTTTTCCGAGTTGTATAGCCCGTATCAGCACAATCACTTAACGGTGGTGATTGCCGATTTTGGCGATGGGATGGAAACCGATGGCTTGTACTGGCTTGGCGAGTCGTATTACCAAACGTATGGCGATAATCAGCTAAACTACCTGACCATGATTGCGGCACATGAAACCGCTCACAATTGGTGGTTTGGGCAGGTAGGCAACAACCCCGCCCAAGAGCCGTGGCTAGATGAAATGTTGTGCTTGTATAGCGAAAAATTATTCTATGAACGTTACTATCCCACATCAGCAGACTGGTGGTGGCGTTTTCGCATTGAGCGGCACTCTCCCAGCGGGTTTGCCAATAGTACGATTTATGACTTTTTGGATTTTCGTCCGTATGTTAATGCGGTTTATCTACGCAGTGCCATGTTTTGGGATGCCAGCCGCAAGCAAATGGGCGATGAACCGTTTTTTGCCTTCCTGAAAGCCTATAACGCGCAATTTTCCGGTCAAATTGCCACCCGCGAGTCGTTTTTTGCCTTGCTGAGTCAATATGGCTGGAGTGAAGCGAACCAAGAAGGATATTTTAGATAAGTGTGAATTAGGCGTTGGGCGTGATTTTGGAAAGCCTGTTTTGCAATCAACCCTAAAGGGGCTCTAGGCGGGACAGGTTTTCGCCTTCAATCCACAGTTCGTACCACAAAACAAAGTTGAGCAGATACCACACCAGTTCGTTGTGCTGATTGAGCAGTTGCTCCACAGCTTGCCANNTTCAGTGCGTTGGCAGAAGGCAAACAGCTTTTGGCGGGCAAACCCACCGAGCAAATCTTCCAGCCAATGTTGGATGGGGACGCGAAAGCCTTGCTTGGGGCGGTCAATAATTTCATCCGGGATAATGCCCCGCACTGCCGCTTTGAGCAATTGCTTGGGTTGCAAATCTCCCAATTTTTGTTTTTGCGACCAGCCCATTGCCAGCGAAATCAATTCGCTATCCAAAAAGGGAACCCGCGCCTCCACCGAAGTCGCCATGCTCATCTTGTCCACCCGCATTAGCAAAAGCTCGGGCAGGCGTAGGTGCAAATCGAGATAGCTCATCCAATTCAAATAGTCGTTGGGCAGGGGTGAGCGTTGCAAAAATCGCTGGTGATGATAGGCAATTACCTGATGGGAAGAAACACCCCGCAATTGTTGGCGAATGTGTGGGTGCAGGAGTTGGGATTTGCGGGTCTCGCCAAAGGCGATTGCTCCACCCCAAAACAGTTCTTCACCAGCACTTGCCCGGCGCAGATATTCTGCCCGCACCGGGCTGAGTGCCCCGCGTGCCACACCTGCCGCAAGCTGTTGTGCGGGACGGGGTAATTTGCCAAAGGTTTGCCACAACCCGCCATGCAAGCGCAAATCTGCCAGCCAGTGCTGGTACCCGCCAAATAGCTCGTCTGCCCCTTCCCCTACCTGCACTACCGTTGTGCCGTTCTGGCGGGCAAGTTCGCACACAAAATAAACCGGCACACACACTGGGTCGGCAATCGGTTCATCTTGGTGGTAAATCAGGCGCGGCAGAAAGTCCAAAAAGTCTTGCGCCCCAATCTGCACTTCGTGGTGGTTTGCGCCAAATTTGTGTGCCACTTGCCGGGCAAATTCAAACTCGTTGTAGGCGGCACTCTCTGCCCCTTTGTAGCCAATCGAAAAAGTTTGCACGGGGCGGTGCATTTGTTCTGCCATTAAGGCAGTGTTGGTGCTGGAATCGATGCCACCCGAAAGCAAAACGCCAAATGGCACATCACTCACCATGCGCTGGCGCACACTCTCGCGCAGTTTGGCACGCAATTGTTCAACCAATTCTCCTTGCGAAAAATCTCCCACCTGCGAACCGTCATACACATCCCAATATTCCTGCAAGTGCAGAGAGCCATCGGGGCGAATGAAGGCATAATGCGCGGGGGGGAGCTTGTGAATGCCCTGAAAGAGCGTATCGGGGGCAGGTGTGGTTAGGAAGGTGAGAAAGTGGTTGAACGCCTGAACATCTACGGCGCGTTTTACCGGCGGGTGTGCCAATAAGCACTTGATTTCGCTGGCAAATAAAAACAAGCCGGGAATTTGGGCGTAGTAGAGCGGTTTTTCGCCAATGCGGTCGCGTGCCAAAAAGAGTGTTTTTTCTTGCTCGTCCCAAATGGCAATGGCAAACATGCCGCGCAAAAAGCGTAAACAATCCGCTCCATGCCGGGCAAACAGGTGCAGGATGACTTCG
>DKKK01000178.1 GCA_002455215.1 Anaerolineales bacterium UBA6668 | reverse complement strand
AATGCCAAACTCGGCTTGATAATTGCGATGCCAGCCCTGAAAAAACTGCCAAACCATTCGCTTGAGTGAGAAAATGCGTGGGGTGGGGGATTGGTTGCCGGGGAGAGTACCCAACAAGCCGCGAATGGTGTGCCCGGTGCGCACATTCAGTGTACGGTAATTGCGCCGGTGACGGTGATCTTCACGCTCGCCTTCGAGCAAGCCAAGCTCCGATGGCAGGCGACCATACAACTGACGCGCCGTGGAAAGTGGCAAGCTTAGCGGTCCGCTTTGGGCAGAAAAACCCAGCACATAGGGATTGTAAATGGGTGCAGGCATGGTGGGGGGTGAAGGTATGAAAANNGGTTAACAGCCGATTGCTCTGCCATTGAGCTATTGTGGAATGACGCGGGCAGTATTTTCACAGATAGTTTTGTTTTTGTCAAGAGGGAAATTTGATGAAAAGGCAGGTCTAGTCAAAAATTTATGCTAATATTGCACAAAAAGTTGCCATCACCCGTGTAAAAATCGTTTTTAATGATGAAAAACTACCAGAAAAATAAATTCCCCCAACAGTTGTTAATTTTATTCGTTGTATTTTCCGGGTTATGGTGGGCATGGGGGCAGTGGCTTCAGCCTTGCTCTCAGCAGTCACCTGCTTACCGTCAAGCGACCATTCGCTTTTTGGCACTCTGGGATACCCAACTGAAGCGGTTGGAATCGCTTGGGGATGCTGTTTCCCCAGACCAAATTCGCCCACTCGAAGAAATTTCCAGCTTGTTTGCATCACTCCCAAACCCGCCACCCTGTGCCATCCCGCTTCACAAAGCACTTCAAAATAGCATTCGCTTAACCTACTCTGCCTATTCGCTTGCCGCACACGACTCCGATTTTGACACTGTGCAAAAGGCTTTCACTGCCGCACAAGGAGCTCGCCAGGAATTTGAGCGGCAATTTGCGCATTGGGAAGGGCACTGATTGCCCCATTCGCAAACGCCATTGATTTGATTATCATTGTGAAAAACATCTCAAATTAATTGACGATGAGAAAGGCTTGTGATAAACTCCTACCCATCATTAACCTTCCAGTGGCTACTTAATCTGAAAAGGCTGGAAGACAAGTGACCGTTGTTTCCCAGCCCCGTTCACCATTGCAACACTTTTGCAAGCACGGGGTCTCTTTTAGAGACAATTACAAGGTTTCATTTATGTCAACTGAAATTCTGACAACACAATACCTACCCATTGCAGTGACCTTCATCATTGCCACTGCACTGTGCGCGTTTATCGTGTGGGCATCTGGAAATTTGGGTCCAAAGCGCAACACCGACAAAAAGCTCATGCCCTACGAATCCGGCATGACCCCCATTGGTGGGGCAAATCGGCGCATTCCGGTGCGTTACTATTTGATTGCGGTATTGTTTATTTTGTTTGATATTGAAGTGATTTTCTTCCTGCCGTGGGCAATTGCCTTACTGCAAAATGGCACGAGCTTTGCGCAGTTTGCGCTGGCAGAAATGCTCATTTTCACCATCACACTTGTGGTCGGTTACATCTACGTTTGGAAACGTGGCGCACTCAACTGGGAATAATGTTTCCAGCTTAGACAAACTATTTTAAAAGTTTTCATTCAGCACAAAAATTACTATGGGCGCAGAACAAAAACTCGGAAACATGGGCGTAGTGACCGCTCGCCTTGAAGACGTTATCAACTGGGGCCGCACCGGCGCGATGTGGCCCATGCTGTTTGGCTTGGCTTGTTGTGCCATTGAAATGATGGCTTCACAAACCGCTACCCACGACTCCAGCCGCTTTGGCATGGAGTTGATGCGTGCCAGCCCCCGCCAATCCGATTTGATGATTGTTGCTGGGCGCGTGAGCCGCAAGATGGCACCCGTTCTTCGCCGCCTGTATGACCAAATGCCTGAACCCAAGTGGGTGCTGGCGATGGGCGACTGCGCCAGTTGCAGTGGTGTGTTTAATAACTATGCACTGGTGCAAGGGGTGGATGAAGTGGTGCCGGTAGATGTGTATGTGGCAGGTTGCCCGCCGCGCCCGGAAGCTTTGATGAATGGTTTCCTGACCCTACATGACAAAATTCGCAAAGAAAAAATCGGCAAGTGGAGTTAATGTTCATGTCCCATCTTTCTCACACTCTTTCTGAATTGCAAGCGGCTTTTGGCACGGACATCCAAGCTGTTAGCGAGTTTCGTGGCGAAACAACCGTCGTGGTTGAACCTACTCGCATCTTGGCAATCTCCCAATATTTGCACGATCAACTCAGCTACACATTTTTGGCTGACCTAGCGGCAGTGGATTACTTCCCCGAAGAACCCCGCTTTGCCGTGTCGTATGTGCTGTTTAGCTTGGCGCAAAACACCCGCTTCCGCGTTAAAGTTTTTCTTGAAGGGGATGAACCCAGTGTGGATAGTGTTTCGGGCGTGTGGCTTTCTGCCAACTGGCATGAACGCGAAGCCTATGACCTAATGGGCATTCACTTTAACAATCATCCCGATTTACGCCGCATTTTAATGCCTGCCGAGTGGGAAGGACACCCCCAACGCAAGGACTACCCGCTTGGCTACGAAGAAATCCAATTTAGCTTTAACTGGCGCGAAGTGGATGGTACCAAGTCTTATGCTAAAGACCGAAGCGAATAGGAGCAACGACCATGACTTCCACCGCTGTACGTGAAATTGAAACAACTGTTGACGAACTAAAGCACCTATTTAGTCCGCGTGCCCGTTCCGGCGAAACCATGTTGCTCAACATGGGTCCCCAACACCCCAGCACTCACGGGGTGTTGCGCTTATTGCTGGAACTGGATGGCGAAGAAGTGGTGACTTGTATCCCCGATATTGGCTTTTTGCACACCGGTATTGAAAAGAACATGGAAGCCAAAACCTATCTAAAGGCTTTGGTAATGACTGACCGCATGGACTATCTAAACAATATGGGCAATAACCTGACCTATTGTTTGGCTGTGGAAAAGTTATGTGGCATTTCGGTCCCCGAACGCGCCACCACTTTGCGCGTCATTTTGGCGGAACTGCAACGCATTTCTTCGCATTTGGTTTGGCTGGGCACTTCCGGCATTGACCTAAATGCCAGCTCCATGCTGATGTACTGCTTCCGCGAGCGCGAGCGCATTCTCGATATCTTTGAAGAAATCTCTGGGCAACGCATGATGACCAGCTTCATCCGCCCTGGTGGCGTGTGGCGCGATGTGACTGCCAATTTTGTGCCGATGGTGCAAGCTTTTATTGATGAAATGCCTTCGCGTTTGGACGATTATGAACGCTTGTTAACCAAGAACCCTATTTTCTTGGATAGAACGGTGGACATTGGCGTGATTGAACCAGAGAAGGCGATTGCTTATGGCATGAGCGGGGCTTCTCTGCGCGGCAGTGGGGTCAATTTTGATGTGCGCCGTGCTTTTCCCTACTGTGGTTATGAAACCTACGACTTTGAAGTGCCCACTGAAACGGGCGGCGATGTGTATGCCCGCTACTTGGTGCGCATGCGCGAGTTCCGCGAAAGCCTGAAAATTATTCAACAAGGATTGGCTCGCTTAAAACCCGGACCTGTGGTGACACAAGACCGTAAGTTTACCCCGCCGCCGCGTTCCGAACTGCATACCAGCATGGAATCACTCATTCACCACTTCAAGTTGTG